>NZ_FNSM01000001.1:1662500-1995000 GCF_900105415.1 Streptomyces sp. TLI_105 | reverse complement strand
TTCACCACCGTGCTCAACCGCATCCCCCGGCAGCACGGCGGACTCGTCGCCGCGCCCGCCGCGCTCGCCGTCAACAAGAGCGACCTCGTCCGCTTCGAACCCGTCGTCGACCGCTGGCTCGGCCGGGCGCTGCCCGGCCGCCACGACCCCGCCGCGCTCCGCGAGGAGAGCCGGGACGCGTACGCCTTCCTCGCCCACCACGCCAGCGCCGCCTGGCTCAAGCCCTTCGACGACTGCGCCGACTGCACCCTGCACTTCGTCGCCGCGACCGGCGGGCAGGCGCGCGGCGACCGATTCCCGCACGGGGCCCGGCCGCGCCGGGTCCTCGCGCCGCTGCTGTCGCTCTTCGCCCTGTGCGGGCTGTTGCCCGGGGCGGAACCTATGGAGGGGATCGTCCGATGACACGGACGGAGAACGAGGCCGACCAGATCGTCTTCCGCTGGGACAGCGAGAACCTCACCGGCAACACCGGCTTCGGGCCCGTCGCCTGGTCCGGGCCCCGCGACGAGACCGAGAACCTCTTCCAGCTCTCCGGCCCCGTGCTGCGGCCCGGCGGGGACGAGACCCGGCCGGCCCTGATCCGGCTGAGGCGGCGCGACCACGTGATGCTCATCCGGCGTACGCCCTTCACGGACGCCGACGGCAGGACGTCCGTGCTCTGCCACGCCCTCGTCGGCGCGCCCACCCTCCTCGCCCCCGCCGTCTGCCTCGGGCTCCACGGCTGGGACTGGGACGGCGCCGCCGCCGCGAACGCCGCCGAGGCGCGGGGGCCGCTGCCGGTGGTCCCGGCGGAGGCCCTCGTCCCCGCCGCGAGCCGCGGGGGGCTGACGGAGCTCGACCGGCTCCTGCCGTACGCGGCCGAGGAACTCGTCGGCGCGGTCGCGGAGTTCCTGCGCCACCCCGACGACCTGTTCACCGTCCTCGACGAACGGGGCGACACCGCCTGCCCCGTGCTGTGGGGGCTGCACAGCATGCTCGGCGCGCTCACCAAACGACCCTGGACCTTCGCCACCCACGACACGGCCGAACTGCCCTCGCTCCGCTTCGTGTTCGTCGGCCGCTGGTCCGGCGCGGCGAGCCGCAACACCGAGCGGCGCCGCGTCGACCCGCGCGAGCGGTGCGGCGACCGGGCGGAGGAGGTCGCGGCCCGGCTCGTCCGCCACCACCTGTGGGAGGTCGAGGAGGGGAAGGGCCGCGACCGCGTGATCGGCAGAGCCCTCCGCACCGCCGCCGCCACCTACCGGGGCCCGCTCCTGGAGACGGCGTCCCGGGCCGCCGACCGCCTGGACGCCGTCGACCCCCGCACGTCCGCCTCCCGCCGAAGGAACCCGCTCCCACCGGAGCCCGAGGACCGGGACCGGGGGACACCGACCCCCTGGGCCGGGGACGGGCCGGGCTCGGGGTACGGCGGCGGGGGCCGGCGGGACCGGACGGCACCGCATCCCAGGTACGAGGACGCGCGGGACCCTCGGGACGAGGACGCGCCGGGCGTTGGGTACGGGGGGCGCGGGGAGCAGACCCCGCCGGGTTCCTGGGACGGGGGAGCTCGGGACGCCGGGTACGGGGGTGCCGGGGGCCGACGGGAGCAGACCCCGCCGGACTCCCGGGACGAGGGCGTACGCGGTGCCGGGTACGGGGGTCGCCAGGACCTGAACGCGCCCGGCACCCAGGACCAGGGCGCCCCGGCCCCCCGGGACGGGGGCCTGGCGGGCCCTCGGTACGAGGAGGCCGGCGGTCGTCGGGACCAGGCCGCGGCGGATCCTCGGGGCCAGGGCTTCCCGGCCTCCCGTGAGCAGGGCTCCCCGGGCGATCGGGAGCCGGATTCCCCGGGCCCCCGGCACCCGGGCCCGTCGGCTCCCCGGCGTCCCGACCCGGTGAGTGGCGGGTACTCCGATCTGTCGGGCTCGCAGTACCGGGCCGTCCCCGGGCCGGGCCCGGCCGTCCGGCCCGACGGGACGGGGCGGGTGGAGCGCTCCGTCCCGCCCGACCGGCGTCCGGACCCCGACGACGGACGGGGGGCGTCGTGGGCCCCGGACGGGCACGTACCCGAGCCGTCGTCCGACCCCGGCCGGGCGCCCGCGTACACCCCCGAGCCCCCGCTCCCGCCCGCACCTCCCTCCGCCCCCGCACCGCCTCGCCCCGCCGGCGAGCCCCGCCCGGTCGCCTACCCCCGGCCCGTGCTGCCGGTCGTCGGGCCGCAGTGGACCGGGCCCGGCAAGGGCGCGCGGCGGCGGCCGCGGGGGCGGGAGGCCGAGACCTCGCTCGTGCACAAGCTGCCGACCGTGCGGAGCGTGGAGGAGGCGCGGGAGCTCGTCGTGAAGGGCGGCAGCCGCGAGCTCCTGGACGCGCTGCGCCGGCCCCAGGCGTACGCCGTCGTCACCGTCCTGCTCCGGGAGATCGCCCAGCGCCTGCCGTCCTGGGGCCATCCGATGCGCCGGGAACTCTGCGAGGTGGCGATCGCCCGGGAGCTGTGGGCCGTCCCGCCGCCCACCGCGCGGGAGGATCCCTCCGAGCCGCCGGAGGAGCAGCGCGCGGCCAACGCCGCCGAGCTGCACCGCTGGGCGGTCCGCCCCCTGCTCGGCGGCGGCGACGCCCCGGTCGGCACGGTCGCCGAGCTGCTGTCGCGGCTCCGTACGAGCCCGGAGCCGTCCGCCCGGGAGGCGTTCTGGCTGATCGTCGACGGGGAGAGCCCGGGCCTGCCGGACGCGGTCTGGCTGACGCTCCTGAAGGAGGCGTACGGCCTGCCGCGCACCGCGCCCCGCCCGGCCCCCCCGAGTCCCGCGCTCGCCGACCCGGACGACCCCGGCAACGGCTACACCCGCCGTTTCCTGCGCCGGGCCGCCTTCCTGATCGGGGGGCTGGTCGTGGCGATCGTGCTGATCGGCGTGGCCCAGTGGGTCACCTGACCGCGAGGGGCGCCGAGGTGAGCACGTCGAAAGGCGGGCCAGGGCCGCCCGGCTCCGTCAGGATGGGCGCATGGGATTCCATGTCGATTCCGAGACCGGGCGGCTGCGCCGCGTCATCCTGCACCGGCCCGATCTGGAGCTGAAGCGGCTTACTCCGTCCAACAAGGACGCCCTCCTCTTCGACGACGTGCTGTGGGTGCGCCGGGCCCGGCAGGAGCACGACGGCTTCGCCGACGTGCTGCGCGACCGGGGGGTGGAGGTGCACCTCTTCGGGGACCTGCTGCGCGAGGCCCTGGACGTCCCGGCGGCCCGCGCGCTGGTCCTCGACCGGGTCTTCGACGAGAAGGAGTACGGGCCGCTCGCCACCGACCACCTCCGCGCGGCCTTCGACTCGCTGGACGCCGCCGCGCTGGGCGAGGCGCTCGTCGGCGGGATGACGAAGCGGGAGTTCCTGGCGGCGCACCGGGAGCCGACCTCGGTCCGCTTCCACGCGATGGATCTGGACGACTTCCTGCTCGGCCCGCTGCCGAACCACCTCTTCACCCGGGACACCTCGGCCTGGATCTACGACGGCGTCTCCATCAACGCGATGCGCTGGCCGGCCCGGCAGCGCGAGACGGTGCACTTCGAGGCGATCTACAAGCACCATCCGCTGTTCACGGGCCCGGAGGCGGGTTCCTTCCACCACTGGTCGGAGGGGCAGGCGGACTATCCGTCGACGATCGAGGGCGGGGACGTCCTGGTCATCGGCAACGGCGCCGTGCTGATCGGGATGAGCGAGCGGACGACGCCGCAGGCGGTGGAGATGCTGGCCCGGGGGATGTTCGCGGCGGGGTCGGCGCGCACGATCATCGCGCTGGACATGCCGAAGCGGCGGGCGTTCATGCACCTGGACACGGTGATGACGATGGTCGACCAGGACATCTTCACGCAGTACGCGGGTCTGGGGATGCTCCGCTCGTACACGATCGAGCCGGGGGACGCGGAGCAGTCCCTCCGGGTCACCGACCATCCGCCGGAGCAGATGCACAGTGCCATCGCGGCGGCCCTCGGGCTCCAGGACATCCGTGTCCTCACGGCGACCCAGGACGTGCACGCGGCCGAGCGGGAGCAGTGGGACGACGGGTGCAACGTGCTGGCCGTGGAGCCGGGGGTGGTCGTGGCGTACGAGCGGAACGTCACGACGAACACGCATCTGCGCAAGCAGGGCATCGAGGTGATCGAGATCCCCGGCAGCGAGCTGGGCCGGGGGAGGGGCGGTCCGCGCTGCATGAGCTGTCCGGTGGAGCGGGACGCGGCCTGAGGGGCGGAGGTCCGGGACGTCCCCTGAGGGCGAAGGTCACGGGAGAGGGGGGCTGTATAGAAATGTTGAAGTGCGTATACACTTCCAGAGTCCCGACCGTCGTCCTCCCGACCGTACCCACAGGAGCGCGTCCCATGGCCACAGACCTCATCGGCCGCCACTTCCTCAAGGAGCTGGACTTCACCGCCGAGGAGTTCCGCGGCCTGATCGCGCTCGCCGCCGAGCTCAAGGCCGCCAAGAAGGCGGGCGCCGAGGTCCAGCGGCTGCGCGGCAGGAACATCGCCCTGATCTTCGAGAAGACCTCGACCCGCACCCGCTGCGCCTTCGAGGTCGCCGCAGCCGACCAGGGCGCCTCCACCACCTACCTCGACCCCGCGAGCTCCCAGATCGGCCACAAGGAGTCGGTCAAGGACACCGCCCGCGTCCTCGGCCGGATGTTCGACGGCATCGAGTACCGCGGGGACAGCCAGGCCGCGGTCGAGGAGCTCGCCGCCTTCGCCGGCGTGCCCGTCTTCAACGGGCTCACCGACGACTGGCACCCCACCCAGATGCTGGCCGACGTGCTCACCATGACCGAGCACACGGACAAGCCGCTCGACGAGATCGCCTTCGCCTACCTGGGCGACGCCCGCTTCAACATGGGCAACTCCTACCTGGTCACCGGCGCCCTGCTCGGCATGGACGTCCGGATCGTCGCCCCGGAGGCGTACTGGCCGGCCGAGGACGTCGTCGCCGCGGCCCGCAAGCTCGCCGAGACCAGCGGCGCCAGGATCACGCTCACCGAGGACGTGTCCGAGGGCGTCGTGGGCGCCGACTTCGTCGTCACCGACGTCTGGGTCTCCATGGGCGAGCCCAAGGAGGTCTGGGACGAGCGGATCGCCGCCCTCGCCCCGTACTCCGTGACGATGGACGTGCTGCGCGCCACGGGGAACCCGGACGTCAAGTTCCTGCACTGCCTGCCCGCCTTCCACGACCTGGGCACGGCGGTCGGCCGGGACCTCCACGCCCGGCACGGCCTGACCGAGCTGGAGGTCTCGGACGAGGTCTTCGAGTCGGCGCACTCGGTCGTCTTCGACGAGGCCGAGAACCGGATGCACACCATCAAGGCGGTCCTGGTCGCGACGCTGGCCGGTACGACGGGGGAGTAGCCGAGCGGCGGCCGCCCCTGACCGCCGGTTTGACGCGGGCGCGGCACGGGGCTGGACTGGATTGACAGGCGCTGTGGCCGAAGCCCACTCCAGGGAGAGCGGCGATGACTGCTACAGAAACCTTCGAACTCTTGCAGCCCTACCGGATCGCCGAGGAGACGTTCGTCATTCCGTGGGCCCTGGAGGCTCCGCCGGTCGGCCACTTCCCGATGAACTCGATGGTGATCCGGGGAGCCGAACCGATCCTGGTGGACACCGGGGCGCCGGCGGTGCGGTCCCAGTGGTTGGAGGCCGCGTGGTCCGTGGTGGATCCGTTGGACGTGCGATGGGTCTTCCTCACCCACGACGACCGCGATCACGCCGGCAACCTTCTGGCCGCCCTCGCCGCATGCCCGAACGCGACCCTGCTGACGACCTGGTTCTCCCTCGGGCGCATGGCCGAGGAGTGGGAGACGCCGATCAACCGGTGCCGTTTCATGACCGACGGGGACACGGTGGAGGTCGGTGACCGCACGCTGGTGGCCAAACGGCCACCGCTGTACGACAACCCGACGACCCGGGCCCTCTTCGACACGAAGACCGGCGTCCTGTGGGCGGTGGACACCTTCGCGACGAACGTGCCCGCTCCCCTGCCCGAGACGGCCGGCCTGTCCGCGGAGGAATTCCGCGACGGGCAGCTCTTCGGCGGACGCCTGGTCTCGCCCTGGGTCGCGTTGACGGACGAACAGAAGTTCGGCGCGGTGGTGGAGGACTTCCAGCGGCTGGGCGCCGAGGTCGTCGCCGGCTGCCACACGCCGGTGCTCCGCGGGCCGCACATCGCGGAGGCGTTCGATCTTCTCCGCCGACTGCCCGGGATGCCGACCTGGACGGAGTTCACCCAGGCCGACCTCGACCAGTGGATGGCGATGGCCGAAAGCTCGGTCCCGCCCGAACAGCCTCGGCCGTCGGCCACGTGACGGAGGGTCCCGGGTCGCCCGCCAGGGCTACGGCGATCCGGACCGGGCCGATCGCACGGGCCGGCCCACCGGTCGTCGGCGCGCCGCCGTGCGGCGCCCAGGGGCGCCGCGCCCCGCGGCCCGTCAGCTCGCCCGGCGACGCCGCTGGGCCGGTATCCCCGGGAGCGTGAACCAGACCGCCTTGCCGTGCGCGGTGGGGCGGTGGCCGCAGTCGCTGCTGAGCGCCCGGAGCAGGAGGAGGCCGCGGCCGTGCTCCTGCCAGGGGTCGACCCCGACCGCCGGGTCGGGGTCGACGAGGTCGCCGGGGCGGGTGGGCCGGGAGTCGTGGACCTCGATCTGGCAGCCGCCCGGCGCCGGGAGCAGTTCGACGACCAGTTCGATGGGGCCGGTCCCGGCGGTGTGCTCGACGGCGTTGGCGACGAGCTCGGCGGTGAGGAGCTCCGCCGTGTCGGTGTCGGGGCGCTCGTCGGCCTCGGGGGCGGTGTCGGTGAGCGCGGTACGGATCAGGGCGCGGGCGATCGGCACGGCGGCGGTGGTGTGGGGCAGCCGGACGCGCCAGGAGGTGGCCGGCCCGGCCGCTTCGACTCCGGGCCCGGCGGCCGGAGGCTCGGGTGCCGGGCGGCCGGCCGTGTCGGGCCCGGCGGGCGGGGGCCCGGTCGCCGCGCGTCCGGCGGCCGTGGGGCGGGTGGCTTCGGGCATGGGGGGCGGGCTCCCTTCGCCGGGTGGCGGGTGGGCGAGTGGGGTGGGGGCATCCCGAGACGTCCTGGTTTCAACCTTACGAGGTGCAAAATCCGCTTCCCACGGCACCCCCGCATCGGCCTTATCGCGCACTCGTGACGACAGTCACAGTATGGTGATACCCTCCCTGCGGAGGAAGGAGGCCCCTCGAATGAGCCCCTTTACCGGCTCCGCGCCCCGCACGGCACGCTGGCAGCACCTGCGCCTCGACATCGACCAGGGCGTGGCCACCGTCACCCTGGCCCGCCCCGCGAAACTCAACGCCCTCACCTTCGGCGCCTACGCCGACCTGCGCGACCTCCTCGCCGAGCTCTCCCGCGAGCGCGCCGTCCGCGCCCTCGTCCTCGGCGGCGAAGGCCGCGGCTTCTGCTCGGGCGGCGACGTGGACGAGATCATCGGCGCCACCCTCGCCCTCGACACCGCCCGGCTCCTCGACTTCAACCGGATGACCGGCCAGGTCGTCCGCGCCCTCCGCGAATGCCCCTTCCCCGTCGTCGCCGCCCTCCACGGCGTCGCCGCCGGCGCCGGGGCCGTCCTCGCGCTCGCCGCCGACTTCCGGATCGCCGACCCCACCACCCGCTTCTCCTTCCTCTTCACCCGGGTCGGTCTCTCCGGCGGCGACATGGGCGCCGCCTATCTGCTGCCCCGGGTCGTCGGACTCGGCCACGCCACCCGTCTCCTCATGCTGGGCGAGCCCGTCCACGCCGCCGAGGCCGAGCGCATCGGCCTCCTCAGCGAACTCACCGAGGAGGGCGCGGCGGGGGAGCGGGCCGCCGCCCTCGCCCGCCGCCTCGCGGACGGGCCCGCCCTCGCCCTCGCCCAGACCAAGGCCCTGCTCACCGCCGAGCTCGACATGCCGCTCGCCGCCGCCGTCGAACTGGACGCGGCCACCCAGGCGCTCCTGATGAACGGCGAGGACTACGCCGAGTTCCACGCCGCCTTCACCGAGAAACGCCCCCCGAAGTGGCGGGGATGCTGACGCCCCCGGGCCCGGAGCCCCGAAGCGCCCCCGCCCCGGCCCCCGACCCCCGCCCCGGACCCCGCCCCCGCCCCGGACCCGGCCCGGGGCCCGCGCGGATCGCCGTCGTCGGAGGCGGGCCCGGCGGCCTCTACGCCGCCGCGCTCCTCATGCGGCAGGACCCGGCCCGCGAGGTCACCGTCTGGGAGCGGAACGCCCCCTCCGACACCTTCGGCTTCGGCGTCGTCCTCTCCGACGAGACCCTCGGCGGCATCCGGGACGCCGACCCCGTCGTGTACGAGGCGCTCCGCGGCGAGCTCGTCCGCTGGGACGACATCGACGTCGTCCACCGGGGCCACCGCACCACCTCCACCGGCCACGGCTTCGCCGCCCTCGGCCGCCGCCGGCTCCTGGAGATCCTGCACGCCCGCTGCGCCGAGCTCGGCGTACGGCTCCGCTTCCGCACCGAGGCCCCGCCCCCCGCCGTCCTCGCCGCCGAGCACGACCTGGTCGTCGCCGCCGACGGCGTCCACAGCCGCACCCGCGAGACCCACGCCGCGCACTTCCGCCCCCGCATCACCCCCCACCGCTGCCGTTACATCTGGCTGGCCGCCGACTTCCCCTTCGAGGCGTTCCGCTTCGAGATCGCCGAGACCGAGCACGGCGTGATGCAGCTCCACGCCTACCCCTTCTCCGCCGACTCCTCCACCGTCATCGTCGAGATGCGCGAGGAGGTCTGGCGGGCCGCCGGCTTCCACGAGCTCGACGAGGCCGAGTCCACCGCCCGCTGCGCCAAGGTCTTCGCCGAGGCGCTCGGCGGCCGGGAGCTCCGCTCGAACGCCTCCGCCTGGACCGCCTTCCGTACCGTCGCCAACGCCCGCTGGTCCTACGGCAACACCGTGCTCATCGGCGACGCCGCCCACACCGCCCACTTCTCCATCGGTTCCGGCACCAAACTGGCCGTCGAGGACGCCGTCGCCCTCGCCGCCGCCGTCGACGCCCACCCGGACCTCGACGAGGCGCTGAGCGCGTACGAGACGGAGCGCCGTCCCGTCGTCGAGTCCACCCAGCGCGCGGCCGGTGCCAGCCTCCGCTGGTTCGAGGAGCTCGCCGGACACGTCGACCGCCCGCCCCGCCGCTTCGCCTTCGACCTGCTCACCCGCAGCCGCCGCGTCACCCACGCCAACCTGCGGCTGCGCGACCCCGCCTTCACCGCCGCCGTCGAGGCCGACTTCGGCTGCCCGCCCGGCACCCCGCCCATGTTCACCCCCTTCCGGCTGCGCGGACTGACCCTGCGGAACAGGGTCGTCGTCTCCCCGATGGACCTGTACGTCGCCGAGGACGGCGTCCCCGGCGACTTCCACCTCGTCCACCTCGGCTCCAGGGCCCTCGGCGGCGCCGGACTCGTCATGACCGAGATGGTCTGCGTGAGCCCCGAGGGCCGCATCACCCCCGGCTGCACCGGCCTCTGGACCGACGCCCAGGCAGCCGCCTGGACCCGGATCGCCGACTTCGTCCACACCTCGGCGCCCGGCACCGCGCTCGGCGTCCAGCTCGGCCACTCGGGCCGCAAGGGCTCCACCCGCCGCATGTGGGAGGGCATCGACCAGCCCCTGCCCGAGGGCAACTGGCCGCTCGTCGCCGCCTCGCCCCTCCCGTACCGGCCCGGCGTCAACCAGACCCCGGCCGCCCTCGACCGCGCCGGACTCACCGCCGTGCGCGAGCAGTTCACCGCGGCCGCCCGCCGGGCCGCCCGCAGCGGCTTCGACCTCCTCGAACTGCACTGCGCCCACGGCTATCTGCTCTCCGGCTTCCTCTCCCCGCTCACCAACCACCGCACCGACGCCTACGGCGGCGACCTCACGGCCCGGCTCCGCTACCCCCTCGAAGTCTTCGACGCGGTGCGGGAGGCCTGGCCGGCCGACCGGCCCATGACCGTCCGCATCTCGGCCACCGACTGGGCCGAGGGCGGCACGACCGCCGCGGACGCCGTCGAGATCGCCCGCGCCTTCGCGGACCACGGCGCCGACGCGATCGACGTCTCCACCGGGCAGGTCGTCCCCGAGGAGGAGCCCGCCTACGGCCGCTCGTACCAGACGCCCTACGCCGACCGCATCCGCAACGAGCTCGGCGTCCCGGTGATCGCGGTCGGCGCGATCTCCTCCTGGGACGACGTCAACTCCCTGCTCCTCGCGGGCCGCGCCGACCTCTGCGCCCTCGCCCGCCCGCACCTCTACGACCCGCACTGGACCCTGCACGCGGCGGCCGAGCAGGAGTACCGGGGCCCGGCCGCCCCCTGGCCCGCCCCGTACCGCGCGGGCAGCCGCCGCCCGCCCACCGGCCGCCGGGACTGAGGATCCTGGACGCTCGCGTATGCGGGTGCGACGCGAGGCCATGGTCCGCCCGTCGCCCCCGCCCTTGAATGGGGACATGACAGAGAACAAGGGCGGGAAGAGTGCCGGGGCGGTCCTCGGCGCGGCGACGGTGGCGACCGGACTGGTCGCGGGGGTGTGGTTCGCGTACGTCTGCTCGGTGATGCCGGCGCTGGCGCGCAGCGACGACCGGGTCTACGTCGAGGTGATGCGGAACATCAACGACGTGATCCAGAACCCGGTGTTCTTCCTCCCGTTCTTCGGGGCGCCGGTCCTCACGGCCGTGGCCGCCTGGCAGCACCGCGCCGACCGGGCCCGGGCCTGGACGCTCGCCGCGTTCGTCCTCGGCCTCGCCGTCCTCGTGGTCACCTCGGCGGCGAACGTGCCGCTCAACGACGCCCTCGCGGCGACCCGGGACCCGGCGGCCGCCCGGGCCGCCTTCGAGACCCCGTGGGTGGCGTGGAACATCGCCCGCGCGGCCCTCGGCACGGCGGCCCTCACCTGCCTGGTGCGGGCCCTGGCCGTACGGCACCAGGGGGCGTACGGAAAGTAGAGCCGGGCGGGACCTTCCGGACACCCCCTAGGGCGCGTCCGACAGGAACGGAGCCACGTACTCCGCGCCCCGGTCCCGCAGCAGTTCGTGCAGGGCCGTGAAGACCTCCGCCGAGCGGCGGCCCGGCCAGTCGTCCGGCAGGAGCTCCGCCGGGAGCACCGGGTCCGCGTAGGGCAGTCGGCGCCAGGAGTCCAGGGCGAGGAGGTAGTCCCGGTAGGCGTCCTCGGCGCCCGCCGGGGCCGACCGCCAGGCTCGCAGGACCGGCTCGTGGGCCGCGAGGAACTCCTCGTGGAGCCCGGCGATCGCCGGCAGGTCCCACCAGCGGGCCACCGCCTCGGCCGTCGCCGTGTAGCCCAGGTGGTCGCCGCGGAAGAGGTCCACGTACGGGGAGAGCTCCAGGCGCTCCAGGGCGTGCCGGGTCTCCTCGTACAGCCGGGCGGGCGCGATCCAGACGCCCGGCGCCGCCGTGCCGAAGCCCAGCCGGGCGAGCCGGGAGCGCAGCAGGTGCCGCTTGTGCCGCTCGGCCTCGGGCACCGAGAAGACGGCCAGGACCCAGCCCTCCGACAGCTTCGGCTCCGTACGGGCGTAGATCCGGCGGTCGCCGTCGTCCAGGAGCCGCCGGGCGTCCTCCGAGAGGGCGTACCCGGCGGCGCCGCCCGCCGTCCGGTCCGGCAGCAGCAGACCGCGCCGCTTGAGCCGCGACACCGAGGAACGCACCGAGGGCGCGTCGACGCCGAGCGCGCCCAGCAGCCTGATGAGCGCGGCCACCGGCACCGGCGACTCGTCGGGCGCACGGCCGTAGGCGCCGTAGAAGGAGACGATCAGGGATCGGGGAGTGTGCTGCTCGGCCACGTGATCACTTTAGGGGGTGGTGGACACGTCATGCCGGTCACGCCGGGTCCCGCAGCAGGAAGCGCTGGAGCTTCCCCGTCGCCGTGCGCGGCAGCGCGTCGAGGAAGACGATCTCCCGGGGCGATTTGTACGGGGCGATGCGGGCGCGGACGAAGGCCCGCAGCGCGGCGGCGGTGCTCGCGTCGCGCGGCACCCCGTCCCGTACCACCGTGTACGCCACGACGACCTGGCCGCGCAGCTCGTCCGGGCGGCCGACCACCGCCGTCTCCACCACGTCGGGGTGGTCGAGGAGCACCTCCTCGACCTGGGGCCCGGCGATGTTGTAGCCGGCCGAGATGATCATGTCGTCGGCCCGTGAGACGTACCGGAACCAGCCGTCGGGCTCGCGGACGTACGTGTCGCCCGTGACGTTCCAGCCGTCCCGTACGTACTCCTCCTGGCGGGGGTCGGCCAGATAGCGGCAGCCCACCGGGCCGCGCACCGCGAGCAGCCCCTCCTCGCCGTCCGGGACGCCCTTGCCGTCGCGGTCGACGATCCTGGCCTGCCAGCCGGGCACCGGACGGCCCGTGGTGCCGGGACGGATGTCGCCGTCGGCGGCGGAGATGAAGATGTGCAGCAGTTCGGTGGCGCCGATGCCGTTGATCAGGCGCAGCCCGGTCCGCGCGTACCAGGCCGTCCAGGTCGCCTCCGGCAGGTTCTCGCCGGCCGAGACGCAGCGGCGCAGCGAGGCCACCTCCGGGGCCGTGCCCTGGGTCAGCTCCTCCAGCATGACCCGGTAGGCCGTCGGCGCGGTGAAGAGCACAGAGACCCGGTGCCGCTCGATCGCCGCGAGCAGCTGTTTGGGCCCGGCCTGTTCGAGGAGGACCGCGCTCGCCCCGGCCCGCAGGGGGAAGACGACGAGGCCGCCGAGGCCGAAGGTGAAGGCGAGTGGCGGCGAGCCGGCGAAGACGTCGTCGGGCAGCGGGCGCAGGACGTGCGCGGAGAAGGTGTCGGCGACGGCCAGGACGTCCCGGTGGAAGTGGACGCAGCCCTTGGGGCGCCCGGTCGTGCCGGAGGTGAAGGCGATCAGGGCCACGTCGTCGGCGGCGGTCGCCACCGCCTCGTACGGGCCGGGCCGGCGGTCGGCGAGGGCCAGCAGGTCGTCCGGTCCGTCCCCGCCGAAGGGGGTGATCCGGAGCCCGGGTATCCGGGCCGCGAGGAGTTCGTCGAGCACCCGGGCGTCGCAGAGCGCGTGGGTGCACCGGGCGGCTTCGGCCATCACGGCCAGTTCGGGGGCGCGCTGCTGGGCCAGGACGGTGACGGCGACGCCGCCGGCCTTCATCACGGCGAGCCAGCAGGCGGCGAGCCAGGGGGTGGTGGGGCCGCGCAGGAGGACCCGGTTGCCGGGCAGCACCCGCAGGTCGGTGGTGAGGACGTGGGCGATGCGGTCCACCCGGTCGCGGAGCTCCCCGTAGCTCCAGACCCCGCCCTCGCCGTCGTGGAAGGCGGGCCGGTCGGCGCCGAACCGCTCCACCGTGCGGTCGAGGAGTTCCGTGCCGCAGTTGAGCCGGTCGGGGTAGCGGAGCTCGGGGAGGTCGAAGACGAGATGCGGCCAGCGGTCGGGAGGCGGCAGCCGGTCGCGGGCGAACGTGTCGAGGTGGGCCGAGGGCGTCAGCTCCATGAGTCCGTCCCCCTGTCGTGGTGGGGTCGTCCGTCGCCCCACGAGCGTATCGTGTTGGTGACGACAGTCAACGGTTCGCGACAAGGGTGCCCGGGGGCACCGGAACGGAGGCGCCGCACGGCACAGGGAGCAGGGCGCCGCGGGGCGCGGCGACCAGGGCGCCCGAGGGCGCGGGGAGCAGGGCGCCTCAAGGCGTCGGGACGAAGGCGCCGCGAGGCGCTGGGACCACGGCGCTCCACGGCGTCGGGATCAGGGCGCCTCGCGGCGCCGGGACCAAGGCGCCGCGAGGCGCGGGGACGAAGGCGCCGGACGGCGCCGCGACGAGGGCGCCGGAGGGCGCCGGAGAGGGCCCACATGCCCGCATTCTCGCTCGATCCGGCACAGACCACCTGGTGTGCGGAGCTCAGCGCGCTCGCCGCCGAGCGCCTCAAGCCCCTCGCCGACCAGGGCGAACCCGGCAGGGTCAACCGCCCCCTCGTCGCCGCCCTCGGCGAGCTCGGCCTCCTCGCCCGCCTCTTCGAGGCCGGCGCCCTCGACCTCTGCCTCCTGCGCGAATCCCTCGCCCGCACCTGCACCGAGGCCGAGACCGCCCTCGCCCTCCAGGGCCTCGGCACCCACCCCGTCGCCGCCTTCGGCACCCCCGCCCAGCGCGCCCGCTGGCTCCCCGAGGCCACCGCCGGACGCGCCGTCGCCGCCTTCGCCCTCTCCGAACCGGACGCCGGCTCCGACGCCGCCGCCCTCGCCCTCGACGCCGTCCCCGACGGACGCGGCGGCTGGCGCCTGCACGGCGAGAAGCGCTGGATCTCCAACGCCCCCGAGGCCGACTTCGCCACCGTCTTCGCCCGCACCACCCGGGGCGCCGGAGCCCGCGGCGTCACCGCCTTCCTCGTCCCCGCCGACCGCCCGGGACTCGGCGGGGAGCCACTCGACATGCTCGCCCCGCACGCCCTCGGCACCCTCACCTTCGACGGCGTCCCCGTCGGCCCCGAGGACCTCCTCGGCGCCCCGGACCGGGGCTTCCGGGTCGCCATGAACACCCTCAACCTCTTCCGGCCCAGCGTCGGCGCCTTCGCCGTCGGCATGGCCCAGGCCGCCCTCGACGCGGCCCTCGCCCACACCGCCGCCCGCCCCGCCTTCGGCGGCGTCCTCGCCGACCTCCAGGCCGTCTCGCACCGCGTCGCCGAGATGGCGACCCGCACCGAGGCCGCCCGCCTCCTCGTGTACGCGGCGGCCGTCGCGTACGACGAGGGAGACCCCGACGTCCCCCGCCGCTCCGCCATGGCCAAGCTCCTCGCCACCGAGACCGCCCAGTACGTCGTCGACGCCGCCGTCCAGCTGCACGGCGCCCTCGCCCTCCAGCGCGGCCACCTCCTGGAACACCTCTACCGGGAGGTCCGCGCACCCCGGATCTACGAGGGCGCGACCGAGGTGCAGCGCACGATCATCGCGAAGGAGCTGTACGCGAAGGTGCCGCCCACCGAGGTGCCGCCCAACGAGGTGCCGCCCGGCGGGCAGCGGCCCGCCGGGGAGACGTACGCCCTGAAGCCGAAGGAGGCGACCGCATGAGCCTGCACCGCCACAACCCCGCCGAACTCTCCCCGCCCACCGGCTTCTCCCACGCCGTCACCGCCACCGGGAGCCGACTCGTCTTCCTCGCGGGACAGACCGCCCTCGACACCGAGGGCACGGTCGTGGGGGAGGGGCTCACCGAGCAGTTCACCACCGCCCTCGGCAATCTGCTCACCGCCCTGCGGCACGCCGGCGGCACCCCCGCCGACCTCGCCCGCGTCACCGTCTACACCACCGACGTCCCCGGCTACCGCGACCACGCGCACGAACTGGGCCGGATCTGGCGCCGCTTGGCGGGCCGCGACTACCCGGCGATGGCCGTCATCGGAGTCGTACGCCTCTGGGACGAGCAGGCCCTGGTGGAGCTGGACGGCTTCGCGGTCCTCGACGAACCCGCGCCCGCTTGATCAACTGGTCACCCGCGCGGGGCGGGCTTAGTGTCGAAAGGTGGACTGACCGGCCCACGGCACACTCACCAGGCGAGGCCCGAGGCGCCACATGAGTACACCCAAGCCGACGACACCTGCACAGACCGCCACTCCGAAGAAGGGTGGGGACGGCAAGGGCATCGCCCTGTTCGTGATCGCCTCCTGTCAGCTGATGGTGGTCCTCGACATCACCATCGTGAACATCGCGCTCCCGCACATCCAGACGGCGCTGGACTTCTCGACCACCAGCTTGTCCTGGGTCGTCAACGCCTACACCCTCACCTTCGGCGGCCTGCTGCTCCTCGGCGGGCGCACCGGCGACATCCTGGGACGGCGACGCGTCTTCATCTTCGGCGTGCTGCTCTTCGGACTCGCCTCCCTCTTCTGCGGGCTCGCGCAGAGCGAGTGGCAACTCCTCGCGGCCCGGGCGCTCCAGGGCGTCGGCGGCGCGATAGCCTCGCCGACCTCGCTCTCCCTCATCACCACGACGTTCGACGAAGGCCCGGAACGCAACCGGGCCTTCGGCGTCTTCGCGGGCGTCTCGGCCGGCGGCGGCGCGATCGGCCTGGTGGCCGGAGGCATGCTCGTCCAATGGCTCGACTGGCGCTGGATCTTCTTCGTCAACGTCCCGATCGCCGTGGTGATCGCGCTCCTCACACCGCGTCACGTCAAGGAGTCCGAGCGGCACCCCGGCCACTTCGACCTCGCCGGCGCGCTGACCTCGACGCTCGGCATGGTGGCGCTGGTGTACGGATTCATCCGGGCCGCGCAGGAAGGCTGGAGCGACCCCTACACGATCGGCTCGTTCGCCGCCGCGATCGTCCTCCTGGCCACGTTCATCCTCATCGAGCGGCGCTCCCAGCAGCCCATCACGCCCCTGCACATGTTCGCCGACCGCAACCGCTCGGGCACCTACGTCATCATGCTCTGCCTGGCGGCGGCCATCTTCGGGATGTTCTTCTTCCTCACCCTCTTCGTGCAGCAGGTGCTGGGCTTCAGCCCCCTGACGACGGGGCTCGCGTTCCTGCCGGTCAGCGCGATCATCGCGGTCGGCGCCGGCTTCACGTCCAACCTGCTGCCCAAGTACGGCCCGAAGCCCTTCATGGTGACGGGATCGGTGCTCGCCGCGGCCGGCCTGTCCTGGCTGACGCTCACCGACGTGGGCTCCACCTATGCGGGCAGCATCCTCGGACCGATCCTGGTCTTCGGCCTCGGCATGGGCCTGATGTTCGTCTCGCTGACCATCATGGCGCTGTCGAACGTCGAGCAGAGGGAGTCCGGAGCAGCGTCCGGCCTGCTCAACGCGATGCAGCAGGTGGGCGGTTCGCTCGGCCTGTCGATCCTGGTGACCGTCTTCGGCACGGCCAGCCGCAACGAGGCGGACAAGCAGGTCCCCGCCTTCCTCTCCCAGGCCGGCCCGCTGGAGAAGGCCCAGTTCGCCAGAACCGGCCAGCTCCCACCGCCCTGGAGCGACCAGGTCCTCACCTCCGGAGTCTCCGCGGGCTTCGTCACAGCGGCGATCTTCGCCGTCGTCGGCGCCCTGGTCGCCCTCTTCGTGATCCAGGTCCGCGCCTCCGACCTCGAACGGCTCAAGGGCGGCGGAGTGATGCCGGGCGCCGGCTGAGCTCCCCCCGCTACGGCGTCGGTGCGGGACGCAACGTGGCATACGCCCGCTCGGGACAGGCGGCATCGGGCGGCGCCAGCTTCAGATAGACGGTCCCGAACTGCGGATTCTCGACCGTCTTGCCCGGCTCGGGATCCTGGAAGCAGACCTTCCACGGATCCGCGACGCCGGGCAGCGCCACATCGGAGTACGCGCTCTCCGGCTCGACCCTCCTGAACCCGATCGGCCCCAGCGCCTCCCCGGCCCGCGCGAAGGTCATGCCGGTGACGGCGGGCATCTTCGGCCAGGGCAGCTTCCCGCCGTCGACGGCGGGGCAGGGCGCCCCGACACGCACCACACCGAGGTCGAGGGCGGGCCGACCACCGTCCCGCCGCCCCGCCGAGGTCTGGAAGCACACCGTCCACTCGTCCGCGTCCCACTGCCTGGCGTCCTGGTCGGAGGCGTCGTGCGACACGACGGAGTACCCGGCCCCGGAGGCGACCTCCTGGGCCTCCTCGAGACCCTTCCCCACGAGCAGGGGAGGCCCGGTGGGCTCAGGAGCGGCGGAGACGGTGACGGTCGCCTTCGGCGGCCGGTCATCGCCCCGCCCCGTCTCCTTCTCCGGCGAACCACCGCCGAAGAAGGACCGCACGCCCCACACGACCGCGAGCAGCACGACCAGAACGCCGACGACAACCCCCGGCCGCCGCCACCACCGCCGAACGGCCCCCGGGGGCGACGACGGGGGCGGCGGCGGGGCAGAGGGGTACGAGTCCACGCGGGGATCGTAGGCAGAACCCCCGCGCGGGGCGCGGGGGTTCTTCGGCTTCTCGCGGCTTTCTCCGGTCCTGAGTCCTAGATGTCCCGGAAGATCTCGATCTGCGCGCCGATCGAGTTGAGGCGCTCCGCGAGGTCCTCGTAACCGCGGTTGATGACGTACACGTTGCGCAGGACCGACGTGCCCTCCGCCGCCATCATGGCGAGCAGGACGACCACGGCCGGGCGCAGGGCCGGCGGGCACATCATCTCGGCGGCGCGCCAGCGGGTCGGGCCCTCCACGAGGACGCGGTGGGGGTCGAGGAGCTGGAGGCGGCCGCCGAGGCGGTTGAGGTCGGTGAGGTAGATGGCGCGGTTGTCGTAGACCCAGTCGTGGATGAGGGTCTTGCCCTGGGCCGTCGCCGCGATCGCCGCGAAGAAGGGGACGTTGTCGATGTTGAGGCCCGGGAACGGCATCGGGTGGATCTTGTCGATCGGCGCCTCCAGCTTGGAGGGACGGACCGTCAGGTCGACCAGGCGGGTGCGGCCGTTGTCCGCCGGGTACTCCGCCGAGCGGTCGTGGTCGAGGCCCATCTCCTCCAGGACGGCGAGCTCGATCTCCATGAACTCGACGGGGACCCGGCGGATGGTCAGTTCCGACTCCGTCACCACGGCCGCGGCGAGCAGGCTCATCGCCTCGACCGGGTCCTCGGAGGGGGAGTAGTCGACGTCCACGTCGATCTGCGGCACGCCGTGCACGGTCAGGGTGGTGGTGCCGATGCCGTCGACCCGGACGCCGAGGGCCTCCAGGAAGAAGCAGAGGTCCTGGACCATGTAGTTGGAGGAGGCGTTGCGGATGACGGTCACGCCGTCGTGCCGGGCGGCGGCGAGCAGCGCGTTCTCGGTGACGGTGTCCCCGCGCTCGGTCAGGACGATCGGGCGGTCGGGGGAGACGGAGCGCTCGACCTGGGCGTGGTAGATGCCCTCGGTGGCCGTGACCTCCAGGCCGAAGCGGCGCAGCGCGATCATGTGCGGCTCGATCGTGCGCGTACCGAGGTCGCAGCCGCCGGCGTACGGCAGCTTGAAGCGGTCCATGCGGTGCAGCAGCGGGCCGAGGAACATGATGATCGAGCGGGTGCGGATCGCGGCCTCGGCGTCGATGGACTCCATGTCGAGCTCGGCCGGCGGCACGATCTCCAGGTCCGTGCAGTCGTTGATCCAGCGGGTGCGGACGCCGACGGAGTTGAGGACCTCCAGGAGCCGGAAGACCTCCTCGATGCGGGCGACCCGGCGCAGGACGGTGCGGCCCTTGTTGAGGAGCGAGGCGCAGAGCAGCGCGACACAGGCGTTCTTGCTCGTCTTGACGTCGATGGAGCCGGAGAGGCGACGGCGGCCGACGACCCGGAGGTGCATGGGTCCCGCGTATCCCAGGGACACGATCTCGCTGTCGAGGGCTTCGCCGATCCGGGCGATCATCTCAAGGCTGATGTTCTGGTTGCCGCGCTCGATCCGGTTGACGGCGCTCTGGCTCGTGGCCAGTGCTTCGGCGAGCTGCGTCTGTGTCCAGCCACGGTGTTGCCGGGCGTCACGGATGAGCTTGCCGATGCGTACGAGGTAGTCGTCTGCCATGGCGTCACGTTATCTCAGATATGAGATGTGATTCGTCATCGGGTAGGCCGTCAGGGTGAATCGCCGTGCGCGGTCGGGTGGCGCGGTTCGTACAGGGGGAGTTCGGTGCCGCTCGGCAGCCGGACGGCGGCGAGCAGGCCCCAGCCCTGGTCGGTGATGGCCCGTGAGATCTCGGCGCCCCGATCCTCCAGGGTTGTCAGGGTATGGGTGAGGTCGTCGCACATGAGGTACACCTCGTGCTGCGGCTCGCCCGTCGTGGGGTGCACCGCGATCTCGGCGGGTGGCAGCTTGAAGATGAGCCAGCCCCCTCCGGCGTCCACGTGCTCGAAGCCGACGACGTCCTTGAGGAAGGCCCGGTCGGCCTCCGCGTCCCGGGTGTAGAGAACCACGTGCGCGCCGCTGATCATGAACCGATCGTCGGCCGGGGCGCCCGCCGCGGCAATCGGGCCGCATCCGTTCGGGGTGGGACGGGGCGGGGCGGGGCGGGAGGGCGTGCCGGGTCGGCCGCGCGTCCCGTGGATCCGCAGCATGCCAGGCATGACCGGGCGGCGGTGATGTACTAGAGTTATCTCGACATCGAGATATCTGCCGAGGCGCACCGCTGCCGCCATCCTGGTAAGGGTTACCTAACTTAGCCTTACCTTAGCGGATCGACGACGTGTACGTGGCGGCAGGATGTGGTGGAACGCGCACATATATGAAGGAGACTGTCGTGTCGGCGAACAGCTTCGACGCCCGCAGCACGCTGCGCGTGGGCGACGAGTCGTACGAGATCTTCAAGCTGGACAAGGTCGAGGGCTCCGCGCGCCTCCCTTACAGCCTGAAGGTCCTCCTGGAGAACCTGCTCCGCACCGAGGACGGCGCGAACATCACCGCCGACCACATCCGGGCCCTCGGCAACTGGGACTCGCAGGCTCAGCCGAGCCAGGAGATCCAGTTCACGCCCGCCCGCGTGATCATGCAGGACTTCACCGGTGTGCCCTGTGTCGTCGACCTCGCCACCATGCGTGAGGCCGTCAAGGAGCTCGGCGGCGACCCGGCGAAGGTCAACCCGCTCTCCCCGGCCGAGCTGGTCATCGACCACTCCGTCATCGCCGACAAGTTCGGTACGAAGGACGCCTTCGGCCAGAACGTCGAGCTGGAGTACGGCCGCAACAAGGAGCGCTACCAGTTCCTGCGCTGGGGCCAGACCGCCTTCGACGACTTCAAGGTCGTCCCCCCGGGCACCGGCATCGTCCACCAGGTGAACATCGAGCACCTGGCCCGTACCGTCATGGTCCGTAACGGCCAGGCGTACCCCGACACCCTCGTCGGCACCGACTCCCACACCACCATGGTCAACGGCCTCGGTGTGCTCGGCTGGGGCGTCGGCGGCATCGAGGCCGAGGCCGCGATGCTCGGCCAGCCGGTCTCCATGCTCATCCCGCGCGTCGTCGGCTTCAAGCTGACCGGCGAGCTCCCGGCCGGCACCACCGCCACCGACCTGGTCCTCACGATCACCGAGATGCTGCGCAAGCACGGCGTCGTCGGCAAGTTCGTCGAGTTCTACGGCGAGGGCGTCGCCGCGACCTCCCTCGCGAACCGCGCCACCATCGGCAACATGTCGCCGGAGTTCGGCTCCACCGCCGCGATCTTCCCGATCGACGGCGAGACCCTGAACTACCTCAAGCTGACCGGCCGCTCCGAGCAGCAGGTCGCGCTCGTCGAGGCGTACGCCAAGGAGCAGGGCCTCTGGCTCGACCCGGCCGCCGAGCCCGACTTCTCCGAGAAGCTGGAGCTCGACCTCTCCACGGTCGTCCCCTCCATCGCCGGCCCGAAGCGCCCGCAGGACCGCATCGTCCTCGCGAACGCCGCCGCGCAGTTCGCCCAGGACGTCCGCAACTACGTCGACGAGGTCGACGAGGCGGGCAAGGAGTCCTTCCCGGCCTCCGACGCCCCGGCGAACCACCCGAACGGCGCCCCGTCGAAGCCGGTCCAGGTGACCGCCCCCGACGGTTCGACCTACGAGATCGACCACGGCGCCGTCACCGTTGCCGCGATCACCTCCTGCACCAACACGTCGAACCCGTACGTGATGGTCGCCGCCGCGCTCGTCGCGAAGAAGGCCGTCGAGAAGGGCCTGACCCGCAAGCCGTGGGTCAAGACCACCCTCGCCCCGGGCTCGAAGGTCGTCACCGACTACTTCGACAAGGCGGGCCTCACCCCGTACCTCGACAAGGTCGGCTTCAACCTCGTCGGCTACGGCTGCACCACCTGCATCGGCAACTCCGGCCCGCTGCCGGAGGAGGTCTCCAAGGCCGTCAACGAGCACGACCTGGCCGTGACCTCGGTGCTCTCGGGCAACCGCAACTTCGAGGGTCGCATCAACCCCGACGTCAAGATGAACTACCTGGCCTCCCCGCCGCTGGTCGTCGCGTACGCCATCGCGGGCTCCATGAAGGTGGACATCACCAAGGACGCCCTCGGCGTCGACCAGGACGGCAAGCCCGTCTACCTGGCCGACATCTGGCCCTCCGAGGCCGAGGTCAACGACGTCGTCGCCAACGCCATCGGCGAGGACATGTTCAACAAGTCCTACCAGGACGTCTTCGCGGGCGACGCCCAGTGGCAGGCGCTGCCGATCCCGACCGGCAACACCTTCGAGTGGGACGCCGAGTCCACCTACGTCCGCAAGCCCCCGTACTTCGAGGGCATGACGATGGAGACCACCCCGGTCACCGACATCGTCGGCGCCCGCGTCCTGGCCAAGCTGGGCGACTCGGTCACCACCGACCACATCTCCCCGGCCGGCGCCATCAAGGCCGACACCCCGGCCGGCAAGTACCTCACCGAGCACGGTGTGGAGCGTCGTGACTTCAACTCCTACGGCTCGCGCCGTGGCAACCACGAGGTCATGATCCGCGGCACCTTCGCCAACATCCGCCTGCGCAACCAGATCGCGCCGGGCACCGAGGGCGGCTACACCCGCGACTTCACCCAGGCCGACGGCCCGGTGAGCTTCATCTACGACGCCTCGCAGAACTACCAGGCCGCCGGCACCCCGCTGGTCATCCTGGGCGGCAAGGAGTACGGCTCCGGCTCGTCCCGCGACTGGGCCGCCAAGGGCACCGCGCTCCTCGGCGTCAAGGCCGTCATCACCGAGTCGTACGAGCGCATCCACCGCTCGAACCTCATCGGCATGGGCGTCCTGCCGCTGCAGTTCCCGGCCGGCCAGTCGGCCGACTCGCTGGGCCTGACCGGCGAGGAGACCTTCTCCATCACGGGCGTCACGGAGCTGAACGAGGGCACCACGCCGAGCACGGTCAAGGTCACCACCGACACCGGTGTCGAGTTCGACGCGGTCGTCCGCATCGACACCCCCGGTGAGGCGGACTACTACCGCAACGGCGGCATCATGCAGTACGTGCTCCGCAACCTGATCCGCGGCTGACGCCTCGGGATCCGGTCGTACGCAGCGGGCCCCGCTCCTCGGAAGAGGAGCGGGGCCCGCTCGTGTCCGTCCGGCCCGAGGGCCGGTCGGCACGACTAGAACATGAGGCGGAAGCCGTTCCAGCCGCCCGAGCCGACCTTCACGCGGCCGTAGAAGGGCGAGGCGGCGTTGCCCGTGCCCTTGAAGAGCCAGAGCGCGCCGGCGCCGTCACGGGCCAGCAGGTCCGCGTTGCCGTCGAAGTTGACGTCACCCACGGAGAGCAGGTTGTTGTAGATCTGGAAGCCGGCGCCGACCTTCGTACGACCGGAGAACGGGACCTGGTAGTTGCCCGTGCCCTTGAAGAGGTACAGGTTGCCGGAACCGTCGCGCGTGATGAGGTCGGCCTTGCCGTCCCCCGTCATGTCGCCCTTGCCGGTCATCTGGTTGTAGATCTGCCAGCCGCCACCGATGCGGGTGCGGGTGGCCAGGTTGCCGTTG
The DNA here is from genome assembly GCF_900105415.1 of Streptomyces sp. TLI_105. Lineage (GTDB taxonomy): Bacteria > Actinomycetota > Actinomycetes > Streptomycetales > Streptomycetaceae > Streptomyces. Next base: position 1,971,662 of record NZ_FNSM01000001.1, on the reverse strand, counting down.
CCGTAGCCCAGGTACAGCCACAGCACGCCGTAGCTGTCACGGGCGATCAGGTCGTCCGCCGCCGCGCCGCCGTTGTTGCCGGCGGAGAAGACGCGGTTGTAGATGCCCCAGCCGCCGCCGATGTCGCGCGGGGTGCCGTCGAACGGCATGTAGGCGAGACGGTTGTTCTCGACGTACCAGAGGCCGTCGGAGTGGCCGTCCGAGTTCTGGTCCACCTGGGTGATGTACTTGCTGTACTGCCAGCCGGAACCGCTCGACACGGCGGCCTTGAAGCCGCCGTTGCCGTCGAGGTCGTAGCGGTACAGGTTGCCGTAGTTGGTGGCACCGTACAGCGAGTTGGCGGGCGTCGTGACCGCCGCGGTCGCCGCGGTCGTCGCGGCGAACGCGCCGGCGCGCGGCGCCGACTCGACGGTGGCGGACTGTGCGGAACGCTGCGGCACGTCGGCCGCCACCGCGGCCGTGGTGGTGCCCACGAGGGCGGCGGTTATCGCAGCGACGGTGACGCGGGACAGGAAGCCCGTGCGCTTCAGGCCAGAAGACTTGGCCACGTAGTACTCCAGATCCGAGTGGAATGAGGCAGGTCCCACCGCGCGTCCGTCACGAAGGAGGGAAACGGTGGGACCCCTCATGATCCCGGATCGTCCTTACAGGACCTTCACCGGGAGGGGGGTCTGTGACACAACTGTTTCGATCCCGGCCGTATGTCGGCTTTGCCGCGTTCGTGTTCGCGACGGGGTGTCGAGGGCGTGTCGTGCCCCCAGTACGGGTAGTTCCGAGGCGCTGTCAAGGGTGGCGCGAAGTCAATGCTTGGACGAAACGCCGCAGATCCAGCGTGCTTATCCCGGAGGTCTCAACTCGGGAAAGATGGTCGCGGAAACCTGGTTTCGATCTTGCTCCCGCGAAGGGAAGTGGACTATACCTGTCGGCGTCCAGCCAGTCGGAGCAATCCGACGACGGCCCGACGCGTGCACGACCCGGCTGCAAATGACCGCGGTGGCGGGGCCCTTCGCCTGTGGCGAGTGAGTACGGGCGACCGGTACACCGCCTGAGTCCTGAATGAAGGCGAGGACTTGAGCATGGGATCCACCTCCGCACACAACGGTGAGGGCCTCGGCCGTCGCGATCTGATCAAGCGTTCCGCCGCCATCGGTCTGATCTCCGTGCCGACCATGGGCTTCCTGTCCGCCTGCGCGAGCAGCGACAGCGGTGGTAACGGAAAGGTCGAGAAGGGTACGAAGTCCGACAAGAACCCGCTCGGGGTGAACGAGTCGGCACCGCTCGATTTCGTCCTCTTCGACGGCGGATTCGGACAGCAGTACGCCAAGGACGCGATCAAGGTCTACGAGACCAATTACCCCAAGGCGAGCGTCAAGTTCACGCCGACCCAGAAGATCACCACCACGCTGCAGCCGCGCTTCAACGGCGGCACCCCGCCGGACCTCATCGACAACTCCGGCGCCGAGCAGATGGACATGGGCGTCCTCGTCGGCCAGAAGCAGCTGGCGGACCTCACCCCGCTCCTGGACGCGCCGTCCATCGACGACCCGAGCAAGAAGGTCCGCGACACCCTGCGGCCCGGCATCGTCGAGATGGGCCAGTTCGACGGCGACCCGGTGTGGATCATGTACTACGCCTACACGGTCTACGGCGTCTGGTACTCGCAGAAGCTGCTCGACTCCCTCGACGCGAAGTACCCCGAGACCTGGGACGAGATGCTGGCCGTCTGCGAGAAGGCCAAGAAGAAGGGCATCGCGGGCTGGACGTACGCCGGCAAGTACCCGTACTACGTCCCCTTCTCGCTCTACCCGATGATCGGCAAGGTCGGCGGCCGCGAGGTCCTCGACGCCATCGACAACCTGGAGCCGAAGGCCTGGGAGCACCCCGCCGTCAAGACGTGTTTCGAGGCGTACTACGAGCTCGTCAAGAAGGGCTACATCCTCAAGGGCACCCCCGGCCTCGACCACATCCAGTCGCAGACCGCCTGGACCGAGGGCAAGGCGCTGTTCATCCCGAACGGCTCCTGGGTCGAGAACGAGGCCGCGAAGACCATGCCGGCCGACTTCGACCTGGCCGTCTCGGCCCCGACCGGCATCGACTCGTCCGACAAGATGCCCTTCGGCACCATCTGGGCGTCCGGCGGTGAGCCCTTCATCGTCCCGGCGAAGGCGAAGAACCTGGAGGGCGGCCTGGAGCAGCTGCGCATCATGCTCAGCGAGGCCTCCTCGAAGAACTTCACCCAGTCCGTGAAGTCCCTGACCGCCTTCAACGGCGGCACCGACGGCATCGAGCTGACCCCGGGCCTCAAGTCCGGTGTCGCCGCCCTGGAGAAGGCCGGCCAGAACGTCGTCAACCCGCGCCTCCAGGACTGGTACGTCGCCCTCCAGAAGGAGAAGATCGGTGTCGCCGGGCTCGGCGAGATGATGGCCGGCCGCGCGACCCCGGCCGAGACGATCAAGAAGATCCAGAAGTACGCCGACGAGGCGGCCAAGGACTCCTCGATCAAGCACTACAAGCACCAGTGAGCAGTGCCGGGGCCCCTTCCCGCCGACCGGGAGCGGGCCCCGGCCCCACGGCGCGTGGCACCAGCGGCGCGTCTCCGCGGGAAGATCGGGGTCGGTAGGAATGCAACACGGAAAGTACCGTTTCATCGTGGGGTTCCTGGCGGCCCCCCTCGCGCTCTACGTGCTGTTCGTCATCTGGCCGTTCATCCAGTCCATCTACTACTCGTTCACGGACTGGACCGGACTGAGTCCCGAATTCGGGATGGTCGGATTCGACAACTACAGCAGGATGCTGGACGACGAGGTCTTCTGGAAATCGCTCCAGCACAGTCTGACCTTCGCGGTGGTGCTGCCCCTGGTGACCGTGGGGCTCGCGCTTTTCTTCGCCTTCATGCTCAATGTCGGCGGTCGGCGCCGCAGGGGCGCGGCGATCGCGGGTGTGCGCGGGTCCTCTTTCTACAAGATCGTCTATTTCTTCCCGCAGGTGCTGTCGATCGCGATCGTCGCGCTGCTCTTCCAGTTCGCGTACAACCCGAACAGCGGAGCCATCAATTCCGTGTTGAAGGGCATCGGTCTCGACAGCGTCCAGCCGGACTGGCTCGGAGATCCGGACCTCGCCCTCATCTGCGTGATGGTCGTCCTCGTCTGGTCCACGGTCGGATTCTTCGTCGTCCTCTTCTCGGCCGGCATGGCCTCCATTCCGAGGGACTTCTACGAGGCGGCCCTGCTCGACGGCGCGAACCGCTTCACCACGTTCTTCAAGATCACCATGCCGCTGCTCTGGGACACCGTGCAGTCCGGCTGGATCTACATGGGCATCCTCGCGCTCGGCGCGGAATCCTTCGCCGTCGTCCAGATCATGACCGTCGGCCCCAACGGCGGCGGACCCGACTTCTCCACCATCGTCCTTCCGCTGTACGTGTACCAGAAGGCGTTCCGGGACGGTCAGGCCGCCTACGCAACGACCATCGGTGTCGCGCTCCTCATCGTCACGCTGGCCTTCGCGGCCGTCGTGATGAAGGTGGGCCGGCGCGAGCGGCTGGAGTTCTGATGAAGACGACCGACACTGCCACCACCGGCGTCGAGACCCCCGGCTCCCCGGCCGGCCCGGGCCCCACGGTCACCAAGACGACGGCGCCCGCCCCGCGCAGGACCGCCAGGGCCGAGGGCGCGACCCTCAACGTCTTCTCGCACGGCGTCCTGATCGTCTGGGCGATCATGGTCGTCATGCCGCTGCTCTGGGCGGTCATGACCTCCTTCAAGACCGACAAGGCGATCTTCACCTCCCCCTGGTCGCTGCCCGACAAGCTGCACTTCGAGAACTGGTCGCGCGCCTGGACCGAGGCGCACATGAGCGACTACTTCCTGAACACCCTCCTGGTGGTGGGCGGCTCGCTCCTCGGCACGCTCCTCCTCGGCTCGATGGCGGCCTACGTCCTGGCCCGCTTCGACTTCCCGGGAAACCGCTTCATCTACTTCCTCTTCATCGGAGGGATGAGCTTCCCGGTCATCCTGGCGCTCGTGCCGCTCTTCTACGTGCTCCAGAACATGGCCCTGCTCAACACGCTGCACGGCCTGATCCTGGTCTACATCGCGTACTCGCTGCCGTTCACCGTCTTCTTCCTCACGGCCTTCTTCCGCACCCTGCCGACCTCGGTGGCGGAGGCGGCCTTCGTGGACGGCGCCTCGCACACCCGGACCTTCTTCCAGGTGATGCTGCCGATGGCCAAGCCCGGCCTCATCAGCGTCGGCATCTTCAACTTCCTCGGCCAGTGGAACCAGTACCTGCTGCCGACGGTGCTCAACACCGAGCCGGAGAAGAAGGTGCTCTCGCAGGGCCTCGTCCAGCTGGCCGTCAGCCAGGGCTACAAGGGCGACTGGTCCGGCCTCTTCGCCGGCCTGGTGATGGCGATGCTCCCGGTCCTCGCGGCGTACATCGTCTTCCAGCGGCAGGTGGTGGCCGGCCTCACCGCCGGCGCCGTGAAGTAACCCCGCCACCGCGTTCTCCGGGGCCCCCGGCGCATCCGCGCCGGGGGCCCCGCGCGTCGTGTGACGCTCACCGTCCGACACTCAAGGTCTTGACGGGGACCAAGCCGAAAGAGTCCCCTTAGAGTTCACATGTTGGAGAAAACGGTGGGAGTGAGTGAGTCGATGGAGACTCCTGGGTCGCAGACGTCTCTGCACAGGGCCAATCTCGAACGGGTCGTCCGGGCGGTGCGCATGGCCGGCTCGCTCACCCAAGCGGAGATCGCCCGGACGACGGGCCTCTCCGCCGCCACGGTCTCCAACATCGTGCGGGAGCTGAAGGACGGCGGCACCGTCGAGGTCACGCCGACGTCCGCAGGGGGCCGCCGGGCCCGCAGCGTCTCGCTCTCCGGCGACGCAGGCATCGTGATCGGCGTGGACTTCGGCCACACCCACCTGCGGGTCGCCGTCGGCAACCTCGCCCACCAGGTGCTCGCCGAGGAGGCCGAGCCGCTCGACGTGGACGGCTCCGCCGCCGAGGGCTTCGACCGCGCCGAGCAGCTGGTCAAGCGGCTGATCCGGGCCACCGGCATCGGCCCCGACAAGGTGATCGGCGTCGGCCTCGGCGTGCCCGGTCCGATCGACGTGTCCTCCGGGACCCTCGGCTCGACCTCGATCCTGCCGGGCTGGAGCGGCATCAACCCCGCCGAGGAGCTCTCCGGCCGGCTCGGCGTCCCCGTGCACGTCGACAACGACGCCAACCTCGGCGCGCTCGGCGAGCTCGTCTGGGGCAGCGGCCGGGGCGTCAAGGACCTGGCCTACATCAAGGTGGCCAGCGGCGTCGGCGCCGGACTCGTCATCGACGGGCGGGTCTACCGGGGGCCCGGCGGCACCGCCGGGGAGATCGGGCACATCACCCTGGACGAGTCGGGCCCGGTCTGCCGCTGCGGCAACCGCGGCTGCCTGGAGACCTTCACCGCCGCGCGCTACGTCCTGCCGTTGCTCCAGCCGAGCCACGGCCCCGATCTGACCATGGAGCGGGTCGTCCAGCTGGCCCGGGAGGGCGACCCCGGCTGCCGCCGGGTGATCGCCGACGTCGGACGGCACATCGGCAGCGGCATCGCCAACCTCTGCAACCTCCTCAACCCCAGCCGGGTGGTGCTCGGCGGCGACCTCGCCGAGGCCGGTGAGCTGGTCCTCGCGCCCATCAGGGACTCCGTCTCGCGGTACGCGATCCCCAGTGCCGCCCGGCAGCTCTCGCTGGCCCAGGGGGCCCTCGGCGGCCGCGCCGAGGTGCTCGGCGCCCTCGCCCTCGTACTGAGCGAAATGGGCGATTCGACCCTGTTGGGGAGTGCGTTGCCCGCGGCCGCTCCGTCCTCCCGCCTTGCCTTCACTTAGATAACGAACACCGTCGTTGTCATCTCGTTAAGGATTTACTTCTTGACGGCGACGTTACGGCCGAGTTGACTTCGGGACACCTCGGCCGCACCGTCGCGGCCTCGTCAGGGAGGCAACCCCACATGAACGCAGTGACGCGTCGTGCCGTCATAGCCACGGCCGCGGTCTCGATGGCCCTCTCGCTCGCCGCCTGCGGCCAGGCCGGTGGCGGCGACAGCGGCGACAAGGGCAGCTCGACCAAGATCGGTCTGCTCCTGCCGGAGAACAAGACCTCGCGTTACGAGGCCCTGGACAAGCCCCAGTTCGAGAAGGCCGTCAAGGCCGCCTGCTCGGACTGCGAGATCGTCTACAACAACGCGGTCTCCGACGTCGTGAAGCAGAAGCAGCAGTTCGACCAGCTGATCGCCGACGGCGTGAAGGTCATCGCCCTCGACCCGGTCGACGCCGCCAAGGCCGAGGGCTGGGTCAAGGACGCGAAGGCCAAGGGCGTCAAGGTCGTCGCGTACGACCGCGCCGTCCCGGGCGCCGACGCCTACGTCAGCCACGACAACAACAAGGTCGGCGAGCTCCAGGGCCAGGCCCTGCTGACCGCGCTCGGCGCGAAGGCCGCCACCGCCAACGTCGTGATGATCAACGGCGACGAGAAGGACCCGAACGCCGCCCTGTTCAAGAAGGGCGCCCACACCGCCCTCGACGGCAAGGTCGGCAAGATCGCCTACGAGGCCTCCGGCGAGTGGGACCCGAAGGTCGCGGGCGAGAAGATGTCCGCCGCGATCTCCTCGGTGGGCAAGGACAAGATCGGCGCCGTCTACTCCGCGAACGACGGCATGGCCGGCGGCATCATCACCTCCCTCGAGAACGCCGGCGTCAAGGGCATCCCGGTGGGCGGCCAGGACGCCGAGGTCGCGGGCATCCAGCGCATCATCGCCGGCTCCCAGACCTTCACCATCTACAAGTCGCCGCTCCAGCTGGCCCCCGAGGCCGCCAAGTTCGCGGTGAACCTGCTCAAGGGCAAGGACCTCGGCGCCCAGGGCAAGACGGACGGCGTGCCCTCCACCCTCTTCGCCCCGGTCGTGGTCGACAAGACCAACATCCAGTCCACGGTCGTCAAGGACGGCATCTACAAGGCCGCGGACCTCTGCACGGCGGACCTCGCCGCCAAGTGCACCGAGCTGGGCATCAAGTAACCCCGCCCGACCCGGCCGGGCCCCGCGTGGGCCCGGCCGGCCCGGATCCCGGCGTGAGCCGCCCCGAAGCGGGCGCCGCGCGGCCCCGAGTACAGAGGGTGAAGACCCCCGGTAACAAGGCCGGCGCACGACGCCCGGATCCGCCCCCAGCCCGTCCGGCCCCCGGCCGACCCAGACCCCGCTGTCGGTCCGGGGGCCGGACGAGCTCAGCCCCCTCGTACTTTGGCGCTGCACCGGCGGCGCGACATGCCGCCGCCCGCGGGCGGCGAAGGAGTTGGTTCACGTGTCCCAGACGCCCGTGCTGGCGTTGCGCGGGATCTTCAAGCGATTCGGAGCGGTCCAGGTCCTCTCCGGTGTCGATCTCGAAGTCCACGCAGGAGAGGTCGTCGCGCTCGTCGGCGACAACGGAGCGGGAAAGTCCACGCTGGTCAAGACGATCGCCGGCGTGCACCCCATCGACGAGGGCGTCATCGAGTGGGAGGGCGAGCGCGTCGAGATCCAGCGCCCGCACGACTCCCAGAACCTCGGTGTCGCGACCGTCTACCAGGACCTCGCGCTCTGCGACAACCTCGACGTCGTCGCCAACCTGTTCCTCGGCCGCGAGATCAAGAAGGGCGGCGTCCTCGACGAGGTCGCCATGGAGAAGCGGGCCAAGGACCTGCTCTCCACGCTCTCCATCCGCATCCCCAGCGTCCGCATCCCCGTCGCCGCCCTCTCCGGCGGCCAGCGGCAGGTCGTGGCCATCGCCCGCGCCCTGGTCGGCGACCCGAAGATCGTGATCCTGGACGAGCCCACCGCCGCGCTCGGCGTCGAGCAGACCGCGCAGGTCCTCGACCTGGTCGAGCGGCTGCGCGAGCAGGGCCTCGGCGTCATCCTCATCAGCCACAACATGGCCGACGTCAAGGCCGTCGCCGACACCGTGGCCGTGCTGCGCCTCGGCCGCAACAACGGCACCTTCCCGGTGGCCACCACCACGCACGAAGAGATCATCGCCGCGATCACCGGAGCCACGGACAACGCCGTGACCCGCCGCCAGGCCCGCAACGCGGAGGTAGCGAAGTGAGCACGACCCCCAGCACCTCCGAGGACACCGTGCCGGAGCCGCGCGCGGGCGAGGAGGCGGCCCCGGCCGCCGCCGCGGTCCCCGCCGTCGACCCCCGCCTCCTCGTCCGCGAGCAGGGCTTCAAGGGCTACGTCGACGAGTTCAAGCGCAAGATCCGCTCGGGCGAGATCGGCTCGCTGCCCGTCGTCGTCGGCCTGATCGTCATCGGCATCGTCTTCCAGGCCCTCACCGGCAACTTCATCACCTCGTACAACCTCGACCAGATCACGCTGTACGCGGTCGGCCCCGGCATCATGGCCGTCGGCATCGTCTTCGTCCTGCTGCTCGGCGAGATCGACCTCGCCGTCGGCTCCGTGGCGGGTCTGGCCGGCTCGGTCTGGGGCGTCCTCGGCACCGACATGCCCGACGGCCTCGCCATCCTCCTCGGCATCCTGTCCGGCACCCTGATCGGCGCCTTCCACGGCCTGGTCTTCGCCAAGATCGGCGTGCCCGCCTTCGTCGTCACCCTCGCCGGCTTCCTCGGCTGGGCCGGTCTGCAGACCTGGGTGATGGGCGACCGGTCGACCATCCCCACCCCGATCGGCAGCTTCGTCGGCGACCTCACCAAGTACTACTTCTCCGACGTCGCCGCCGCCTACGGCCTCGCCGTGGTCGTCGTCGCCGCCTTCTACCTCGCCCAGCTGCGCGACTCCCGCCGTCGCAAGACCGCCGAGCTGCCGCACCGCCCGCAGAGCGAGATCATCCTGCGCACCGCCGTCCTCGCGGTCCTGGTCCTCGTCGCCGCGTACGGCTTCAACCAGGAGCAGGGCCTGCCGCTCTCCCTGGTGATCTTCCTGGTGATCCTGCTCGTCACCGACTTCGTCCTGCGCCGCACCACGTACGGCCGCCAGGTCTTCGCGGTCGGCGGCGGCATCGAGGCCGCCCGCCGCGCGGGCATCAACGTCTCGTGGATCCGGATCTCGGTCTTCATGATCTCCGGCACGATGGGCGCCATCGGCGGTCTCTTCCTCGCCTCCGCGACGGGCGGCGCCGACCGCTCCCTCGGCGGCGGCAACCAGCTGATGATGTGCATCGCGGCCGCGGTCATCGGCGGCACGTCCCTGTTCGGCGGACGCGGCAAGGTCTGGTCGGCGCTCCTGGGCATCCTGGTCATCCAGTCGATCGTCCAGGGCCTCAACCAGATGAACCTGTCCTCGAACGCGATCCAGTACATGATCACCGGAGCGGTCCTGCTCATCGCCGTGATCATCGACTCGGTCTCCCGCCGCACGCAGAAGACGGCCGGCCGCGCGTAACACCCGTCACAGCAGCCCGGCACCGGGAAACCGGTGCCGGGCTGACGCGCGTCCGGAGCAGTACACGCGCGCGTACAGAGCCGTACAGATCAGCGGCTTGTCGGCCGTGAGGGTGACGCCTCACCCCCCGGCCCGATGCCCACGATCCAAGACGGAACATTAGACTCGACAAATCGGCAAGCTCGACCAGCTCAAAGCAAGGAGGAACGGGTGGCTCTGCTGACCCGTATCAGGGGACCGCGAGATCTGGACCGGCTCTCCCCGGAACAGCTGGACCAGCTGGCCGACGAGATCAGGACGTTCCTCGTGGACGCCGTCTCCAAGACCGGCGGGCACCTCGGCCCCAACCTCGGTGTGGTCGAGCTGACCATCGCCCTGCACCGGGTGTTCGACTCCCCGAAGGACAAGGTCCTCTGGGACACCGGCCACCAGAGCTACGTCCACAAGCTCCTCACCGGACGCCAGGACTTCTCGAAGCTCAAGATGAAGGGCGGCCTCTCCGGCTACCCCTCGCAGGCCGAGTCCGAGCACGACGTCATCGAGAACTCGCACGCCTCCACCGTCCTCGGCTGGGCCGACGGCCTGGCCAAGGCGAACGAGGTCCTGAAGAAGGACGACCACGTCGTCGCGGTCATCGGCGACGGCGCCCTCACCGGCGGCATGGCCTGGGAGGCGCTGAACAACATCGCCGCCGCCAAGGACCGCCCGCTCGTCATCGTCGTCAACGACAACGAGCGCTCCTACGCGCCCACCATCGGCGGCCTCGCCAACCACCTGGCCACCCTGCGCACCACCGATGGCTACGAGCGCTTCCTCGCCCGCGGCAAGGACATCCTGGAGCGCACCCCGGTCGTCGGGAAGCCGCTCTACGAGACCCTGCACGGGGCCAAGAAGGGCCTCAAGGACTTCATCGCCCCGCAGGGCATGTTCGAGGACCTCGGCCTCAAGTACGTCGGCCCCATCGACGGCCACGACATCGAGGCCCTGGAGTCCGCCCTCACGCGCGCCAAGCGCTTCGGCGGCCCCGTGATCGTCCACTGCCTCACCGAGAAGGGCCGCGGCTACCAGCCCGCCCTCCAGGACGAGGCCGACCGCTTCCACGCCGTCGGCAAGATCCACCCCGACACCGGCCTGCCCATCGCCTCCTCCGGCGCCGACTGGACCTCGGTCTTCGGCGAGGAGATGGTGGCGCTCGGCAAGGAGCGCGAGGACATCGTCGCCATCACCGCGGCCATGCTCCAGCCCGTCGGCCTCGACAAGTTCGCCAAGGCCTTCCCCGAGCGGGTCTTCGACGTCGGCATCGCCGAGCAGCACGGCGCGGTCTCCGCGGCCGGCCTCGCCACCGGCGGCCTCCACCCGGTCTTCGCGGTCTACGCGACCTTCCTCAACCGCGCCTTCGACCAGGTCCTGATGGACGTGGCCCTGCACAAGTGCGGCGTCACCTTCGTCCTGGACCGGGCCGGCGTCACCGGCACCGACGGCGCCTCGCACAACGGCATGTGGGACATGTCGATCCTCCAGGTCGTGCCCGGTCTGCGGCTCGCCGCCCCGCGCGACGCCGACCAGGTCCGCGCCCAGCTGCGCGAGGCCGTCGAGGTCACCGACGCCCCGACCGTGGTGCGCTTCTCCAAGGGCGCGGTCGGCCCGGCCGTCCCCGCCGTGCGCCGCGTCGGCGGCATGGACGTGCTCCGCGAGGCCGACAGCGAGCGGCCGGACGTCCTCCTGGTCTCCGTGGGCGCCCTCGCGCCGATGTGCCTGGAGATCGCCGACCTGCTCGACAAGCAGGGCATCTCCACCACCGTCGTCGACCCCCGCTGGGTCAAGCCGGTCGACGAGGCCCTCGCCCCGCTGGCCGAGCGCCACCGGGTCGTCGTCACCGTCGAGGACAACAGCCGCGTCGGCGGTGTCGGCTCCGCCGTCGCCCAGGCGCTGCGCGACGCCGGTGTGGACGTACCGCTGCGTGACTTCGGCATCCCGCCGCGCTTCCTCGACCACGCCTCCCGCGGCGAGGTCCTGGCCGAGATCGGGCTGACCGCCCCGGACATCGCGCGCCAGGTCACCGGTCTGGTCTCGCGGCTCGACGGCCGCTTCGAGAGCAGCGCCAAGGCCGTGGAGCCCGCCCGCGACTGACGGATCGGCATCACCCGGCGTCACCTTTGGGCCGGTCGGCTCACTCTTCGGAGTGCCGACCGGCCCTTTCGCGTGCATTCTGGCCACAGGGCGGGCAGCCCCATGGCAGGGAGGTGCACGTGAGTACGGACCAGCAGCCACGCGCCAATACCGGAGTGCTCCGGACCAAGACGGTCGAGCAGTCGATCCGCGACACGGAGGAGCCGGAGCACGCGCTCCGGAAGTCCCTGTCGGCCTGGGACCTGACGGTGTTCGGCGTCGGCGTCATCATCGGCACCGGCATCTTCGTCCTCACCGGCAAGGTCGCCAAGGAGAACGCCGGACCAGCCACCGCCCTCGCCTTCGTCGCCGCCGGCATCGTCTGCGCCCTCGCCGCCCTGTGCTACGCCGAGTTCGCCTCGACGGTGCCGGTGGCGGGATCGGCGTACACCTTCGCGTACGCCTCGATCGGCGAGCTGCCCGCCTGGATCATCGGCTGGGACCTGGTCCTGGAGTTCGCCCTCGGCACGGCGGTGGTCGCCGTCGGCTGGTCCGGGTACGTCAGATCCCTGATGGACAACATCGGCTGGCACCTGCCGGCCTCGCTCGAAGGCCCGGACGTCGGGGGCGGCACCTTCGACATCCTGGCGTTCCTGCTCGTCCTCGTGCTGACCGTCGTCCTCGTCCTGGGCATGAAGCTCTCCGCCCGGATCACCGCGGTCGTCGTCGCGATCAAGGTGACCGTGGTGATGATCGTGATCATCGCCGGCCTGTTCTTCATCGTCGGCGACAACTACAAGCCCTTCATCCCGAAGGCCGTCACCCCCGAGGGCGGCGGCGACAACTGGAACTCCCCGCTGGTCCAGACGATCTTCGGCTACGCGCCGACGAACTTCGGCGTCATGGGCATCTTCACCGCCGCCTCCGTCGTCTTCTTCGCCTTCATCGGCTTCGACGTGGTGGCCACCGCCGCCGAGGAGACCAAGCTGCCGCAGCGGGACATGCCCCGGGGCATCCTCGGCTCGCTCTTCATCTGCACCGTGCTGTACGTGGCCGTGGCCCTCGTCGTCACCGGCATGCAGCACTACACCGAGCTGTCCGTGAGCGCCCCGCTCGCCGATGCCTTCAAGGCGGCGGGACACCCGTTCTACGCGGGCGTGATCAGCTTCGGCGCCGCCGTCGGCCTCACCACCGTCTGTCTGATCCTGCTGCTCGGCCAGACCCGCGTCTTCTTCGCGATGAGCCGCGACGGTCTGCTGCCGCGCTTCTTCTCCGTCACGCACCCCCGGTTCAGGACCCCGTACCGGCCGACCATCCTGCTGGGTGTGATCATCGCGATCGTCGCCGGCTTCACCAGCATCAACGAACTGGCGACCCTGGTGAACATCGGCACCCTCTTCGCCTTCGTCGTCGTCGCCGTCGGCGTCATGGTGCTCCGCCGCACCCGCCCCGACCTGCCGCGCGCCTTCCGCACCCCCTGGGTGCCCGTGCTGCCGATCCTCTCCATCGCCGCCTCGTTCTGGCTGATGCTCAACCTGCCGGGCGAGACCTGGTTCCGGTTCGCCGTCTGGATGGTGATCGGCTTCTTCGTGTACTTCCTGTACGGACGCAGTCACAGCCGGCTCGGCCGGGAGGGCCGGAGCGCCCAGTACTGAGCGGGCCGGGGCAGTGGGGCCCCGGGCGCGGCGGAGACCGTCCGGGAGGGCGACTAAAGTCGGCTCGTACCCGAACTCCTCCCGACGACCGGAGTGCTGGATCCCCCCATGGCGAATCGATCCCACGCCCCCACCGACCATCCTCACGGCCCCGCCGCCCCCGTGCTCCAGGGCGGCTGGCTGACCAGAGGGGAGGAGGGCCGGTTCAGCGCCTACCTGCCCCGGGACGGCGAGGTGGTGCGCTGGACCGAGGAGCCCGGCGGCGGCTGGAGCGGCCCCGTCTCCCTCGGCGGCGACGGCCTGACCCCCTTCCTCGCCGTCGGCCAGGGCGCCGACCGCTACGTCCACCTCGTCGGCCTGCGGCCGACGGGCGGGGACGAGGACCACGTCGAGCTGGTGCACGCCGTCCAGTTCCAGACGGGCCGTCCCGCGGCCGCCTGGCGGCCCCTGGGGCACTCGAACGGCAAGGGCCCCTGGACCGGCAACCCCGCCGTCGCCGTGGACGCCCAGGGCCGCGTCTACGCCTTCGTGCGGAACGGCGGCGGCGGCCTCAGCGTCCGCGCCCAGAAGGACGCGGGCGGTTGGCACCCCTGGTGGGACCTGAAGGGCTCCAGGACCGACCCCTCGCCGGTCGCCCTCACCAACGGCTCCGGCCTCGTCGAGCTGTACAGCTCGCACGCCACGGGCCTCGTCCGCTACGTACAGCGCGAAGCCGGGGCGAAGCCGCTCCGCGAGGAGATACTGCCCGCCTCGGTGACCATGGGCACCCTCGCGGCCGTCACCGGCCCCTCCGGGCACGCGACGCTCTTCTACCTCGACCAGGAGGGCCGGGTCATGGCCTGGTCGCCGGAGCGCTCCCTGCAGCCGACGCCGCTGGGCAAGGCCGTCGGCACCGGCCGGCTGTCCGCCGCCCGCTGTCTCATCGACGGCTTCGACTGCACGGTCCTCGCCCAGCAGTCCGAGGACGGCCGGCTCGCCCTCGCCGCCTACCCCAGCGAGCAGGAGGCGGAGGGCCTGAACTGGTCGGAGACCGGGGAGCGGCACGGGAACCTGGACGCCGTCCTCACCCGGGGCCTCGACGGCGGTCTGGTCGTGATGACCGTCGCCGACGGGCGCACGCCGGTCACCGCCCGTCAGAAGGCGGGAGCCGAGGGGCTGCTGCTCGAAGGCTGGCGCTCCATAGGGTGAGCCCGCCCCTCCGACGGACGGCGGACGGCCCCGGCACCTGGGAAGGTGCCGGGGCCGTCCGTCATGCGCCCTGAGGTGTTACGCCGGGACGCTCGCCACGCCCTGCGCCAGGAAACGCTTGCCGTTGACGCGCTCGGAGACGCCCTCACGGTCCAGGTACGGCGTGATGCCGCCCAGGTGGAAGGGCCAGCCCGCACCGGTGATCAGGCAGAGGTCGATGTCCTGCGCCTCGGCGACGACACCCTCCTCCAGCATGAGGCCGATCTCCTGCGCCACCGCGTCGAGGACGCGGTCGCGGACCTGCTCCTCCGTCAGGACGACGTCGCCCTGCTTCAGGAGCGCGGCGACCTCGGGGTCGAGCTCCGGCTTGAAGCCGTTCTCCGGCTTGTAGACGTAGAAGCCGCGCTTGCCGGCCTCGACGACGGCCTTCAGGTTGGGGGAGACCGTGAAGCGCTCCGGGAAGGCGCGGTTCAGGGTCTCGGAGACGTGCAGACCGATGGCCGGGCCGACGAGCTCCAGGAGGACCAGCGGGGACATCGGCAGGCCGAGCGGCTCGACCGCCTTCTCCGCCGTCTCGACGGAGGTGCCCTCGTCGATGACGTTCTGGATCTCGCCCATGAAGCGGGTCAGGATGCGGTTCACGACGAACGCCGGGGCGTCCTTGGTGAGGACCGCGGTCTTCTTCAGCTTCTTGGCGACGCCGAAGGCGGTGGCCAGGGAGGCGTCGTCGGTCTGCTCGCCCTTGACGATCTCCAGGAGCGGGAGGACCGCGACGGGGTTGAAGAAGTGGAAGCCGACCACGCGCTCCGGGTGCTGGAGCTTGGACGCCATCTCGGAGACCGACAGCGAGGAGGTGTTGGTGGCGAGGATCGCGTGCGCCGGAGCGACGGCCTCGACCTCCGCGAACACCTTCTGCTTGACGGACATCTCCTCGAACACGGCCTCGATGATGAAGTCCGCGTCCGCGAAGCCCTCGGCCTTGTCCAGGACACCGGAGACCAGGCCCTTGAGGCGGTTGGCCTTGTCCTGGTTGATGCGGCCCTTGCCGAGCAGCTTGTCGATCTCGCCGTGGACGTAGCCCACGCCCTTGTCGACGCGCTCCTGGTCGATGTCGGTCAGGACGACCGGCACCTCGAGGCGGCGCAGGAAGAGCAGGGCGAGCTGGGAGGCCATCAGACCGGCGCCGACGACACCGACCTTGGTGACCGGGCGGGCCAGGGACTTGTCCGGGGCACCGGCCGGGCGCTTGCCGCGCTTCTGCACCAGGTTGAAGGCGTAGATGCCGGAGCGGAGCTCGCCGCCCATGATCAGGTCCGCGAGGGCCTGGTCCTCGGCGTCGAAGCCCTTCTGCAGGTCGCCGTCCTTGGCGGCCTCGATGATGTCGAGGGCGCGGTAGGCGGCCGGGGCGGCGCCGTGCACCTTGGAGTCGGCGATGGCGCGGCCCTTGGCGACGGCCTGGTCCCAGGCCTCGCCGCGGTCGACCTCGGGACGGTCCACGGTGACGTCGCCCTTGAGGACCGAGGCGGTCCAGATCAGCGACTGCTCCAGGAAGTCGGCGCCCTCGAAGAGGGCGTCGGCGATGCCGAGCTCGAAGACCTGCTTGCCCTTGAGCTGGCGGTTCTGGTTGAGCGAGTTCTCGATGATGACCGAGACGGCCTTCTCGGCACCGATCAGGTTCGGCAGGATGGCGCAGCCGCCCCAGCCGGGCACCAGGCCGAGGAAGACCTCGGGCAGCGAGAAGGCCGGCAGGGCCTTCGACACGGTGCGGTAGGTGCAGTGCAGACCGACCTCGACGCCGCCGCCCATGGCCGCGCCGTTGTAGTACGCGAAGGTCGGCACGGCGAGCGCGGACAGACGCTTGAAGACGTCGTGGCCGCCCTTGCCGATGGCGAGCGCCTCGTCGTGCTTCTTGAGCAGCTCGACGCCCTTGAGGTCGGCGCCGACGGCGAAGATGAACGGCTTGCCGGTGATGCCGACGCCGACGATCTCACCGTTCGCGGCCTCGGCCTCGACCTGGTCGATCGCCGCGTTCAGGTTGGCGAGGGACTGCGGGCCGAAGGTGGTCGGCTTGGTGTGGTCGAAGCCGTTGTCCAGCGTGATCAGCGCGAACCGGCCCGCACCCGTGGGCAGTTCGAAGTGCCGTACGTGGGCGCTGGTGACGACCTCGTCCGGGAAGAGCTCGGCGGCGCCCTTCAGAAGCTCGGCGGTGGTGCTCACTTGCCCTCCCAGTGGGGGTTTTCCCAGATGACCGTGGCGCCCATGCCGAAGCCGACGCACATCGTGTTGAGGCCGTAGCGGACCTCCGGGTGCTCCTCGAACTGGCGGGCCAGCTGCGTCATCAGACGGACGCCGGAGGAGGCGAGCGGGTGACCGTAGGCGATCGCGCCGCCGTACTGGTTCACGCGGGCGTCGTCGTCGGCGATGCCGTAGTGCTCCAGGAACGCGAGGACCTGGACCGCGAAGGCCTCGTTGATCTCGAAGAGGCCGATGTCCTCGATGGACAGACCGGCCTGCGCGAGGGCCTTCTCGGTCGCCGGGATCGGGCCGTAGCCCATGACCTCGGGCTCGACGCCGGCGAAGGCGTAGGAGACGAGGCGCATCTTGACCGGGAGGTCGTTCTCCCGGGCGAAGTCCTCGGAGGCGATGATCGAGGCGGTGGCGCCGTCGTTGAGACCGGCCGCGTTGCCCGCGGTGACGTTGCCGTGGACGCGGAACGGCGTCTTCAGGTTGGCCAGCGACTCCAGGGTGGTGCCCGGGCGCATCGGCTCGTCGGCGGTGACCAGGCCCCAGCCGGTCTCGCCGCCCGCGGGGTCGGTGCGGCGCACCGAGATCGGCACCAGGTCCTGCTGGATCTTGCCGTCGGCGTACGCCTTGGCGGCCTTCTCCTGCGAGCGCACGGCGTACTCGTCGGCGCGCTGCTTGGTGATGCTCGGGTAGCGGTCGTGCAGGTTCTCGGCGGTCATGCCCATGAAGAGGGCGGACTCGTCGACCAGCTTCTCGCTGACGAACCGCGGGTTCGGGTCGACGCCCTCGCCCATGGGGTGGCGGCCCATGTGCTCGACGCCACCGGCGATGACGGCGTCGTACGCGCCGAAGGCGATCGAACCGGCGACGCTCGTCACGGCCGTGAGGGCACCGGCGCACATGCGGTCGATGGAGTAGCCCGGCACCGACTGCGGCAGCCCGGCGAGGATGCCCGCCGTGCGGCCGAGGGTCAGGCCCTGGTCGCCGATCTGCGTGGTCGCGGCGATGGCGACCTCGTCGATCTTCGCGGGGTCGAGGCCCGGGTTGCGGCGCAGCAGCTCCCGGATGGCCTTCACGACGAGGTCGTCGGCGCGGGTCTCGTGGTAGATGCCCTTCGGGCCCGCCTTGCCGAACGGGGTGCGGACGCCGTCGACGAAGACGACGTCCCTGACGGTACGAGGCACGATGGCTCTCCTCCAGGGTGCGGGATGGCACTGCTGCTGCGGCCCACGCCTAAGCGTGCGCTTGCTTCCCCCCATGCTACTTGTGGGTAACCAAGCTGCCCACCCCCTGAGGGCCAAGCGGTGAAGGTCACACCCGGGGCCGGTCCCCGCCCTGCTCCCCGTCGGCCCGACTTCCCCGCCATACTTCCTCGATCCGGACGAACACGGCCAGCAGCGCGGCGTCCCGGACCAGCGGGCGCAGGAAGTCGACGTCGGAGGGGAGGAGCTGCCCCAGGGCCTCCGGACCGAGCGTACGCAGCAACGGCTCGGCGTGCTCCGAGAGCCACTCGGACCGCCCCAGCTCCCTGGCCATCCGCAGCGCGCCGACGACCGTCCCGGGATCGCGCGCCGGCCCTGGCCGCCGGGCCGACGTCCGTAGCGCGGCGTCGAGCAGCTGATCGCCGGAACGCCGCCCGGGCAGCGTCGCGTGCCACAGCCGAGTGCTTCCGGCCTCGCGCAACGCGGTCGTCAGGGCCCGGGCGGTGTCGGCGCCCCGGTGCTCCCGACGGCGCAGGTCCTCGCGTGTGAGCAGCAGGCCGAGAGACGACGCGATCCTCGCCCACTCCTCGGGCGGGACGTCCGCGCGCCAGGCCGCCGCCTCCGTACAGCTGAGCAGGGCCGCCCAAGTTCCCGCTGCCACGTCCGGTGTCGGACGCCCGGGGACCGGCGTGGTCAGGACCTTCAGAACGGTGAGGACGGTGGCGCCCGGCAGGCGGGGGGCGTCCTGAACGAGGTGGCGCGCGAGCAGGTCGGTCATCCGCGCGACGGTGACGTCCGGTAATCGGTGCAGCGCCGACGCCAGCTCCTCGTACGCGACGGAGCGGGCGTTCGGCCGCCCGTCGGCCCCGCAGACCAGGCTCAGCAGTGCGTGGGCCATGGACCGGGCCCGGCCGTCCGGGGCCGCGTGATACGTGTCGACGGTCCCGGGGAGCAGTTCCAGCAGGGGCAGGACCGCGTGCACCAGGTGCCCCGCCGCCGCGTCGCCGAGGAAGGCGATCCTCCGGACGGCCTCGTTCACCTCGACGCCGGGTTCCACCCGGAACGACCGCGGCCCGTGCCGCCACATGGACACCGTCCGGTCCGGCTCGTCGGGGCCCGTGCCGCCGTCGCCGCGCAGGGAAAGACGAAGATCACGGGGGACGACCTCGCCGTCGGCGAACCGCCCGCGCAGGACGAGGGCCCGGGAGAGAGCGTTCCACGACGACTCGCCGAGCTGCGACCGCCACAGGTGGGCACAGCGCCACCAACGTTCCACCGCGGCGTCCGCCGACAGAAAGGCGGACGCCGCGAGTCCCTCCTCTCCCGCGCACAGCACGGCGAGCAGGAGCAGGTTCGCGCCGTAGACGGCGTCGCGTTCCGTCCGGCTCTGCGGCAGCGGAAGGTAGGCAAGACCGGCACCGGTCCCGGAACCGTCGAGCACCCGCGCGAACAGGACGCGCAACGCTCCGATCAGGGACGTGCCGTGTTCGGCACCGCCCCGACGCAGCAGCTCCGCCGCGTTGCGCAGCACCTCGACGCGATCGGTGAGCGGGACGGCGGAGAGCAGGGCGCGCAGGCGATCGTCGTCCGGCTCCGTGGAGCCCGGGTCGGCGCTCCCCCTCTTCGCGTCTTCGGTGGACGCGACGACCCGGCCCAGTTCGCGGCAGACCACCCGGGCCACCAGGTACTCGCCGAAGGTGGCGTGCAGGAACTCGTAGGAGCGGATCTCCTCCTCGGCCGCCACCGCCTGTGACTCGTGCACGAAGAAGAAGCGGCCGAACAGCAGGGGCGAGCCGCGTTCGCCCGACAGCACCGCGAGATCACGTTCGGCGTCCTTCGCCATGATGCTCTGGCCCCGCCGGTTGAACATGCCCATCGCGACCGTCCCGAGGAGCAGTAGCTCCCTTTCGACCGTCGACTCCTCCTCGCCCGGTGGCATGGGGTCCTGTCGGCGGACGACCTCGCGACGTACGAATTCGCGCAGCAGCTGCTCGTACAGTTCGACGCGCCCCGTCTCGGCCCCACGCTCCCTGAGCAGGGGGCCGCCCGTCGTGTCGTACAGCGCGAGCATCAGCAGCAACAGGGGCTGCCTGGCCAGCTCGTGGTGGGACACCAGAGCGTCGCGGGTCAGGGGCCCGGTCCGGTGGCACAGGCCGGAGCGGTGGTTCGCCCGCCCCCAGACGGCCAGCCAGCGGTCGATCCGGGCGTCGTCGAAGGGTTCGAGGCGCAGCACCGTCGTCGCTGCCGGGGTGTGGACGCGGTCGGCCACCACCGTACGGCTCGTGACGATCACGACCGTCGGGCGGCCCCACTCGGCCTCCCGCTCCTGGAAAAGTTCGATGTCCCGGAGGTAGTTCCACTGGCGGCCGACGTCCAGGCGTTGGGCCCCTGCCTGGAGCAGCTCGTCGAAGCCGTCGAGCAGGACGACGCGCAGGACCCCGGACTCCGCGTCGACCGCGTCCGGCCAAGGGGTGCGCCGTCCAGTGGCACGGAGCAGCTCCGCCTCGATCTGCGCCTGGACATCGGCGTCGGCGGGAACGTGACGCAGCTCGACCCGGACGCAGAAGAACTCGTCCTCGGGGAGCCTGGCCGTGATCAACTTAGTGAGCAGGGACTTCCCGGAGCCGGGATGCCCGAGGACGAGCAGAGGGGCCCGCACGGCCCGGGCCGTCAGGAGATGGGTCGCGAGGAAGGAGCCGAGGTCGTCCCGGAGCGGCTGTCGTGCCCACCACTCGTCGCTCGCCAGATCACGGTCGACGGGATGCGGTGCGAGACGGAAGGACGGATCCACGTACGCCTCGGCGAGCGTGGGGAGGACGGCTCCGGCTCCCTCCAGCGATGCGATGGGCCCGCGCAGCCGCGCGGAATGCCGGGCGGGGGGCTTCCCGCCGTCGGCGAACTCGGTGAGCAGTTCGCCCAGACGGCCGAGACCGGCGCCCTCGTACGGCGGCTCGTCCTGCTCCTCCACCGGCGGGCTGGTCTCCGAGGTCAGCCGCAGCTCCGGGCAGGCCCAGGTCAGCGGGGCCATCAGCCGGTCGTAGTTCCGTGTGGCCTGCCGAGCCAGGGCCTCGGGGTCCTGGCCCGCGGCGTCGCCGGCCCCGTGCACGATCTCGCTCGCCGCCCGGTAGGACGCGGTGATCTCGTTCCGTAACTCCCGCGCGTCTCGGACCCGGGCGGAGCCGAGGTCGACCTGGTCCAGCTCGCCGATCACCTCGGTGGTGAGCTCCGTGGCTCCGGCCCCCCAGTCGGGGCCCGGGGCGATGCCGGAGGATCGGACCGCCTCGCAGAAGGCCGCGACGTGGACCACGACGTCCGCCGCGCAGAGCAGGGCGGTCCGGGCCGTTCCGCGGGCGGCACGGATCCGCCCGGGAAGGTCCTGGAGGAGCTCGCTCACGTCTTCCGGCGGGGCGGAGCCGCTGAGCGTGAGCGGCTCCAGGAGCCGTTGGGCGACTTCCCCGTCGGGGTCCCGGCCCGTCCACAGGACGCCGACCGCGTCCGCGAAGGTGAGCCTCTCGGCCTCCAGCAGGACCTGTGGGTCGACGGCCGGAGGAGGTACGGGCGGGAGGGGGCGGGACGTCTCGGCGGCGTGCTCGGTGACGTGCTCCAGCTCCGCATGTCGCAGCCGCCACCAGGCGGGGTCCACGGAGAGCCCCGGTGGGCGGTTCTCGGCGTGGTCCCTGCAGTACCGCACGATCTCCAGGACGAGGTCCAGCTTCGGCGGTGTGGTCCGCCGCCCCGAGAGCAGTTCCGAGATGGTCGAATCGGCGCGGCGCAGGGTCCGGGCGAGATCCGTCTGGGGGATGTCGCAGCCGTGGACGAGACGGCGCAGGGTCGCGCAGAAGTTGCCGACAGCGCTCGGCGCATCCATCGTCACGGCCCCCCGAAGTTCGTACGCCTTCGATCCCCGGCCGCTCAGCCTATGGCCTGACCTGGGGTGACGGCCCGGTGTTTCGGAGTTCTTCGGCGGACGGCCGCTGCGCCGCGTCGGCGCCGCAGAGTCGTGTCGTACCGCGGCAGAGTCGCGGCACGACGAGAGGAGTGCTCATGTCCGGATCCCCGTTCTCGCCGGTGGGGCTGATGCTGCTGTCCGTCCTCGTGATCATCATCGGGGTGGTCCTGCCGGCTGTGTGGTCGACGAGCCCCGCGCGGCGGCGGGCCGCGTCGTCCGTCCTCGCGCAGCTTCTGAAGGCAGCCCGTTCGCGCCGCTGACCGGGCGGCTTCGGAGCCGGTCGCACGGCGGATCACCGGTGGTACGACGGAGGGACCCCTGGCGTCCGACGCCGGGGGTCCCTCCGATTCGTACGGGTCAGGCCTGGGCGGCCAACGCCTTCACCAGCAGCGGAGTCACCAGTTCCACCTGCCACGGCCGGGCGCCGTACCCGCTCAGCGCGGCGGCGATCGCGTCCGGGGTGCCCGGGGACGGCGGCTCCCAGCAGAGCCGGCGCACGGTGTCCGGGGTGATCAGGTTCTCCTGCGGGAGGTTCAGCTCCTCCGCGAGCGCCGAGACCGCCGCGCGCGCCGCCGCGAGGCGGGCCGCCGCGACCGGGTCCTTGTCCGCCCAGGCGCGCGGCGGGGGCGGGCCCGCCACCTGCTGGCCCGGCTGGGGCAGCTCGCTCTCCGGGAGGGCCCGGGCGCGGTCCACCGCGGCCTGCCACTGCTCCAGTTGACGGCGGCCCATCCGGTTGCCGAAGCCGGGCAGCGTGGTGAGCGCGGCCACGTTCACCGGCACCGCGAGCGCCGCCTCCACGATCGCCGCGTCGCTCAGCACCTTGCCGGGGGAGACGTCGCGCCGCTGGGCGACCTTGTCGCGGGCCGTCCACAGCTCCCGTACGACCGCCATCTGACGCCGGCGGCGCACCTTGTGCATGCCGGAGGTGCGGCGCCACGGGTCCTTGCGCGGCGGGGCGGGCGGGGCCGAGGCGATCGCGTCGAACTCCTGGCGGGCCCACTCCAGCTTGCCCTGCCGGTCCAGCTCCTTCTCCAGCGCGTCGCGCAGGTCGACGAGGAGCTCGACGTCGAGCGCCGCGTACCGCAGCCACGGGTCGGGCAGCGGACGGGTCGACCAGTCGACCGCGGAGTGGCCCTTCTCCAGGGCGTAGCCGAGGACGGACTCGACCATCGCGCCGAGGCCGACCCGCGGGAAGCCCGCGAGGCGGCCGGCCAGCTCGGTGTCGAAGAGCGAGGTGGGAAGCATGCCTATGTCGCGCAGGCACGGGAGGTCCTGGGTCGCGGCGTGCAGGATCCACTCGGTCCCGGTGAGCGCCTCGCCGAGCCCCGAGAGGTCGGGACAGCCGACGGGGTCGATGAGCGCGGTGCCCGCGCCCTCGCGGCGGAGCTGGACGAGATAGGCGCGCTGGCCGTAGCGGTAGCCGGAGGCGCGCTCGGCGTCCACGGCCACGGGACCGCTCCCGGCGGCGAACGCGGCGATCACCTCGGCGAGGGCTTCCTCGGTCTCGACGACGGGCGGCACCCCCTCGCGGGGCTCCAGCAACGGGATCGGAAGCCCATTCGCAGGGACATCGTCGTCCGGGGGGCCGCCCCCGGTGGTGCGCAGTGCTGTGTCTGCTGCGGTCTCTTGGGCGTCGGTCACGTGTCAAGGGTATCGGTGAACGGCAAGCGCCTGTCGACGGAACGTTCCGCCGACAGGCGCGGGCCCGTGTCCACCGGCCGTCAGTGGATGATCCCCGTCCGCAGGGCCACCGCGACCATGCCGGCGCGGTCGCCGGTGCCCAGCTTGCGGGCGATGCGGGCGAGGTGGCTCTTGACGGTGAGGGCGGAGAGGCCCATGGAGACGCCGATCGCCTTGTTCGACTGGCCCTCCGCGACGAGCCGCAGCACCTCGACCTCACGGCCGGAGAGCTCGCGGTAGCCGCCCGGGTGGCTCGGGGCACCCGGGGGGCGGCGGTGGCCGAGGCGGGCCGCCGCGGCGCCGATGGGGGCGGCGCCGGGGCGGGTCGGGTGACCGATGTTGGTCCGGGTGCCGGTGACGACGTAGCCCTTCACGCCGCCCGCCAGGGCGTTGCGCACGGCGCCGATGTCGTCGGCGGCGGAGAGGGCGAGGCCGTTGGGCCAGCCCGCCGCGCGGGTCTCGGACAGCAGCGTCAGGCCGCTGCCGTCGGGCAGATGGACGTCGGCAACGCAGATGTCGCGCGGGTTGCCGACGCGGGGACGGGCCTCCGCGATGGACGAAGCCTCGATCACGTCGCGTACTCCAAGGGCCCACAGGTGGCGGGTCACGGTGGAACGGACGCGCGGATCGGCCACGACGACCATGGCCGTCGGCTTGTTCGGGCGGTAGGCGACCAGGCTTGCGGGCTGCTCGAGGAGAACGGACACCAGGCCTCCTGGGGGGAAGGGTGCGGGACGGAGCCGGCTCGGGGAAGAAGCCGGGGGCGAACCCGTGCTGTGAAGGGGTCACTGACTCCTTCGGCAGCCGGGCCGCCCGCCTTTAGGGAAAGATCACGATTTGGTGAGTAATAATTAGGGCAATTCGGACGCGTGATCGATCATCCTACGAGCGGGCCCCGCCTCTTCACCCCCACGAGGGAGTGCCGGGGCACCCTTCCGATGGGGCCGGAGCGCTCTTTCCGGAGAGGTCCACGGGCCGGCCCGGAGCCCGGAGCCCGGAGCCCGAGACCCCTCAGGCCGGCCCGAGGGTCCTCAGGTCCCTCAGGCCCCCTGCGGCCCCTCAGGCCCCCTGCGGCCCCCGGCGCTGGGGCAGTGAGACGACCCCCGCGCCCGTCACCGTCCCCGCCCCCGGATCCGCCGGCGCGGGCGGCAGTCCCGCGATCTGGCAGAGCAGATCGCACCAGGCCGCCAGGTGCGCCCCCGTGTCCGGCACCCCGCCCAGGCCCTCGCGCGGGGTCCAGGACGCCCGGATCTCGATCTGGGTCGCCGGCCTGCGGTCCGCGAGCCCGCCGAAGTAGTGCGAGCCCGCCATCGTCACGGTCCCGCTCGCCTCCCCGTACGCGAGCCCCCGCGCCTCCATCGCCCCCGTCAGCCAGGACCAGCACACCTCGGGCAGCAGCGGGTCCGCCGCCATCTCCGGTTCCAGCTCCGCCCGGACCAGGGTCACCAGACGGAACGTGCCCTTCCAGGCCTCGTGGCCGTCCGGGTCGTGCAGCAGCACGAGCCGCCCGTCCGCCAGGTCCTCCTCGCCCTCCACGACGGCCGCCTCCACCGCGTACGCGTACGGGGCGAGCCGCTGCGGCGGCCTGGTCGGGTCGATCTCGATCTCGGACCGCAGCCTCGCCGACCGCAAGGCCTCCACCGCCCGCCGGAACGCGGGCGGAACCGGATTCGCCTCCGTACTGTCCGCCGTTTCGTCCGTCCCTCGATCGCCGTCGGAATGATCGGAAAAATGTCCCTGAGCCGCAGCCATGCGGGGAAGAGTAGGCGGAACGGGGCCTTCGCGCAGGGAGGGACACCCGGCCCGGACGAGCGGCTTCTCGCCACATGCGAAGATTTGGGCGTGAGTGCCATGGACAGCCCGCAGGGCCAGCAGACGAAGCAGCAGTCGCGGACGTACGACTCCGCGTTTCTCAAGGCGTGCCGACGCGAGCCGGTGCCCCACACCCCCGTCTGGTTCATGCGACAGGCCGGGCGCTCCCTCCCCGAGTACCTGAAGGTCCGCGAGGGCATCCCCATGCTCGAGTCGTGCATGCGGCCCGAGCTGGTCACCGAGATCACGCTCCAGCCGGTGCGCCGCCACAAGGTCGACGCCGCCATCTACTTCAGCGACATCGTCGTCCCGCTCAAGGCCATCGGCCTCGACCTCGACATCAAGCCCGGCGTCGGCCCGGTCGTCGCCGACCCGATCCGCACCCGCGCCGACCTGGCCCGGCTGCGCGACCTCACCCCCGAGGACGTCCACTACGTCACCGAGGCCATCGGCATGCTCACCGAGGAGCTGGGCGACACCCCGCTCATCGGCTTCGCCGGCGCGCCTTTCACCCTCGCGAGCTACCTCGTCGAGGGCGGTCCGTCGCGCAGCCACGAGCACACCAAGGCGCTCATGTACGGCGACCCGCAGCTCTGGGCCGACCTGCTCGACCGCCTCGCCGAGATCACCTCGGCCTTCCTCAAGGTCCAGATCGAGGCCGGCGCCTCCGCCGTGCAGCTCTTCGACTCCTGGGTCGGCGCCCTCGCCCCCGCCGACTACCGCCGCTCGGTGATGCCGGCCTCCACCAAGGTCTTCGACGCCGTCGCGGGCTACGGCGTGCCGCGCATCCACTTCGGTGTCGGTACGGGTGAGCTCCTCGGCCTGATGGGCGAGGCCGGCGCGGACGTCGTCGGCGTCGACTGGCGCGTCCCCCTCGACGAGGCCGCCCGCCGCGTCGGCCCCGGCAAGGCCCTCCAGGGCAACCTGGACCCGGCCGTGCTCTTCGCCTCGCGCGAGGTCGTGGAGGCCAAGGCCGACGAGGTCCTGGCCGCCGCCGAGGGCCTGGAGGGGCACGTCTTCAACCTGGGCCACGGCGTCATGCCGGCGATGGACCCGGACGCGCTGAGCCGTCTCGTCGAGTACGTGCACACGCGGACGGCCCGCTGAGGGAGCCGTCCGCGTGGCGTATGCCGGGTGCGGTCAGAACTCGCAGTTGATGGGCGGGTTGTTGCCCGTTCGCACCCGGCAGACGTCGAAGCCGTCGCCGCCGTTGGTCGTCCCGTTGTTGGTGTCGACGCTGAGGTAGTCGTTGCCGGTGTTGCCGCGGACGATCCCGCCGGGGGCCACCGTGCCCCCGACGACGATGTAGTCCGAGTCCGGGCTGCCCTCGACGAGGCCGCCGGCCCCGACGGACCGGGCCGAGATGTAGTCGCGGCCCGTGCCGCCGTCGACGTGGCCGAAGACCGGGCCGTTCACCACGATGTAGTCGTCGCCGCCGAGGCCGTTGACCGTGTTGCCGGCGGCCACCTCCGAGCACACGATGTAGTCGCGGCCGGCGGTGCCGTTCACCACGCCCATGGGGTCGGGGGAGACGGAGACCCCGTTGACGGTGCACG
Organism: Streptomyces sp. TLI_105; assembly: GCF_900105415.1. Classification (GTDB taxonomy): domain Bacteria; phylum Actinomycetota; class Actinomycetes; order Streptomycetales; family Streptomycetaceae; genus Streptomyces. The sequence continues at coordinate 1,944,858 of NZ_FNSM01000001.1, read as the reverse complement.
TCGTCTGCGCGTGGGCGGGGGCCGCGGCCAGGGCGACGGGGGCGATGACGAGGGAGGCGGCGCAGAGCGCACGCACGCTGTGTCTGATCATGCGAAGAGTCACGCACGGTGATCCACCGGCCGCAACCCGTCACCGCGCGTGAGTCCGCCGCTAGGGTCAGTCCGCCGCCCGAACGGCCCCCGCCGCCTTCCGCGCCGCGATCAGCACCGGGTCCCACACCGGCGAGAACGGCGGCGCGTACCCCAGGTCCAGGGCCGTCATCCCCTCCACCGTCATCCCCGCGGTGAGCGCCACCGCCGCGATGTCCACCCGCTTCGCCGCGCCCTCCCGGCCCACGATCTGCACCCCGAGCAGCCGGCCCGTGCGCCGCTCGGCCAGCATCTTCACCGTCATCGGCGCGGCCCCCGGGTAGTAGCCCGCCCGGCTCGTCGACTCGACCGTCACCGTCACGAACCGCAGCCCCACCTCCCGGGCGTCCTTCTCCCGCAGGCCCGTCCGCGCGATCTCCAGGTCGCACACCTTCGACACCGCCGTGCCCACGACACCCGGGAAGGTCGCGTAACCGCCGCCCACGTTCGCCCCGATCACCTGACCGTGCTTGTTCGCGTGCGTGCCCAGCGGCACGTGCCGCTCTCGGCCCGAGACCAGGTCCAGGACCTCCACGCAGTCGCCGCCGGCCCAGATGTTCCCCTGCCCCCGCACCCGCATCGACAGATCGGTGAGCAGCCCGCCGTACACCCCGAGGGGCAGCCCCGCCGCCCGGGCGAGCGAGGTCTCCGGCTCCACGCCCGTGCCGAGCACCACCACGTCCGCCGGGTACTCGTTCGCTTCCGTCGCCACCGCCCGCACCCGGCCGTCCGCTCCCGTCAGGATCTTCGTCACCGGCGCGGAGACGACCGTCCTGATTCCCAGACCGTCCATCGCCCGGTGCACGAGCCGCCCCATGTCCGGGTCGAGGGTGGCCATCGGCTGCTCGCCCCGGGTCAGCACCGTCACCTCGTAGCCCCGGTTCAGCAGGGCCTCCGCCATCTCCACCCCGATGTACCCGGCGCCGACGACGACCGCCCGCCGCCCCGGCGTCGCGGACAGCGAGTCGAGCAGCGCCTGGCCGTCGTCGAGGGTCTGCACCCCGTGCACCCCGGGCGCGTCGATCCCCGGCAGCGGCGGGCGCAGCGGCCGGGCCCCGGTCGCGATCACCAGCTTGTCGAAGCCCGTCCACGCCTCCGTGCCCGCCTCCAGGTCCCGCGAGCGGACCCGCTGCCCCGGGACGTCGATCTCCGTCACCTCGGTCCGCGTCCGCAGGTCGATGTCACGGGCGCGGTGCTCCTCGGGGGAGCGCGCGATCAGCTCCCCGCGCGTGGCCACGTCCCCGCCGACCCAGTACGGGATGCCGCAGGCCGAGTACGAGGAGAAGCGCCCGCGCTCGAAGGCGACGATCTCCAGCTCGTCGGGGGACCTGAACCGACGTGCCTGCGACGCGGCGGACATGCCCGCCGCGTCGCCGCCGATGATCACCAGTCGTTCGCTCATGAGACTCATGGGTCTCATGATGGGACGGAACTACTTCTCGGGGGTCTCCCGGGGGCGGGGAGGCTTCGGAGACCCGGCGGCCGGCCCCGGCTCGGAAGCCGCCGGAGCCGCCGGAGCCGCGGGAGCTGCCGGAGTCGCGGGAGTCGCGGGAGTCACCGGAGCTGCCGGAGCCGCGGGCGCCGTGGGCGCTCCGGCGGCGTTCCGCGGGGTGTCCGGCAGGACGGGGGCCGGGGCCTTCGGCCGGGGGCGGCCCGCGAGGCGCGGCCGGACGAGACGGCGCCACAGGACGAGGACGACCAGGGCGACCGCCAGCCACGGGGCCAGGGCGGTCAGGACGATCCCGATCCAGGCCGCCGCGCCCACCAGCGCGTTCCAGCCGCCGCTCAGGGCGTCCCCGAAGCCGGGACGGCCCTCCTCCCGCTCCTCGGCGGGCGGCTTCTCCTTCTCGGAGAGCCGCAGGGTGATCGTCGCCATCGTCGTCCGGTCCTTCAGCGAGGACTGCTGGGCGAGCAGCGCCTCCAGGTCCGCCTGACGGCGGCTCAACTCGCCCTCCAGGGTCACCACGTCGGACAGCTTCTCCGCCCGGTCCATCAGGGCCCGCACCCGCGCCACGCTCGCCCGCTGGGTGGCGATCCGGCTCTCCACGTCCACCACCTGGTCGGTGACGTCCTTGGCGTCCGCCTTGCGGTCGAGGAGCTTCCCGGTGCCCGCGAGCTCGGTGAGGACGGAGTCGTACCGCTCCTGCGGCACCCGCAGCACGATCTGCGAGGCGAGGGACGCGTCGTCGACGCGCTCCGTCGACTCGTTCTCCACGTGGCCGCCCGCGTCCGTCGCCACCCGGCGGGCCGTGACCAGGGCCTTCGCCGCGTCCTTCACCTCCACGGAGAGCGAGGCGGTACGGATGACGTGCTGCCCGGCCGACGTCTTCGACGCGGGCTTCCCGGCGGCCCCCGCGGCGGCCGAGCGGTCCGCGGCGCCCGCGTCGGCGGGCTCCGCCGCCGCCATGCCCCCCTTGCCGTCCGAGGCCGTGTCCCCGGCGCCCGCGCCGCAGCCGGTCAGGACCAGTGAGGCCGCCAGCAGGACCGCGGCCGTCGTTCTCGTTCTTGCTGCCCGCACGAGGATCCCCCCAGGGTGGTGACGAGTGATGCCCTTTGGACGTACGGCCCCCGGCGCGGGTTGCCCTCCGGCGGTAGCGATGCGGTCACGGTCCGGCCTCGGAACGGGAGCGGGCGGGCGATTTGAGAGAGTGGTGCCATGAACGCGGACACCACGGGACAGCAGGCCGGGCCTCATGTCGTCGTCGCCGGAGGCGGGATCGCCGGACTCGCCGCCGCCCACCGACTGGCCCTCGCCGGCCACCGGGTGACCCTCCTCGAAGCCGGAGGACGGCTCGGCGGGAAGCTCCTCGCCGGGGAGATCGCGGGCGCGCCCGTCGACCTCGGCGCCGAGTCGCTGCTCGCCCGCCGCCCCGAGGCCGTCGCCCTCGCCCGGGCCGTCGGCCTCGGCGACCGGCTCCAGGCCCCCGCGACCACCACCGCCTCCGTCTGGTCCCGCGGCGAGCTGGTCCCCATGCCGAAGGGCCACGTCATGGGCGTCCCCGGCGACCCCGCCGCCGTCGAGGGGCTCCTCTCCCCCGAGGGCGTGCGCCGCATCGGCGGCGACCTGGAGCTGCCGCCGACCGAGATCGGCGAGGACATCGCCATCGGCGCGTACGTCGCCGCGCGCATGGGCCACGAGGTCGTGGACCGGCTCGTCGAACCCCTCCTCGGCGGGGTGTACGCCGGTGACGCCCACCGCATCTCGATGAAGGCCGCCGTCCCCGCCCTCTTCGAGGCCGCCCGCGTCCACCCCACGCTCACCGCCGCCGTCCACGCCGTCCAGCGGGCCGGCGCCGCCACCCCCGCCGACGTGGCGGGCGCCGCCACCGGCCTGGGCGGCGCCGTCTTCCTCGGCATCGCGGGCGGCATCGGCACCCTCCCCGGCGCGGTCGCCGCGGCGATCCGCGCCGCCGGCGGCGAGATCCTCACCGGCACGCCAGTGAACGCCCTGGTCCGCACCGGCGCCACCGGCTGGCAGGTGGTGACCCGGGGCCGGACCTTCGACGCCGACGCCGTCGTCCTCGCCACCCCCGCCGGCACCGCCGCCGGACTCCTCGGCGGCCACGCCCCGGCCGCCGCCGCCGAGCTCGACGCGATCGACTACGCCTCCATGGCCCTGATCACCCTCGCCTTCCGCCGCTCCGACGTGCCCGCCCTGCCGGGCTCCGGGTTCCTCGTGCCGCCCGTCGACGGCCACACCGTCAAGGCCTCCACGTTCTCCGGCCGGAAGTGGCAGTGGGTCTCCGACAGCGCCCCCGACCTGTTCGTGCTGCGCACCTCCGTCGGCCGCCACGGCGAGGAGGAGCAGCTCCACCGCGAGGACTCCGACCTCGTCGACGCCTCCCTCAAGGACCTCGCCGCCGCCACCGGCCTCTCCGCACACCCGGTCGCGAGCACGGTCACCCGCTGGATCGACGGCCTGCCCCAGTACCCCGTCGGCCACCTCGCCCGCGTCGCCCGCGTCCGCGCGGCCGTCGCCGCCCTCCCCGGACTGCGGCTCGCGGGCGCCGCGTACGACGGCGTCGGCATCCCCGCCTGCATCGCCTCGGCCCACCGCGCGGCCGACGAGATCATCGCCACGTCGGGAACGGGGCACCCCGGTGCGGGGCACTCCTCGTGACGGGCGAGAATAGGCGTATGAGTGCGCCCGAAAAGATCCCGAACGCCGGTAAGAAGGCGAAGGACCTCAACGAGGTCATCCGCTACACCCTGTGGTCCGTCTTCAAGCTGCGCGACGTTCTCCCCGAGGACCGCGGCGGTTACGCCGACGAGGTCCAGGAGCTGTTCGACCAGCTCGCGGCCAAGGACATCACGATCCGCGGCACGTACGACCTCTCCGGTCTGCGCGCCGACGCCGACGTCATGATCTGGTGGCACGCCGAGACGAGCGACGAGCTCCAGGAGGCGTACAACCTCTTCCGCCGCACCAAGCTGGGCCGCGCCCTGGAGCCGGTCTGGTCGAACATGGCGCTGCACCGCCCGGCCGAGTTCAACAAGTCGCACATCCCGGCCTTCCTGGCCGACGAGAACCCGCGCGACTACGTCTCGGTGTACCCCTTCGTGCGCTCCTACGACTGGTACCTGCTGCCGGACGAGGACCGCCGCCGCATGCTCGCCGACCACGGCAAGATGGCCCGCGGCTACCCGGACGTCCGTGCCAACACGGTCGCCTCCTTCTCGCTCGGCGACTACGAGTGGCTCCTCGCCTTCGAGGCCGACGAGCTGCACCGCATCGTCGACCTCATGCGCCACCTGCGCGCCTCCGAGGCGCGGATGCACGTCCGCGAGGAGGTCCCGTTCTTCACCGGCCGCCGCAAGAGCGTCGCCGACCTGGTGGCGGGCCTGGCCTGACGGCCGTACGAAACCTGGTGGCGCGCCCGGCTCCCGGCCGGGCGCGCCACCCCTTGACCCGGAAGATCAGACGGCGGGCGGCACCATTGCCCGCCGCTCCAGCGACACCGGGTCCGGCTCCGGGTGCGGCGCGCGTCACGCGCGCCGCACCGGCGTCATTTCCGGGACCTTCTCCGATCGTGCTTCAGCCTTCCAGGGCCGCGCGGAGCTCCGGTTCGAGGACGGCGGGACCGCGCGTCGCGAGGGCGGTCAGCGGATCGGTCCGCGAGAGCCCGGAGAGCAGCCGCTGCCCGGCCGGTGACGCCCAGCGGGTGTACGGATACACCTCGGCCCGGCCGATCAGCAGGCAGAGCCCCGACCCGACCAGCGGCAGCGCGAACGCGGCGACGACCAGGGACCGGTCGGCCGCCGGCACCAGGAGCGCCGCGGCCGTCCCCAGCACCAGCGTCAGCAGGAACCCCGCCCGCACCGCCCGCATCCCCGCCGCGATCTCCCGGCGGCCCTCCTCGGACACGGCGAGCCCCCGGCCGACGAGATCGTCCGCGAGGAGGCGTACGGACTCGGCGTCGGCGACCACCGGACGGACGGCGGGGATCGGCGACTGCCCGCCGGGCCCGATGGCCGCCAGCACCGCGCGCTCCAGCTCGTCCCCGCCGGTCGCGTCCACGACCGTCGCCCAGCCGGTGTGGGCGAGCAGCAGCCGCCGCGACCGGTGCATCGACACCAGGGTCAGATCGATGACCCGGAGCGGGCCGCCGGCGAGGTAGGCCGCCTCGCACACGGTGAGCTCCCGCGCACCGCCGGGCGACCCGTGCGGGCGGTCGGCGGCGAGCGAGGCACGGCACACCCGCACGCAGCCGACACTGGCCACGACGTACGCCACCAGGAGGAGCGGAACCCAGATCATGCCCCGGTTCTACGGGACGAGGGGCACGCCCGCCACCCGATCGGCCCTCAGCCGCTGGAGCTGGAACACGAGCTGGAGCTCGAACTCGAACACGAGCTGGAGCTTCCGCAGCTCGACCCGCCTCCGGAGCTGCCGCAGCTCGATCCGCCTCCGGAGCAGGAACCGGAGGAACAGGACCCGGACGAGCAGGAACCGCCGCCGCCCGAACAAGAGCTCCCACCACCCGAGCAGGAGCTCCCGCCCCCTCCTCCGCAGGAGCTGTTGGTCGCGCACCACTCGGTCGCCACCCCGAGGACGGCCGCGTCCGAGGAGGAGAAGTGCGACGGCGACGGCGAGGGCCGCCCGCGGCGCCCGTTCCGCCGCCGCGGCGGCCCGTAGAACCGGGCGGCGGCGACGAGCTGCTCCCGGAGCACCGGATCCGGCACGGCCCGCAGCCCGTGCAGGGCCACGAGATGCCCGGCGTCGGCGAGATGGCCGTGCGCCCGTCCGTACGCGAAGACCGCACGGCGGCCGGCCGAGGTGACCTGCCCGGCGGAGATCGAGCCGCAGACGATCGCGGTGATCCCGGCGGCGAGCAGCACCGGCAGCACCTTGATGACGAACGGGAGCCGGAACTCCGGGTCGCCAGCGAAGTCGATCACGGTGAGGAGGATCGAGACCGGGAAGAGCACGAAGGCCGTCAGACCGAGGGCGGCACACCAGCGGGCCGTGGTCCGCCGCGTCGCCGGTGCGACGATCAGCCCCCGCGCCGCGAGGCCGTCGCCGATCTCCTGGACCGCAGGGTGCCGCATCACACCGAGACGCAGATGGTGCAGGGCCCCGTGCGGCGCGGCGGCGTGCTCCTGGAGGACGGCGCGCTCCACCGGGTCGTACGCGGTGGGGCGGACGACCGCGACGATGCCGGGGCCGCCGATCGCGATCCTGCCGTCCGCCTGGAGGGCGGCGAGCGCGGTGTCGACGACGCGGGCCGGGCCGCCGTTGAGGAAGGCGACCTCGTACCGGTCGTGGACGGGCCCGCCGGGACCGCCGCGCGTCCGGACGACCCGGGTGATGACGAGGGCGATGCCGACGGCGCCCGCGAGGTAGACGAGGACGAGGAGGAAGTTCACGGTCATCTCCGTACGAGGGCGTGGCGGGCGGCCCGTACGAGCCGGGTGGCACGGCCCGGCGGGCGGCTGCCGGAACGGTCCTGCCACCACTCCGTGAGCCGCCGCCGTGCCACCGGGTCCTCCGGCCGGCCGGCGAGCAGCAGGTGCTCGACGAAGTCGAGCGCGTCCCGGCGGTAGCCGCCGGTCATGGGACGGGACCGGGCGTACGCGAGGAACGCGGGCCGGAAGCCCTTGCCGAGGATCTCCGGCAGCTCCGGCGCGACCTTCGCCACGACCCCGGCCCGCTTGGCCGCGAGGGCGCGGCTCTGGACCCCGATCCGACGGGTGTCGAAACCTTCGGGGACGGGGGTGCCGGCGACGAGCGCGGAGAGGAGGGCGGCTTGGGTCACGGCCAGGCGCTGGCGGGCGCCTTCTCGCGGGGCGGGGTCGTGGAGGGTGGGGGCGGCGCTCGGCATCGGGCCGCCCGAGGCCCTCGCGCCGGCGCCGATCAGCAGGGACGGCCGTCGGGGTGCGGGTACCAGCGGACGGGCGCCGTGCGCGTGGGCCGTGCCCACCCGTTCCGCCCTTGCGGAACGTATGCCCACAGAGGCCACCGCCTCCAGTTCCGCCGCCAGCTCCTCCGTCGGCGGGAAGTCGTCGTCCCGTTCCAGCAGTACCCCCGGCGGGGACACCCGCGACGTGAGGTCCGACAGGATGTCGAGGACGGCGGGCGGTACCGGGTGGGCGTGGGTGTCGTGCCAGACACCGTCCCGCTCGACACCACCCGCCACGTGCACGTACGCGATCGCCTCGACCGGCAGCTCGGACAGGGCCCGCGCCGGGTCCTCGCCCCGGTTGACGTGGTTGGTGTGCAGGTTGGCGACGTCGACGAGGAGCCGTACCCCCGTACGCTCCACCAGCTCCGCCAGGAACTGCCCCTCCGTCATCTCCTCGCCCGGCCAGGCGATCAGGGCCGCGATGTTCTCCAGGGCGAGCGGCACGGGCAGCGCGTCCTGCGCGATGCGCACGTTCTCGCAGAGCACGTCGAGGGCGTCCCGTGTGCGGGGCACGGGCAGCAGGTGGCCCGCTTCGAGCAGCGGGGTCGCGGTGAGCGGCCCCCCGGCCCGTACGAACGCGATGTGCTCCGTGACCAGCGGCGCCCCCAGGGCCACCGCCTTCTCGCCGAGCGCCGCGAGCCGCGCCGGGTCCGGCCGGTCCGCGCCGCCGAGCCCGAGCGAGACGCCGTGCGGCACGACCGTCACGCCGCGCTCGCGCAGCCGGGTCAGGGAGTCGGGCAGATGGTCCGCGCAGATGTTCTCCGCGACGACCTCCACCCAGTCGACGCCGGGCAGCGCCTCCACCACCTCCGCGATCTCGGGACGCCAGCCGATGCCGATGCCGAGTTCCGTCATGTCCCCCTCCTTCGGTCCTCAGTCCCTCACGTGATGGCCCAGGCGACCTCATCCGAACCCCACGGGGCCGAGGTTCAGAGCTTCATTTGAGCTTCGGCCGTCCCCCAGAGGTGCAGGGCGTCACCGGACTCGGACGCCGTCGCCCAGGCGCCGTACCCGAGTGCGGTCGGCAGGCCGGAGGGCGGGGACGGGTAGACGACCGGCCGGAGTCCGTGCGTTCCCGTGGTGTCGAGCAGCCAGTGCCGGGCCTCGCCCCATTCGTCGTCGCTCTCCACCGTCGAGACGACGAGGGTCGTCTCGTCCACGAAGCCGCCCGCCCAGTCCCAGTAGACGGGCGCCTCGTCCTCGTCGGCCCCGTCGCCCGACGGGGCGTCGGGGTGCGGGGGCAGCACCGAGTCGGCGTCCCATTCCAGCCCCTCCACCAGGTGGCCTTCGAAGTCGCGGACGGAGAGCTCGTCCTGGTCGTGGGAGACCGTCATGAGCCGCTCGCCCGAGGGACTCACGTCCAGCAGGCAGAGGTCGCCCTCCACGTACGTGACGTCCAGCCGCTCTCCGTCCCAGTCGCCCAGGCGCAGCGGCGCGCCGTCCTGACCCTCGCCGATGCTGAGGCCCATCCGACGGGGATCGGTCGGGTGGGGGAGGTGGAAGCTGCCGGCCGCCGCGGCCTCGGCGTTGCCACGGGCGAGCACGCGACCGTCGGCGGCGTCGACCACCAGCCATTCGTCGACGGTGTCCGGGTTCAGCTCGCCCTCGGGCAACGGGCCGCGCACATGGGCCCAGACGAGCTTCCCGTCCGCGGAGAAGCCGACCGAACCCCCGTCCGGGTAGCGGTGGTCCCGGTCCTCCGCGTACTCCTCGTACGACTCGTGCATCTCCCGGCACGCGCCGTACCAGCATCCGTGCCGGACCTCCCAGCGCGTCGCCCCCGACGGCTCCACGGCGCGCACCGCGTGCACCCCGGCGAAGACGGCCAGGCTCGCGTCCGGCGCCACCTCCCAGGTCCCGCGGCGGCGCGGCCAGGGAGCGGGGAAGCGGACCCGGGCCGCCGGAACCGCGGCGAAGACGTCGTCCAGGGGTTGCGCCACGACCTCCTCGTCGCTCGCCTGGACGAGCATCCTGCACCCCGGCAGGCCCGCGATCTGCGGCGGACCGGCCTCGGGCGAGGACAGGGGGGCGGGGACGGCGGCCCGGAGCCGGGCGTGAACGGACATGCGGATCTCCTCGAAGTGCACGATCCGCCGCACGCTACGGCACGGGTCCGACACCCGGCCGCCCGGCCACCGGCCCGCCGGGGTGGCCGTCGGTCAGGGCCGGGGGAGCCGCAGCTGCGGGGCGAAACGCGTACCGCCCTCGGACACCACCGTGCACGAACCCGGGGCGATCTCCGTGAAGCCCGCGTCCCGCACCACCGGGAGGCCGCTCGCCGTCAGCTCCGACCAGTCCTCGGCCGTCGCGGTCCGCACCGCGAGCGGGAAGCCCGCCTCGCGCCAGGCCTTCCGGTCGGCGTCCGGCATCGCCCACCACAGCAGCTGCGCCCCGTGTCCTGCCTGGGCCATCGCCTTGCCGGCCGACATGTCGAGCTCCGGGTTGAGCCAGAGCACCGCCGCACCCTCCGGTACGGGGCCGGGCGCGGCCGGGTCGTCGAGGTCGGTGCCCGAGACCTGGAGCTTCGCGAGCTCCTTGGGCCAGCCGTCGAGCGGGACCGGCGGGAAGACCCGCACCTCCGCCTCCGCGCCGGTGACCGTGATCCCCGGCAGCGTGTTCGCGCGGCGCCACTCCGCGCCGCGCGCCCGGCGCACCACCTTGCGGATCCGGGCGTCCTGCCAGTCGGTGATCGCCTGTGCCCACTCGCCCTCGCCGAGGGAACGGTCGTCGGTCAGGATCTCCAGGACGGCCCGCGCCGCGGTCTCCAGGGCGTCGGTGCGGCTCGGGGGCGCGTCGCGCTCGATCCGGACGACCAGGGGGAGGACGAACTGGGGCTTCTCGTCGCGGAGATCGGTCTCGTTGCTGCTCACCCGGCAAGTCTGCCATCGAGGTCGGGAGCGATTCTTGTGGGAATCATCGCTTCCGGGCCAGGATGCCCCTCATGAAGAGCGATCTTTTTGCCGGCGAGCACCTCGCCGAGGCGGCGGCCTTCCCGGGGATGACCCTGCAGAACGCCAAATCGGTCAAGTACACCGTGAACGGCGAGATGCACGCCCGCCAGGGTTCGATGATCGCCTTCCGCGGCGACCTCCAGTTCGAGCGCAAGGGCCAGGGCATCGGCGGCCTCCTCAAGCGCGCCGTCACCGGCGAGGGCCTGCCGCTGATGGCCGTACGCGGCCAGGGCGAGGCCTGGTTCGCGCACGAGGCGCAGAACTGCTTCATCGTCGAGATCGAGCAGGGCGAGGCCTTCACCGTCAACGGCCGCAACGTGCTCTGCTTCGACTCCACGCTCCACTACGACATCAGGACCGTGAAGGGCGCCGGCATGACCGGCGGCGGCCTCTTCAACTCCGTCTTCACCGGCCACGGCAAGATCGCCCTGATGTGCGAGGGCAACCCGATCGTCATCCCCGTCACCCCGCAGGCCCCGGTGTACGTCGACACCGACGCCGTCGTCGGCTGGAGCGAGCAGCTCCACACCTCCCTGCACCGCTCGCAGTCGCTCGGCTCGATGATCCGCGGCGGCTCGGGCGAGGCGGTGCAGCTGAAGCTGGAGGGGCAGGGCTTCGTCGTCGTCCGGCCGAGCGAGCTCACCCCGCAGAAGAACCCCTCGCATTGAGGCTGGAGCACGTCGGGCGGCGGCACGGCCTCCGCGGGCCGTGGGCGCTGCGGGAGGTCTCGCTCGACCTGCCCGCCGCCGCGCTCGTCCGGGTCGTCGGCACCAACGGCACCGGCAAGTCCACGCTGCTCCGGCTGATCGCCGGGATCGACGCGCCCACCGAGGGGCGCGTCACCGGCCGGCCGGCCCGCACCGCGTACGTCCCCGAGCGCTTCCCCGTCGCCCTGCCGTTCACGGCCGTCGACTACCTGGTCCACCTCGGCCGCGTCCACGGCCTCGGCCGGGCGGCGGCGCGGGCCCGGGCGGGGGAGTGGCTGGAGCGCTTCGGGGTCGAGGAGCACGCCGGGACCGGGCTCGCGAAGCTCTCCAAGGGCACCAGCCAGAAGGTCGCCGTCGCCCAGGCCCTCCTCGCCGACCCGGCCCTGCTCGTCCTCGACGAGGCCTGGACCGGCCTCGACACCGGTGCCCGCGCCGAGCTGGACACCGCCGTCCGCGAGCGTCTCGCGGCGGGCGCGGCGGTCGTCTTCGTCGACCACGACCCACGCCGACTGGAGGGGGAGGCGGCGGCGGTGTACGGGGTGGAGGGCGGCCGGGTACGGGGGACGACGCCTCCCGGGCTCGCGGGGCCGGGGCTCGGAGTCCCGGCGGCCGGGCCCGAGCCCGCGGCGACGGGCGTGGGCCTCCGGGAGGCTCGGCCGGGGCCCGGGACGACGGTGGCCGGTCTTTCGAGGGGCAGGCCCGAGCCCGCTCCCGCCGTGCCCCTGTCGGTGTCCGCTCCCGCCGCCCCCCGGCCCTCCGTCCGTATCGTCGCCTCCGGCGGGCGACCGCTTCCCGGACGCCTGCCCGGCGGCCCCGCGGTCGCCCCCGGCACCGACGACGACACCCTCGTCCTCACCGTCGACGCGGCGCACTCCGACGCCCTCCTCGGCGCACTGCTCGCCGCGTCCTGGCACATCCACCACCTCGGCACCGAAGGCGTACGGGTATGACGGCGCTCCTGCGCTACCAGTCGGGTCTGCTGCTCCGGTCCCAGCGCTGGCTGGCACCGCTGCTCCTCTACGCGGCCTTCATCGGCGTCGGCGTCCAGGCCGGCGAGCCGGTGCTCGGGGCGCTCGGGTTCACCGCGGCCGCCCTGCTCCCGGTGGCCGCCTGGACCGTGCGGATCTGTCTCACCCAGGAGCCGCCCGCCGCCCGGAGCGTGGTCGCGGCGGCCGCCGGCCGGGGCCGCGCGCACCTCGCGGCGCTGCTCACCGGGGTCGCCTGGCCGGTGCTCGTCGGAACGGTCGCCGTGCTCGCGGTGACGGCGGTCGGCGACCGGCGCGGGGTCACCCCGCTCGCCGCCGTCCTCACGGGGCTGCCGGCGGCCCTGGCCTGTGCCCTGACGGGCGCCGCCGTCGGCGCGCTGGCCTCCCGCCCCTTCCTCCGGGCCCCGGGCTGGTCCCTCGCCGCCCTCGTCCTCGGCTCCCTCCTCGCGCTCGTGACCACGGGGTCCCCGGCGAAGTCCGCGATGACCGTCCTGGTCGCCGGGGCCCGCACGGCGACCGTCGACCCGCCCTGGCTCGCCTGCGGCGGCGCGCTGCTCCTGGCGGCGGCGACGGCGGCGCTCGCGTGCCGGGCGACGGCGCGTCTGGAGTGAGGCGCCGGGTCAGCGGCTCATGAGTTCCGAGACCTTGACGAAGCGGTAGCCGCGGGCGCGGAGCTCCGGGACGATCCGGCGGATCGCCCGCTCGGTCACGGGGGCGGCGCTGCGCGTGCAGTGCATGACGACGAGCGAGCCGGGCTTCACGCCGTCGAGGACCTGTTCGGCGACGGCGTCCGCGTCCTTCGCGAAGGCGTCGCCGCTGACGACGTCCCACTGGACGGCGGTGACGCCGGCGGGGGCGAGGGCGCGCAGGGCCGCGTCGTCGTAGCAGCCGCCGGGGAAGCGGAAGTACGGGACGACGTTGACGGCCCCGGCGTCCCGGAAGGCGTCGAAGGCGCGCTGAACGTCGGACGCCATGTCGGGCCGGGGGACGGTCGGCAGGCCGTAGCAGGGGGACGAGAAGGAGTAGTGGCTGTAGGAGTGGTTGGCGATCTCGAAGCGCGGATCGCCGCCGATGGACTTGGCCTGGTCCGGGTACTCCTCCGCCCAGCGGCCGGTCATGAACACGGTCGCGTCCACCTTGAGCCGGCGCAGGGTGGCGATGAGCTCGGGGTTGTCGAAGTGCTCGCCGCGCGCGGCGCGGGGCCCCTGGTCGGCCGTCATGTCGGCGTCGAACGTGAGCGCGACGACCTTCTCGGTGCTCTTCGCGCGGTGCGTGTAGACGGGGGTGAGGCCGCCGGGTCCGGGCGCCATGGTGGGCGGGGCGGCGGGGACGCGCGCGGGCTTGGGGCCGGGCGCGGCCGCGCTGGGCTGGGGCGAGGGGCTGTCGACGACGGCCGCCTTCGCCTTCGGCGCCGGGGTTTCGGCCGTACCGCCGCCGCAGCCGACGAGGGCGGCGCCCAGAAGACCGAGCACCGCCAATTTTCGTGCAGAAGTGTTCACGGTCGGAAGTTAATCGATCAAAGTGATTATCGGCTGGCGGCTCGACCGTCACCCGCCGGATCGGCTCACGTGGCGAGCAGCCGCGCCCGGCACTCCTTCACGTCGAAGTCCCCCGGCGGGTACCGCGGGTCCAGCTCCTCCAAGTGTTCGAGCAGCAGTCTGCTGATCGCCCAGTTGCGGTACCACTTGCGGTCCGCCGGGACCAGGTACCAGGGAGCCTCGTCCGTCGCGCAGCGTTCGAGGGCGAGCTCGTACGCCTGCTGGTACGCCGGCCACAGCGCCCGCTCCTCGATGTCGCCCCGGTTGAACTTCCAGTGCTTGTCGGGGTTGTCCAGGCGCGCGAGGAGCCGGGCGCGCTGTTCCTCGTACGAGAGGTGGAGGAAGACCTTGATCACGGTCACCCCGTCCTCCGCGAGGGACTTCTCGAAGCGGTTGATCTGGCCGTAGCGGCGGCCGAGCAGGCGGCGCGGGACCAGGTCGTGGACGCGGGCGATGAGGACGTCCTCGTAGTGCGAGCGGTCGAAGATGCCGATCTCGCCCGGTTGGGGGAGCGCCCGCATGATCCGCCAGAGGAAGGGGTGGTTCCGCTCCTCCTGCGTCGGCGCCTTGAAGGCGTGGATGCGGCAGCCGGAGGGGTTGAAGAGGCCGATGACGTGCTTGACCGTGCCGCCCTTGCCGCTGGTGTCCATGCCCTGGAGGACGAGGAGCAGCCGCCGGCGGTCGCCGGCGGTGCTCGCCGCGTACAGCCGCTCCTGGAGGTCGGCGAGGCGCGGCCCGAGGGCGGCGGTGGCGGCAAGACCCGCCGTCTTGTCGGCGGGGCCGGCCGGGGTCGCCCCCGCGTCGTACGCGGCGAGGTCGATCCGCTCGCCCTCGGGGAGGCGCAGGAGGTCGCGCAGCACGGGCTCGGGAGCCGGGGCCTCCCGCTTCTTCCTCCCGCCGTCCTTCTTCGGCATCCGTCGCCCCTTCCGTCGCGCCGATCGTCCTCTCCCGATCGTGCGACGGATCCCGGGCGCCCGCTAGCTCAGCACCAGGGGCCCGTCACCGCGAACGTCGTGCCGGGCGTGTAGCAGTTGACGTACATGGTCGCGCCGTCCGGGGAGAAGGTGACGCCCGCGAACTCGCCCCACTCCGGGGCCTCCGGACTGCCGATGTTCTGCGCGCCCCTCGCGACCGCGTACACCTCGCCCTTCTCGCTCACCCCGAAGACGTGCTGCGCCCCGTCGCCGTCCTCGCAGACCATCAGGCCTCCGGTCGGCGCCAGACAGATGTTGTCCGGGGACTCGCCGGGGAGCCGGACGTCGGTGCTCGGGCCGAAGACCACGACGAGGGTGAGCCGCCTCCTGTGCGGCTCGTACTTCCACACCTGGCCGAAGTGCGTGGCGGCCGAGCCGTCCCTGGCCCGTGCGAAGGAGGACACGAAGTAGACGGCTCGCCCGCCCCAGTAGCAGCCCTCCAGCTTCTGGGCGTGCGTGATGCCCCTGGGCCCGAAGTCCTGGTGCCGGATCGGGGTCCCGGTCGCCAGGGGGTCCGGTACGGGGACCCACTCGATGCCCTCGAAGCGGGCGCCGGTCTCCTGGACGACGGAGAGGTCGGGCACGCCGGGCACCCGCATGGCCTCCAGGGTGCCGCCCGCGCGCAGCGAGCCGGTGCCGCCGAGCGGCTTCTCGGGAAGGAAGCGGTAGAAGAGCCCGAAGGGCCGTTCGAAGGCGTCCTCCGTCTCGTACACGATGCCGCTCGTGGGGTCGACGGCGACGGCCTCGTGCTGGAAGCGGCCCATCGCGGTGAGAGGGACGGCCCCGGTGCGGTGCGGGTCGGCTCCGTCGACCTCGAAGACGAAGCCGTGGTCCTTGGTGTAGCCGTTGGTGCCGGCCCGGTCCTCGGTCTCCTCGCAGGTCAGCCAGGTGTTCCACGGCGTGTGGCCGCCCGCGCAGTTGACGGCGGTCCCGGCGATGGCGACCCGCTCGCCCAGGACGTCGTTCCGTCCGTCGAGTTCGAGGACCGTGCAGCCGCCCTTGCCCGCCGGGTCGTACGTGAGGCCGGGGACGGTGGGGACGGCGATCTTCCCGGTGACCCGGTTCTCGTGGTTGCGGACGAGGTGCACCCGGCCGCGGCGGCCGGCGAAGGCGCCCATGCCGTCGTGGTTGCTGGGGACGAGTCCCTCGCCGGAGCGGAGCGGGTCGCCCTGCCGGGAGAGCACCTTGTAGCGGAAGCCGGCGGGGAGGTCGAGGAGGCCGTCCGGGTCCGGTACGAGGGGGCCGTAGCCTCCCCGGCGGCTCGCGGCCGCGGCGCTTCCGGCGGCCGCGGCGCTTCCGGCGAAGAGTTCGGAGAGGGCGCCCGTGAAGGCGATCCCGGCGACGGACGCGCCGGTGCGGGAGAGGATCTGACGTCGCGTTGCGGACATGGGGCAACCACTTCCTGTTGGCGGACAGGTGTGTGTGAGGTGACGTGTGACCCGCACGTGTGTATCACGCACCCTCGTGGCGCGTGAACCATGCGGGCCACAACTGCCCCGTGTGGCGTGTGTCCTGACCTGACGTCAGGCCAGTTCGGCGGTGAGGGTGATGGTCGTGCCCGTGAGCGCCTGGCTGACCGGGCAGTTCTTCTTCGCGTCCTCGGCGAGCGCCTGGAACTCGTCCGCGTCCAGGCCGGAGACCGTGCCGCGCACGGTCAGGTGGATGCCGGTGATGCCCTCGCCCGGCTGGAACGTGACGTCGGCCTTCGTCTCCAGGCGGTCGGGGGCGTGGCCCGCCTTGGCCAGACCGTTGGAGAAGGCCATCGAGAAGCAGGAGGAGTGCGCGGCGGCGATGAGCTCCTCGGGGCTGGTCTTGCCGTTGGGCTCCTCAGACCGGGCCGGCCAGGAGACGTCGTACGAGCCGAGACCGGAGGAGTCGAGGGTGACGACGCCGGAGCCCTTGAGGAGGTCGCCCTGCCAGACGGTGTGGGCGTGACGCACGGTGGCCATGGTGGATCCCTTTCGATCGGGTACGGCCCCCAAGCTACTGCGCGACGAGTCCCTTCGCGTCGCGGGCGAGCGCGGTGAGCCGCGAGATCGCCCGGAAGTACTTCTTGCGGTAGCCGCCGTTCAGCATCTCCTCGCTGAACAGCCTGTCGAAGGGGAGACCGGAGGCGAGCACGGGTATCTCGCGGTCGTAGAGCCGGTCGGCGAGGACGACGAGCCGCAGCGCCGTGGACTGGTCCGGGACCGGCTGGACGTCGGTGAGGCAGACGGCGCTGAGCTCGTCCGTGAGGGCGCCGTACCGGCTCGGGTGAACCCTGGCCAGGTGTTCGAGCAGATGCGGGAAGTCGTCGAGGGAGGCGCCCGGCGTCGCGTACGCGGTCTGGGTGACGACCTGGTCGGAGTACGGGGACGGGGCTTCGGGCAGACCGCGGTGGCGGTAGTCCTCGCCGTCGATCCGCAGCGGCCGGAAGTGGGCGGAGAGCCCCTGGATCTCGCGGAGGAAGTCGGCGGCGGCGAAGCGGCCCTCGCCGAGCTTGCCCGGGAGCGTGTTCGAGGTGGCGGCGAGGGCCACGCCCGACTCGACGAGCTTGCCGAGGAGGCTGGAGACGAGGACGGTGTCGCCCGGGTCGTCGAGCTCGAACTCGTCGATGCAGAGGAGACGGTGTCCGCTGAGCGTCTTCACGGTCTGCTGGAAGCCGAGCGCGCCGACCAGGTTGGTCAGCTCGACGAAGGTGCCGAATGCTTTCAGCGCGGGCTCCGCGGGGGTCGCGTGCCACAGCGAGGCGAGCAGGTGGGTCTTGCCGACGCCGTACCCGCCGTCCAGGTAGACCCCGCGGGGGCCGCTCGGGGCGGCCGGCTTCTTCGCGAACCAGCGGCGCTTGCCGGCGC
The DNA here is from genome assembly GCF_900105415.1 of Streptomyces sp. TLI_105. Lineage (GTDB taxonomy): Bacteria > Actinomycetota > Actinomycetes > Streptomycetales > Streptomycetaceae > Streptomyces. The sequence goes on along the minus strand of NZ_FNSM01000001.1, from coordinate 1,927,336 downwards.
CGGAGGCGTGCGCTCCGCCGAGGCCCTCGGCGAAGGCGCTCAGGGCCTTGACGGCGTCCGTCTGGCTCGGCTGGTTCGGGTCGGGCAGGTACGTGTCGAAGCGGACGGAGTCGAAGCGCGGCGGCGGCACCATCTCCGCGACGAGGCGGTCGGCGGGGACATGGGGCTCTCGGGAGCAGAGCGAGAGCGGGGCCGCTTCCGGGGAAGCCGCTTCGATGAAGGCACGGGTCGACACAGTTCCCCACTGTAAGCGCCGTGCCAGACTGCGAGGATGCGCCAGCTCTTCCCTGTGACGGACATGACAGCATCGACCGCCTCCGACCAGGGGTGGTCGCCCGCCTCCGATCGCGAGTGGTCGCTCGACGCCCTCGCCGACGCCTACGCGTATCCGGAGGGCGACGGCACCTGGCTGCGGGCCAACATGGTCTCCTCGCTCGACGGCGCCGGTCAACACGACGGGCGCTCCCAGCCGCTCTCCTCCGAGACCGACATGCGGATCTTCGGCATCCTGCGCGGGCTCGCCGACGTGGTCGTGGTCGGCGCCGAAACGGTCCGCCTGGAGGGCTACCGCCCGGCCCGGGCGCGGGAGGCCTTCACGGACCGCCGGGCCGCCGCGGGCCAGGGCCCGGCCCCCGTGATCGCCGTGGTCAGCGCCTCCCTCGACCTGGACTTCTCGCTGCCGCTCTTCACCGAGCCGCTGGTGCCGACCGTGGTCCTCACCGGCTCCGGAGCGCCCGCCGACCGGATCCGGGCCGCCCGGGAGGCGGGCGCCGAGGTGCTCTTCGCGGGCGACGGGGCCCGGGTGATGCCGGCCCGTGCGGTGGCGGTGCTCGCGGAGCGCGGGCTGCGCCGCCAGCTGACCGAGGGCGGGCCCCGGCTGCTCGGTCAGTTCGTGGGGGCGGACGTCCTGGACGAGCTGTGTCTGACGATCTCGCCGACGATGACGGCGGGTGACGCCCAACGGATCGCCGGGGGCCCCACCGTGGCCGTCCCGACACGCTTCCAGGTGGCTTCCGTGCTGGAGCAGGACGGCTTCCTCTTCACCCGCTACCGTCGGATCTGACAATCGGCGGAATTTGCCGTTCCGCTTAGCGCCGACTGGGCACACTTACTGTCGCAGACCCCGTGCGGGCACGGGGAAGGATGGTTTCCGCAGAAGGGCTCCTGAGTTGTTCACAAGCGTTCTGATGATCGAGAAGCCCCTCACGTCCGTCGACGTGGAATTCGTCACCACCCTGCACGGCGACGAGGGCATGTCCTTCATCGTTCTCATGCAGCCGCGTGGTGACCAGGCCGATGTACTGCTGCGCGCCATCGACGACGTCGCCATGGGCGAGCTCAAGGACGCCGCCCGCGAGGGCGACGAACCGGAGGGCAAGGCGGCCAGAGGACCCGCCGAGCAGGCCCTGGAGGTCTCCCTCCAGGCCCTGAGGAAGGCCGGCTGCGAAGCGGTCGGCCAGGTCGTCGAGGACCACCCGCTCGACAAGATGAAGGCGGTGGTCGACGAGTCGAAGGCGGACGAGGTGATCGTTCTCACCGCCCCGCACTACGTGGAGGAGTTCTTCCACCGGGACTGGGCCTCCCGGGCCCGCCACAAGGTCGGCGTCCCCGTCCTGAAGCTCTTCGCCCACAGCGAGTAGCGGACGCCCCGTGTCCGCGCCCCGTGCAGGGGGCGCGGACACGGCCGGGCCGCCCACGCGGACACGGCCGGGCCGCCCACGCGGACACGGCCGGGCCGCCCACGCGGACACGGCCGGGGCGCCCACGCGGACACGGACCCGCCGACCGCCGGAGCCCGGACCGCGAGCCACTAGGCTGGAGGCTTCCAGAACCACCACCCCGGGGAGAGATCCGCATGGCACCCGCCATTCCCGCCGCCATGGAACGGCCGCACTTCATCGGCATCGGCGGTGCCGGGATGTCGGGCATCGCGAAGATCCTCGCCCAGCGCGGCGCCAAGGTCGCCGGCAGCGACGCCAAGGAGTCCGCGACCGCCGAGTCGCTGCGCGCCCTCGGCGCCACCGTGCACATCGGCCACGCCGCCGAGCACCTCGCCGACGACGCCTCCGCCGTCGTCGTCTCCAGCGCCATCCGCGCCGACAACCCCGAGCTGGCCCGCGCCGCCGAGCTCGGCATCCCCGTCGTCCACCGCTCCGACGCGCTCGCCTCCCTCATGGACGGCCTGAGCGCGATCGCCGTCGCCGGCACGCACGGCAAGACGACCACCACCTCCATGCTGGCCGTCGCGCTCACCGAGCTCGGCCTGGACCCCTCGTACGCCATCGGCGGCGACCTCGCGGGCCCCGGCACGAACGCCCGGCACGGCGCCGGCGAGATCTTCGTCGCCGAGGCCGACGAGAGCGACCGCAGCTTCCAGAAGTACGACCCCGAGGTCGCGATCGTCCTCAACGTCGAGCTGGACCACCACGCGAACTACGCGTCGATGGACGAGATCTACGAGTCCTTCGAGGCCTTCAGCGCCAAGATCCGCCCCGGCGGCACCCTGGTCGTCGGCGAGCACGCGGGCGCCCGCGAGCTGGCCCGCCGCGTCGCGGACCGCGACGGCCTGCGCATCGTCACCGTCGGCGAGTCCGAGGACTCCGACGCCCGGATCCTCAAGATCGTCCCGAACGGCATGAAGAGCGAGGTGACCGTCCTCCTCGACGGCGTCGAGCACACCTTCACCGTCTCGGTCCCCGGCCGCCACTACGCCCACAACGCCGCCGCGGCCCTCGCCGCCGGCGCCCGCGTCGGCATCGACCCGGCCGAGCTCGCCCAGGCCCTCACCGCCTACACCGGCGTCGGCCGCCGCCTCCAGCTCAAGGGCGAGGCCAAGGGCGTCCAGGTCATCGACTCGTACGCGCACCACCCCACCGAGATGACCGCCGACCTGGAGGCCATGCGCGGCGCCGCCGGGGCCTCCCGCCTCCTCGTCGTCTTCCAGCCGCACCTCTTCTCCCGCACCCAGGAACTGGGCAAGGAGATGGGCGACGCGCTGGCCCTCGCCGACGCCTCCGTGGTCCTCGACATCTACCCGGCCCGCGAGGACCCGATCCCCGGCGTCACCAGCGAGCTGATCATCACGGCGGCCCGCGCCGCCGGCGCCGACGTCACCCCCGTCCACGACAAGGACGCCGTCCCGGACGTGATCGCGGGAATGGCCGGCCCCGGCGACCTCGTTCTCACGATGGGCGCGGGCGACGTCACGGACCTCGGTCCGAAGATCCTCGCCCGCCTGTCGAACTGAGGGAGTGGACGAACGATGGCGTACGAGGTCGAGAAGCCGGACGAGGAGTGGCAGGCGCAGCTGACCCCGTCGGAGTACCAGGTGCTCCGGCTGGCCGGCACGGAGCCCGCCTTCCGCGGTGAGTACACCGACACGAAGACGAAGGGCGTCTACTCCTGCCGCGCCTGCGGGGCGGAGCTCTTCACGTCGAACGAGAAGTTCGAGTCGCACTGCGGCTGGCCGTCCTTCTACGACCCGAAGGACAGCGAGGCCGTCGAGCTCGTCGCGGACACCTCCCACGGCATGGTCCGCACCGAGGTCCGCTGCGCCCGCTGCGGCTCCCACCTGGGCCACGTCTTCGAGGGCGAGGGCTACCCGACCCCGACGGACCAGCGGTACTGCATCAACTCGATCTCGCTGCGGCTGGAGCCCGAGGAGGGCTGACCCCCGGACGGTTCGTCAGCCGCCTCCCGTGGTAGGACTGTTGCGCATTGCAAACAGCCGACACGGGGGCATGAACATGGCTGTCACGGTTCCGGACTGGGCCGACACCCTTCTCGATCTGATCGGTGTGGCCTGGCCGAACGTCGACGAGGACGCGTACCGCGAGATGGCGGACGCGCTCAGGGAGTTCGCGGACGACCTGGAGGACGACGGCCAGCTCGCGAACAACCACTTCGAGCGGCTGTTGTCCTCGGGCCAGGGCGAGGCGATCGACGCCCTCGACGAGCACTGGCAGAAGGTCAAGGGCAAGCACTTCAAGGACATCGCCGGCGCGGCCCGGACGATCGCGGGCGGCCTGGACCTGGCGGCCGGCGCCGTGGAGGGCATGAAGTTCGCGGCGCTGGCGCAGCTGGGCTACCTCGCCTCCGAGGCGGGCATCGCGCTCTCGCTGATCCCGGTGACCGGCGGTCTGTCGGCGCTGATCGGCGCGGGCGCGATGCGGGCCACGCAGGAGGTCATCAAGCGGCTGATCAAGGAGTGCGTGGAGGAGGCCGTCGGGTACGTCGTCTCCGCGCTGACCGAGCCGGCGGTCGCGGCCCTGGAGGGCATGGCGGCGGACCTGGTCGTGCAGCTGGGCGCGATGGCGATCGGCCTGCAGGACGGCGTGGACCTCGACCAGACCAAGAAGGCCGGCACGGACGGCTTCAAGGACGGGGTGCAGTCGGGCAAGGAGAGCCTGAACCTGGCCTCGGCCGGCGGCGGCGGGGGCGGCGGCTCCAAGGGCAGCGGGCTGAAGAACCTGCACATCGAGCACGCCGAGCACGACCACGCCTCCACCCAGCTCAACACCGTCAGCGTGCGCATCCACGGGAAGACGACGGGCAAACTCACGAAGGCGAAGACCGCGCACGGCCGCACCCGGGGGCGCGACTCGATCGCCGAGGCGATCGACCCGATCGCGGACAAGGCGATGGAGGCCCTGACCAAGGCGGCGAAGTCGATGGGCGACCACGTCGGCCAGACGCTGCCCAAGGTCGTCAAGCAGATCTCCGTCGACCACAAGAACACCGACGACGACCTCCGCGACCGCTTCGCCCGCCAGCGCAAGGGCGACCACGACAAGGGGGGCAAGGGCGGCGCGGGCGGCGGCGGTGGCGGCGGGAACGGCAACCCTCCCGGCGGTGGAGGCAACGGCGGCTCCGGGAACAACCCCGGCGGCAACCGCATCACCCCGGCCCCGCCCTGGCACGGCAGCTCCGCCGGCACCATGCGCCACCACCGCACCGACCCGCTCGACGTGAGCCACCTGACCCCCGAGCAGCAGCGCGAGGCCCTCGTCCAGGAGGCCCGCGACCTCGCCGACCGGGCGCGCAGGGCGGATCCGGAGAACGAGAACGACCCCAAGCACCAGATCGACCTGGCCAAGACCCGCTTCCCGGTCGGCGAGCACCTCGTCAAGGACAACGCCTGCGCAGGCGGACTGCTCCACGACGGCGTCGTCACCAGCCAGACCAGCGCGACCAAGTTCGAGGGCCAGGCCAAGCCCGACCTGCATCCGGCCGTGCAGGACATCTACGACCAGGTGAAGGCCAGGATCGAAGGGGACGGCGGCAGGCCGGGCGCGGGCCACGGGCAGTGCGCCGAGCCTCTGCTGCTCTCGGACCGGCTCCGCCAGCTCGACCCGAGCGGCACGAACATCAGTACGCTCGATCACGTGCGCGATGCGATGAACGGTGCGCAGATGTACACCGTGCAGGTCGGCCGGGATCCGCGGGGCATCCTCAAGCACAACGACTACAAAGAGCCGTGCCGCTCGTGCGCGATCGCCCTAGACATGGCCGGCATCACCGCCTACGCAGGTTAGGAACCTCCCCATGCCCCATCTCAACGCCCCCGCGGATGTCGACGCCTGGTTCGCGGAGAACGGCTGGACTCCCGGTCGGAACGCCGGCGAGCAGGCCTCGGCGTTCGTGGCGGAGGTCGTCGAGGAGAGCCGGAAGAGCGGTTTCCCTCTGGAACCCTTCGCCGCCGCCACCGACTTCCTGACCGAGCACGCGGGACTCCGCGTGACCACCGACGCCCAGCGTCAGGATCACCTCCACTTCACGCCTGTCCCCGTCTGGGGCGACCTCTTCGAGGACATCGCCGAGTTGAGCCGCGGCCTGGGTGCCCGGGTCTTCCCGATCGGCTGGGACTCGGCGGAAGGGGAGATCCTCGTCATCGACGAGCAGGACCGCTTCTTCAACATGAGCAGCTTCGGCAACTACTACATGGGCACGGGCAAGCACGGGGCCATGATCGGCCTCTTCCACTGGCCCATGCAGGACGCGGAGGACCTCTATGTCTGACCTGATCCCCGGTACGGCGGCCTCGCTGCTCATCCACGGCACCATCACCAGCCACACCAACCTCACCGGCGACGGCGAGCCGGAACTCCACCCCGCCGTGCGGGAGTTCTTCGACGGGCTCCCGCCCGCCCTGCGCGAGCCCTTCATCGGCTACTGCGCCGAGTCCGCCCTCGTCTCCGACGAACTCTTCGGTTTCGACCGGCAGCGCGGCGACGGCCGCACCGCCACCCTCGACGAGGCCGTCCCGCACTTCGCGGGCGCGGCGATCGTCGCCCGCAAGATCCGCCCGCACGGCGACCCCGAGCACGGCACGGAGGCCGAGGTCTGCCGCTCCTGCACGGCGCTCCTCGACCGGCTGGGGATCACGATCCTCCACGACCAGGCATGACACGACCAGGCATGACACGACCGGGCATGACACGACCGGGCATGAGCGACGTACTGACGGAAGCGGGCTGGCGGCCGGGCCGTGACGCCGGGGACGCCGCCATGCTCGCGGTCCTCGTCGTGGTGACCGTCGGCGCGGAGCTCTTCCCCGCCGCCGACCGCGCCGTGCGCGAGTTCCACGGCCTGCACGTCCTCCCCGCCGCCGACGGCGGCCGGGAGGTCGCCGCCCTCGGCGCCGTCGTCGACCCCCGCGAGGCCCGCTCCGACGTCCCGGCCCTGAACCGGCTCGCCGACTCCCTCGGCGCCCGCCTCTTCCCCTTCGGCCGTACGGACACGGACGCGCCGCTCGCGGTCGACGAGCACGGCCGGCTCCTCATGCTCGGCCCCGGCGGCCCCTGGCTCCTCGGCGAGACGGTCCACGCCGGTCTGACGGCGCTGACCTCCGGGATCGCGCCGGTACGGCTCCGGCCGCCCCGGTGGCGCTTCCCGCTGCCCGGCGGCGAGAACGACCTCGGCGCGGCGGTACGGGCCGCGCTCGTCGCCGTCTACGTCCTGCACAGCACGGGCCTGTTCGGCGCCCGCGCCCTGCACCTGAGGGCGACCACCCTGCGGGGGATCGGCGTCGTGGCCGTGGACGAGGAGTTCCCGCTGCGCCCGGGGGCGCTGGAGGACAACGCGGAACCGCTCGCCGCCGCCATGACGGCCCGGTGCGAGGCGGCGGGCGCACGCCCCGGGGCCTGCGAGCTGACCCTCACGGTGTCCGCGCCGCCCGGTACGGGGGGCCCGGCGGCGACGGTCGCCTGTGCCGTGACGGTGGGCGGCGAGACCGAGGGCCCCGGCCTGACCCTGTCGGCCGCCCTGTCCGGCACGTCCGGCCCCACGGCGAAGGCCCTGGACGCCTGCTCCCGGGCCCTCGCGGACTGGGCGGACTCCCCGGCGTCCTGACCGGCGCCCCCACCCACGCGACCGAGGAGTCCCTCGTGCCCCGTCTCGAAGTCCCCGCCGACGTCGACGCCTGGTTCGGCGAGCACGGCTGGTTTCCCGGCCGGAACGTCGCCGAACAGGCGGCGGCGTTCGTGGCGGAGGTCGTCGAGGAGACCCGGAACGTCGGGTTCCCCGTCGAGCCGTTCGCCGCCGCCACCGAATTCCTCGCCGAGCACGCGGGTCTCCGCCTGACCATCGACGCGCGGCGTGAGGAGTACCTGCACTTCAAGCCGGTCATCGTCTGGGACAGCACCGCCGAGGAGATCGCGGAGCTGAGCCGCAACCTGGGCGTGCGGGTCTTCCCCGTCGGCTGGGACTCCTCGGAGGGCGAGGTGATCGTCATGGACGAGCGGAGCCGGTTCTTCTGCCTGCACCACACCGGCAACTACTACATGGGTACCGGCAAGTACGGGGCGATGACCGACCTCTACGGCCATCCCATGCAGGACGCGGAGGACTTCTACGTCCGCCCCGGGCAGGGCCCTCAGTGCACCGAGAAGCCGCCGTCCACGAAGAGCGACTGGCCCGTGACGTAGGCGGACGCGCCGCTCGCCAGGAAGACGGCCGCGCCCGCGAAGTCCTCCGCCAGGCCGTTGCGGCCGACCATCGTGCGGGCGGCCAGGGCGGCGACCTTCTCCGGGTCGGAGGAGAGGCGCTTGTTCAGCGGGGTCATCACGAAGCCCGGGACCAGGGTGTTCGCGGTGACCCCGTACGGGGACCAGGCCTCGGCCTGCGAGCGGGCCAGGGACTCCAGGGCGCCCTTGGACACCCCGTACGCCCCGCTCTGCACGAACGCGCGGTGCGCCTGCTGCGAGGTGATGTGGATGATCCGGCCGAAGCCCCGCTCGGCCATGCCGGGCCCGAAGCGCCGGCCGAGCAGGAACGGCGCCTCCAGGTTCACGGTCATCGTCGTGTCCCACACCTCCTCGTCCAGCTCGCCGAACGGCGGACGGAGGTTGATGCCGGCCGAGTTCACCAGGATGTCCGGCTCCCCGAAGACGGCCGCCGCCGCCTCCGCCCCGGCCTTGATGCCGTCCCGGGTGCTCAGGTCGGCGCTCACCCAGGCCGCCCGGCAGCCGTCGGCCGTCAGCTCGTCGACGGTCGCGACGAGCTCGGCCTCCTTGCGGGCCAGGACCACCACGCTCGCCCCCGCACGGGCCAGGGCCCCCGCGACGGCCTTGCCTATGCCGGAACTCCCGCCCGTGACCAGGGCGTTGCGCCCTTCGAGCGAGAACAGTCCGGAGAGGTAGCCGGCGGGGGTGCTCATGGGTGTCGCTCCTCGTGTCGTTCGGCACCGGCCGTTCGCGTGCGGTGGACGGCCGGTCCCCGCATCCTGGCACACGGGGCCTGATCAGCCGTGCCAGACCCCGGTCGCGGCCGTCGCCCGCACGTAGTCGGTGAAGTCGCGGGGCGCGCGGCCGAGGGCCCGCCGCACGCCGTCGCCGAGCGTGGCGAATCGGTTCTCGCCGATCCAGCCGAAGAGCAGGTTCAGGAGGGCGGTGAAGTCCTCCGGCAGACCCGCCCGCGCCGCGTACGCCGCGAAGTCGTCCGGTGAGACGGGACGGTAGGTGATCTCCCGGCCCGTCGCCCGGGCGATCTCGTCGGCCACGTCGCCCAGGCTCAACAGCCGTGGCCCGGAGAGCTCGTACGCCTGCCCGGCGTGTCCGTCCTCGGTGAGCGCCGCCACGGCGACGTCCGCGATGTCCTCCACGTCGACGAACGGCTCCGTGCCCGCCCCCGCCGACCACATGACCTCCCCGCCGACGACCTGGCCGTGGAAGAACGGCTCCTCGCTGAAGTTCTGCGCGAACCAGGCCGGCTTCAGAAGCGTCCACTCCGCGCCCGACTCCCGCACCGCGCGCTCGCAGGGAAGCTTCTCCTCGCCCTCGGGCGCGACCCAGTCGCGGTGGGAGAGGAGGACGAGCCGCTCGACCCCGCCGGCCGCGGCGAGCTTGCCGAAGGCGCTCATCGAGGTCGCCGCGTCGTTCTGCATCGAGTCGACCAGGTAGGCCGCGCCGACTCCCTCGAGCACGGGCTCCCAGGTGTTCTCGTCGTTCCAGTCGAACCGGGCGGGCCCCTTGCGGGAGGCCGCCCGGACCTCGTACCCCCGCTCCTTCAGGCGGGAGACCACGCGGCGGCCGGTCTTGCCCGTTCCGCCGAGGACCAGGATCGGCTTCGTGTTCGAGTTCGTCGTCATGCGCTCAGTCAAACGGTGGGCCGGTGAGTCACGGAATGGTCCACGCGCTCACTTCGATGTCTCAGCCGCTCAGCCCTTCTAGACTCGCCGTATGGATCCACTCGCGAGCCTTCTCTACGAAGTCCGGTCCGACGGAGCCCTGTTCAGCCGCAACATCCTGGCCTCGCCCTGGTCGATCGGCTTCGCCGACGGGACGCCCCTCGCCGTCGTCACCCTGCTCCGCGGCTCCGGTTGGATCGTCCCCGGCGGCGACGCCCCACCCGTCCCGCTCGGCCCCGGCGACGTCGCCCTCGTGACCGGCGCGGAGCCGTTCTCCGTCACCGACGACCCGTCCGCGGAGACCCCGCCCTTCTACGTCGTGCACCCCGGTCACTGCACCACCGCCGACGGCGAGGACGTCAGCGAGGACGTCATCCTCGGCCTCCGCACCTGCGCCAACGCCCCCGGCGGCACCACCGTGCTCCTCACCGGCAGCTACCAGGTCGACGGCCGCGTCTCCGAACGGCTCATCGGCGGACTGCCGCGCGTGCTCGTCGTCCCCCAGGAAGGCAGGATCGGACCGATCCTGGAACTCACCGACAGCGAGATCAGCCGCGACGACCCCGGCCAACAGGCCGTCCTCGACCGACTCCTGGACCTCCTGCTGCTCTCCACGCTGCGGGAATGGTTCAGCCGCCCCGAGTCCGCCCCGCCCGCCTGGTACCGGGCGCTCTCCGACCCCGTCGCGGGCCGCGCCCTGCGTCTCATCCACGACCGGCCCGCACGCCCGTGGACCGTGACCACCCTCGCCGAGGAGGCCGGCGTCTCCCGGGCCACGCTCGCCCGCCGCTTCGGCGACCTCGTCGGCGAACCTCCCATGACGTACCTGACCGGCTGGCGCCTCGCCCTGGCGGCCGACCTGCTGGCCCGTACCGACGCCACCGTGGAGGCGATCGCCCGACAGGTCGGCTACCAGAGCGCGTTCGGACTGAGCGTCGCCTTCAAGCGCGTGTACGGAACCCGGCCCAGCGAGCACCGTGCAGCCGGCGTCACCGTGCCTTGAACACGAACTTCTCGACCTCGCTCCGGTCGAGGTTCCAGAACGTGACCGACGGGTTCTGGCCGACGTTGACGAACTGGACCTCGTCGGACAGCGCGACGTCGATCGGCGACCCGTCGTTGTTGTCGGCCGGGTCGTGGTACGCGAGGCCGAACGACTCGTACGCGGTGGTCTTCTCGCCCCCCAGGAACAGCTTCACGCCCGCGTACGCCTTCTGCTTCGGCCCGATCGTGGCGACCGCCTTCGCCGGGGACTCCATCGGCTGGAGCGGGCTGTCGGCGTCCTTGCCGAAGGTGATGAAGGGGTAGTGGTAGAGCGTGCAGGGCTTGTCGGTGACGTTGGTGGCCGTGATCAGGAGGTGCTGCCCCGAGTCGTGCGCCCAGTACGACGTCCCGATCGAGAGGTCCTGGTCGCCGCAGGCCGGGGCTTTTTCCTTGCCGCCGCTACCGGAGCCGGAGCTTGTGGCGCTGGGCTTCGCGGAGTCGGTCGCGCTGGGCTTCTTGGACTCGGTCGGGCTCGGGCTCGGGCTGGCGGGCGGTGCGGTGCCGGTCGCGCTCGCGGTGCCGGACGGGGCCGGGCTCGCCGCCCCGTCCTCCGTACCGCCGTCCGGTCCGCACGCCGTGGACGAGAGGAGCGCGGCGACGGCCGCGGCTCCCAGGGCGTACGTCTTCCAGCTCTTGCGGGCAGCGCGCATGGTGGTCCCCCGTGTACTTCGCATGGCTCGAACGTGTTGCTGACGAGCAGAGTCTGCACCGGAGCGGCCGCCGTATTCCGGTGCAGTCCTGCTCGTTACGAACCACGGACATGGAGGTGATGCTTCCTCAGCCCAGCCGGGTCAGGAACTCCGTCCAAGTGGCGGGGGAGAGGGTGAGCTGCGGGCCGGTGGGGTTCTTGGAGTCGCGGACGTGGACGGTGGAGGGGCAGGTGGCGACCTCGACGCAGTTGCCGCCGTCACCGGTGCTGTAGGTGGACTTGTGCCAGGAGAGGGCGACTTCTACGCAGTTGTCGCCGCTTCCGCCGCTGTAGCTGCTCTTGAACCAGGCCAGTTCAGTGGTGCTCATAGTGCTCCTCGGATCTCCCGCAACAGGCCCACGGTCGCCTCTACGGACAGAGCCTGTGTCCGCATCCTGGCATATCGCTGCTGGAGGATGCTGACCTCTTTGGGGTCGGAGATGAGCTGGCCCGTGCCTTGGCCTTCGCTGTACGCGTACCAGGCGTTCTCCTCGGTCTCCAGGAGACACAAGGGGCCGTCGAGCCCCGCGTGGTGCCCGCGCGACTGCGGCATGATCTGGATGTCGATGTTGCGTCGTTCGCTGAGTTCGATGATGTGGTCTATCTGCTCGCGCATGACCTCCAGGGTGGTCACCTGGCGACGCAGCGCGTGCTCCTCGATGATGAAGCTGTAGATCGTCTCAGGGTGCTCCGTGAGGATGTGCGTCCGCTCCATGCGGGCGACCAGGTTCGACTCGATCTTGTCGTCGCTCATCGCCGGGAGCTGCTTCTCGAAGAGCGTCCGGGCGTATGCAGTTGTCTGGAGTAGGCCGGGTGCGAGCCGGTTCTCGAAGGTGTACAGCGTCACCGCCAGAGGTTCCAGCTCCGCCCACCCCTCGAACCACTTCGCAAGCCCCGCCTTCCGCGTCAGGTGCTTCGCCGCCGCCCGGATCACCCCGAACGCGTCCAGCACCTCCTCCGCCCGGTTCACGAACTCCTTCGACGGCAGGCGTCGGCCCTGTTCGATCGAGGCGATCATCGGGACCGAGTAGCCCACGAGCGGGGCGAACTGTTCCTGCGTCAGGCCCGCCCGTCTGCGGAAGGCCTTGACCACTTCCCCGAAAGCCTTCAGGCTCTCCGACGTCTCCGGTTCGCTGCCCTTCGGGACCTCGTCCGCCACCCCGCCACCTCCCGTACCGATGCGCTCGCGCTGAACCCGTCCAGGTTCACCGATAGTCACCGGTACGGTCCAGAGAGTGAACCCGTACGCTGCGCAGCGTACGGGTTTCTGAGCTGGCAACTCCCTCCGGGGGACGTCACATTGGCCCCATGACCTCCCCCGTGACCCGCGAACCCGCCGTCACCGTACGTGTGTTCACCCAGCGCTTCAGCTCGACCCCGCGCGGCGCCCGTCTCGCCCGACGGCTCGCTCTCCACCAGCTGGACCGCTGGCGGCTGCCGTACGGCTCCGAGGCCTCCGACGCCGTCGGGCTGCTCGTCGCCGAGCTCGCCGCCAACGCCGTCACCCACGGTCGGGTGCCCGGGCGCGACTTCGAGCTGACGCTCTCGTACACGCCCGGCCTGCGGCTCCGGGTCGACGTCTCCGACACCCGGGGCGAGCGGCGCCCGGCGCACGTGGTGCCGGGGCCCCTCGACGAGGGCGGGCGGGGCCTGCTCCTCGTCGAGGCGCTCGCCTCACGGTGGGCGGTGCTCGACCGCGTACCGGTCGGGAAGACCGTACGGGCCGAGCTCGACCTCAGCCCCGAAGGGCCTCGTACCCCGCCGGCCGGGTGGTGAAGGTGCCCCGGCCCTGGGTGCGGCCCCGGAGGCGGGAGGCGTAGCCGAAGAGCTCGGCCAGCGGGACCGTCGCCGACACCACCGCCGTACCGGAGCGGGTCGTCGAGTCCGTGACCCGGCCCCGGCGGGCCGCGAGGTCGCCGAGGACCGAGCCGACCGACTCGGCGGGGACGGTGACCGTCACCTCGGCCACCGGTTCGAGCAGGGTCAGCACGCTCGCGCGGAGCGCCTCGCGCAGGGCGAAGCGGCCCGCCGCGCGGAACGCCATCTCCGAGGAGTCCTTCGGATGCGTGGCGCCGTCCGTGAGCGTGACCCGGACACCCGTCACCGGGTGGCCGCCGAGGGGGCCCTCGACGAGGGCGTCCCGGCAGCCGGCCTCGACCGCGCGGACGTACTCCTGCGGGACTCGGCCGCCCGTGACCGTGGAGCGGAACTCGAACTCCTCGTCGCCGTCCGTCGGTTCGACGTCGATGACGACGTGGGCGAACTGGCCCGCGCCGCCGTCCTGTTTGACGTGGCGGTAGAGGAGGTCCGTGACGCCCTTCGTCACCGTCTCCCGGTACGCGACCTGCGGCCGGCCGACCGTGACCTCAAGGCCCCGGTCGCGCCGCAGCTTCTCCACCGCGACCTCCAGGTGCAGCTCGCCGAGACCGGACAGGACCGTCTGGCCCGTCTCGGGGTCGGACCGCACCACGAGCGACGGGTCCTCCTCCGTCATCCGGGCGAGGGCCGTCGCGAGCCGGCCCGTGTCCGTGCCGCGGCGGGCCTCCACGGCGACCGAGACCACCGGGTCGGCGGTCGTCGGCGGTTCGAGGACGACCGGCGCGTCCGGGGCGCACAGCGTCGCCCCGGCGCGGGCGGACTTCGGCCCGACGACGGCGACGATGTCACCGGCGCGCGCCGTGTCCACCTCCGTCGCCCGGTCGGCCTGGACGCGCAGGATGCGGGCGATCCGCTCCGTACGCCCGGCGGTGGTGTCGAGCACGGTGTCCCCCTTCCCGATCGTGCCCGCGTAGACGCGGAGGTAGGTCATGCGGCCGGTGGCCGTCGCGTTCACCTTGAAGGCGAGCGCGGTGAACGGCGCCTCCGGGTCCGCCGGGACCTCGCCGCGCACCGGCGGCATGTCCGACGGGGCCGGGAGGTACGCGACGACGGCGTCGAGCAGCGGCTCGATGCCCCGGTTGCGGTACGCCGAGCCGCACAGCACGACCACGGCCTCCCCGGAGAGGGTCAGGTCGCGCAGGGCGCTCGTGAGGACGTCCTCGGAGAGGGCGCTCCGCTCGCAGAACTCCTCCAGGGCGCGCGGGTGCAGCTCCGCGACCGTCTCCTCCAGGCGCCGCCTGCGGCGGTGGGCCTCGTCCCGGAGCTCGTCGGGGACCGGCAGGTCGGCGTACGTGTCGGCGCCGTCGGCCCACACGTACGCCCGCATCCGGACCAGGTCCACGACGCCCGTGAAGCCGTCCTCGCGCCCGATGGGCAGCTGGACGGGGACCGGGACGGTGCCGAGGCGGTCCCGGATCGACGCCACGGCGGCGTCGAGTTCCGCGCCCGCACGGTCGAGCTTGTTGACGAACGCGATCCTCGGGACTCCGTGCCGGTCGGCCTGGCGCCACACCGTCTCGCTCTGCGGCTCGACGCCCGCGACGGCGTCGAAGACGGCGACGGCGCCGTCGAGGACGCGCAGCGAGCGCTCGACCTCGTCGGAGAAGTCGACGTGGCCGGGCGTGTCGATCAGATTGATCCGGTGGCCCGCCCAGTCGCAGCTGACGGCCGCGGCGAAGATCGTGATGCCCCGGTCCCGCTCCTGCGGGTCGAAGTCGGTGACGGTCGTGCCGTCGTGGACCTCGCCGCGCTTGTGGGTGGCGCCGGTGAGGTAGAGGAACCGCTCGGTGACGGTGGTCTTGCCGGCGTCGACGTGGGCGAGGATGCCGAGGTTGCGGACGCTTCGGGTGGTGGTGTCGGTACGCACGGTGTGTCGTGCCTTTCGCTGCTGCGTGGAGAAAGGGGCAGCGCGATTCCCGTGTTCAGTACGTCAGTACGTCGGTCGGTACGTCACGTACGTCACGGGTCGGCGATGGCGGGCGCGCAGCCGCCACCGGCCGGAGCGAGAGGCGAGGATCACGTCGAAGCGGCGCGTAGGCACGGTCGGCTCTCCTCGGTGGACACTCGCGGCACGGCACACCGGTCGGTGTGCCGTGCCGCGAGTGTAGGGAGCGCCGCCGTGCGGGCGACACCGGTTTTACGCGGCGGGCTGCAGGAGGTCCCAGCGGTTGCCGTAGAGGTCCTCGAAGACGGCGACCGAGCCGTACGGCTCGTGGCGCGGCTCCTCCAGGAACTTCACCCCGGCGGCCGACATGCGTTCGTGGTCGCCGGCGAAGTCCTCCGTGTGGAGGAAGAAGCCGACCCGGCCGCCCGTCTGGTTGCCGACCGAGGCCTCCTGCTCCTCGTTCTTCGCGCGGGCGAGCAGCAGCCCGGTGTTGCCGAGGCCGCCGACGCCGGCCGCGCCGCGCGGACGGACGACGACCCAGCGGCTTCCGTCGCCGCGGTCGGTGTCCTCGACCAGCTCGAAGCCGAGGGCGTCGGTGTAGAAGGCGATGGCCTCGTCGTATTCACGGACGACGAGGGTGACGAGTGCGATGGACGGCATTTCCTCAACGTAATACGCGGAAGGGTAGGAACCCACCCGCGTCGACCCGCGTCGTGGCGGGGGATGACCCTTGCGGGATGGAGGGTCGGGACGAGGGTCCGGGGAGGGTCACCCCGAGGGTCCCCGAGCCGACGTCCGCGGCTGCGGACCCGCGCCCGCACCTGCGGGTCATGCCCGCGCCTGCTGCGCCCGCTCCGGGAAGGGACCGTCCCGGTGGCGCGCACGGTGCGAGAATGCGGCGCATGGACGCGCAGGAGGTCGATCGGCTCGTAGCACGCGCGCGGGCGCTCGTCGTGCCCGGGCAGCGGCGGATCCTCGGGCTCGCCGGGGCGCCCGGCGCCGGGAAGTCCACGCTCGCCGGCCGGCTCGTCGACGGGCTCGACGGGCTCGCCGTGCTCGTGCCCATGGACGGGTTCCATCTGGCCCAGGCCGAGCTGGAGCGGCTCGGACGGGCCGGCAGGAAGGGCGCGCCGGACACCTTCGACGCCGCCGGGTACACCGCGCTCCTCACCCGGCTCCGTACCCCCGTCCCCGGCACCACCGTCTACGCGCCCGCGTTCGACCGCTCCCTGGAGGAACCCGTCGCCGGGTCGATCCCCGTCGCGCCCGAGGTCCCGCTCGTCGTCACCGAGGGGAACTACCTGCTGCACGACGAGGGCGCCTGGGCCGACGTCCTGCCCCTCCTCGACGAGGCCTGGTACCTCGACCTGGACGACGGGCGCCGCGTGTCCCGGCTCGTCGAGCGGCACGTCCGCTTCGGCAAGGACCGGGCGCACGCCGAGCGCTGGGTCCGCGACTCCGACGAGGCCAACGCCCGGCTGGTGGCCCGTGGAAGGGCCCGCGCCCACCTCGTCGTACCGATGGCCTGACCGACCGTCCCCCGTGCGGCCGGCGGAGGCGCACCGTCGCGGCGGAGCCGAGCCGGCCCGCAGCGGGCCGCAGCCCCGGCCGCTACGCGGGCTGCGACTCCCGAAGAGCCGCCGCGTGCTCCGTCGCCGCCACCGCCAGCGCCCTGATCAGCGGGTGCGGGCGGGTGCCGTCGCCCGCCAGTTCCGGCTGGAAGAGGGTCGCAAGGAAGAAAGGGTGCGAGGGGAGTTCGGCGATGCGGATCCCGCCCTCCTCGTCCGCGCCGGTGAAGCGGAGGCCGTGCGCCCGCAGGGTGTCCAGGTGGCGGCTGTCCGCGCCGTAGTTGCAGTGGTACCGCTCCGTCGTCCGCTCCGCGCCGAGCGCCTTCTCGGCGAGCGAGCCGGGGGTGACCCGTACGACGCCCTCGTGGCCCACGAGCGAGCAGGCGAGCGGGGCGATGAGAAGGTCGTCGGTGTCCGCCGCCGGGTCGTTCTCGGCGTGCGCCGCCCGCTCCAGGCCGCAGACGTCCCGGGCGTACTCGATCAGGGCGTGCTGGAAACCGGCGCAGGTGCCGAGGAAGGGGATGCCGTCCTCGCGGGCCGTACGGATCGCCGCGAGGGCCCCCGCCTCGCTCGCGTACGGGCTCCCCGGCAGCACCCACACCGCGTCGAAGCCCTTCACGGCGCCCGGGGTCTCCGCGTCAACGGTCTGGATCCAGTACGCGTCGAGCGCGAGCCCGTCCCGCTCGGCGAGGGCGTCCAGGAGGACCGGGATCCGGACGTGCGAGCGGACGTGCGGGGAGCGGTCGCCGACCAGGGCGATCCGGGGGGTGTGCGAGGGGAAGGTGTTCGTCGTCATGGGCATCATGCTCGGCCGCGCCCCCGTTCACGTCCAACGATGATTCCTGCACTCGTCATCACGAACGCTTATGACCCTCCCGCTAGGGTGACCGCATGACGAACGATCACGACTGGGAGACCCGCGTCGCCGCCCTCTGGGAGCGTCTCGACGAGCACGAGCCCGCCGACTTCCGCGCCCGCGTCGCCGAACTCGCCGCCGAACGGCCCGCCGACGACCCGGCCGCCGTCTTCGAGCAGGGCGCCGCCCACGACTCCACCGGCATGCCCGAGGAAGCCGTCGTCCACTACCAGCGCGCCCTCGACCTCGGCCTCACCGGACTGCGCCGCCGCCGCGCCGTCATCCAGCTCGCCAGCAGCCTGCGCAACCTCGGCCGCCCCGACCGCAGCGTCGAACTCCTCACCGCCGAGCGCGCCCTCCCCGCCGACCGGCTCGACGCCGACGAGCAGGCCCTGTCCGGCGCCGTCGACGCCTTCCTCGCCCTCGCCCTCGCCGACACCGGCCGCGACCGCGAGGCCGCCTCCCTCGCCCTCGGCGCCCTCGCGCCCCTGCTGCCCCGCTACAACCGCTCCCTCGCGTACTACGCCAAGGACCTGCTGAAGACCCCCTACGGCTCCTGAGCGCACCGGCCCCATGGACCCCCACCTCCTCCGCACGTACGTCACCGTCGCCCGCCTCGCCTCCTTCTCCGAGGCGGCGCGCGACCTCGGCTACACCCAGTCCGCCGTCTCCCAGCACATCGCCTCCCTGGAGGCCGACCTCGGACTGCCCCTGCTCACCCGGCGGCCCGTCGCCCCCACCCCGGCCGGGGAACGGCTCCTCGAACACGCCGGGGCGCTGCTGCTCCGCCTCGACGCGGCCCGCGCCGACCTCGACCGGTTCACCGCCGCGCCCCGCGCCACCCTGGACGTCGCCGCCTCCCCGCTCGCCCTCACCGCCCGCGTCCTCGCCGCCCTGCCCGCCACCGGGGTCACCCTGCGCGGCCTGTCCCGCGAGCAGGTGCCCGTCGCCGTCGCCACCGGCGGGGCCGACGCCGGACTGGTCGACGGCATCGCCGCCCCCAGCGACCCGCTGCGGCTGCCCGACGTCGCCCCGCTCGCCGCGACCGGCGTCGCCGAGGAACCGCTCGCCGTCGTCCTGCCCGGCCGGCACCCCCTCGCCGGACGTCCCGGCCTCCGCCTCGACGACCTCGTCGACGCCCGCTGGCTGGACGCCCCCGCCGCCGGCATCCCCCTCGACCGGCTGCGGGCCGTCCACGGCGGCCCCGCCGGGCGCGGCTTCCGCACCGCCCTGCGCTACGAGGGCACCGACACCCGCACCCTCGCCGCCCTGGCCGCCGCCGGGCACGGCCTCGCCCTGCTGCCGTCGTCCGCGACGGAGGGCGTCCCCGGCGCGGCCGCCGTCCCCCTGGTCGCGCCCCGGCTCGTCCACCGCGTCGAACTCCTCCTGCCGACGGGCGCCCCCGGCGAACCGTCCGGGCCCGTGGCCGAGTTCACGGGACGGCTGAAGAGCTGACACCCGCAGTCGCTACCCTGGGCGCAACGGCGACGGAAGGCGGACGGGCGTGGGGTGGCTGCGACGAGGACCCAGGCGGGACGGCGACGACGCACCGAGGGATCCCGGGTTCGCGTACTTCTCCCAGCGCGAGGCCGCGCTCTTCCGCGGCCGGGTCCGCCAGACCTTCGCCGAGCTCGGCCTGGAGGTCATCGTCTACGCCGACCACGTCATCGACGACAAGGGCCGCCGCTTCGGCCTGGGCAACCTCGCCGCCGTCTGCCACCAGGACCGGCGCGGCCCCCGCGTCTGGCCCGACATGATCCACCGTCACATCGGCCTCGTCGTCCGGGCCATGGACGGCCCCTCCGCGCTCGACACCCTGCCGCCCGAGCAGATCCGCGCCCAGCTCTACCCCCGGATCGTCAGCGGGGACGGCATCGACGCCGGTGCCTTCGGCTACGCCAGGACCGTCGCCCCCGGCCTCTACGAGGTCCTCGCCCTCGACCTGCCCGAGAGCGTCATGATGCTCACCGACGAGGCGCTCGAACGGCTCGGGGACCACGCCCAGCTGCGCGACCGGGCCCTGCGCAACCTGCGCGGACTGCCCGTCGAGGAGCACGAGACCGTCCGCGACGCCGACGGCATGTGCTTCGAGATCATCCTCGGCGACTCCTTCTACACCGCGAGCCGCGTCCTCGACCTCGACGGCGTCGTCCAGCGGGTCACCGGCCTCCCGCTCGGCGAGCACGGCGCCCTCGTCGCCCTGCCCTTCCGGCACCAGCTCGCCTTCCACCCCATCCGGGACACCTCGATCATCCCGGCCCTCGGCGCGATGGCCTCCTTCGCCGCCTCCGGGTACGAGGACGTGCCGGGTGCCATCAGCCCGTACGTCTTCTGGTGGCGGGGCGGCACGCTCACCCAGCTCAGCGAGCACGACGAGGAGCGGGGCGAGCTGCGGATCGTCGTCGGCGACGACTTCCACGAGCTCCTGGAACGGCTCATCGCCCAGGGCCCCGACCGCCGCTGAGCCGGTCGCGCCCGTCCGGTATCCGGTCGCGGCCCGCGCCCCCGCCCGGCAGGATGCTGTACGTCGCACCGGACGATGACGTCGAGGAGGAGCCACCATGCCGAGCACGGACGCCCCCGAACAGGTCGTGCCCTTCACCGCGGACGACTACCGGGCCCGGATGGCCCGCGCCGTCGAGTCCGCCGCCGACGCCGGACTCGCGGGCGTGCTCGTCGCCCCCGGACCCGACCTGGTGTACCTCACCGGCTACCAGCCCACCGCGATCACCGAGCGGCTCACCGTCCTCGTCCTCGCCGTCGGCCAGGAACCGGTGCTCGTCGTCCCGACCCTGGAGGCGCCCGACGCCGAGAAGGCCGCCGGGGCCGCCGCGCTCACCCTGCGCGACTGGACCGACGGCAAGGACCCGTACGCCGTCACCGCCCCGCTCCTCGACGTCGACGGCCGCTTCGGCGTCAGCGACAACGCCTGGGCCATGCACCTCCTCGGCCTCCAGCAGGCCCTGCCCGGCACCTCGTACGTCTCCCTCACCGAGGCCCTGCCGATGCTCCGCGGCGTCAAGGACGCCCACGAGCTGGCCCGGATCGCGGCCGCCGGGGCCGCCGCCGACCAGGCGTACGGCGAGATCCTCAAGGTCCGGTTCGCCGGCCGCAAGGAGACCGACGTCGCCGCCGACCTCGCCCGGCTCCTCAGGGAGTTCGGCCACTCGCAGGTCGACTTCACCGTCGTCGGCTCCGGCCCCAACGGCGCCAACCCGCACCACGAGGCCGGCGACCGGGTCATCGAGCGCGGCGACATGGTCGTCCTCGACTTCGGCGGCCTCAAGCACGGCTACGGCTCCGACACCACCCGCACCGTCCACGTCGGCGAGCCCACCGACGAGGAGCGCCGCGTCCACGACCTCGTCCGCGAGGCCCAGCAGGCCGGCTTCGAGGCGGTACGCCCCGGGGTCGCCTGCCAGGAGGTCGACCGGGCGGCCCGCAAGGTCATCACGGACGCCGGCTACGGCGAGTACTTCATCCACCGCACCGGCCACGGCATCGGCGTCACCACCCACGAGCCGCCGTACATGATCGAGGGCGAGGAGCTCCCCATCGTCCCCGGCATGTGCTTCTCCATCGAACCGGGCGTCTACCTCCCCGGCCGCTTCGGCGTCCGCATCGAGGACATCGTCACGGCCACCGAGGACGGCGCGGGGCGCCGCTTCAACAACACCCCGCACGAGATGGCCATCGTCGAGTAGCCCCTACCGGCCGGCGGACACCAGCGCGGCGATCCGCCCCGGGAACTCCTCCACCACCAGGGGCCCCGCGTCCGGTACGACCCCGAGCTCCGCGCCGCCCCGACGGGCGCGGACAGCCGCCCGCAGCCGCGCGGGCGGCAGGAACACGTCGTGCTCCCCGGTCACGGCCTCTGCCGGTGCCTTCCGGGCGCGCCGCTCCACGAGCCAGGACGCCCTGCCGGAGCGCGCGTGCCGGGCGACGAGCGTCATCCACTCCACCAGCTCCGCCCGGGGCTCGTGACCGGGCGCGAGCATCGTGCGCAGCAGCCGGGCGCTGCGGTCGGGCGTGGGCGCAGGAACCAGGCGGCGGAGGCGGCGAGCAGCGCGGGCGGAAGCCGCAGCGAGGACAGGCCGCCGGGGGAGGGTCAGCCGTCCGTGAGGACGATCGCCGACTCGCCGGGAAGGGTGAGGAGTCCGTCCGCCGCCGGCGGCTCGACCGGGTCCCAGGAGGCCAGCACCCGGTCGCGGCCGTTGGAGCCGAGGGGGATCACCGTCGGCTCCTTGCCCAGGTTCACGGCCACCCGCAGGTCCCCGCGCCGGAAGACCAGCCAGCGGGCCTCCTCGTCGAAGGCCACCTTCACACCCGCCAGGTCCGGGTCCGTCAGGTCGGGCAGGGTGCGGCGCAGCGCGATGAGCTGACGGTGCCAGGCGAGGAGCCGCTTGTGCGGGTCCCGCTCGCGTTCGCCGCGGTCGAGGACCGAGCGGTCTCGGGTGGCCGGCTCCTGGGGGTCGGGGACCTCGTCCTCGGACCAGCCGTGCGCGGCGAACTCCCGCTTCCGGCCCTGCCGCACGGCCTCCGCGAGCTCCGGATCGGTGTGGTCGGTGAAGTACATCCAGGGCGTGCTCGCCCCCCACTCCTCGCCCATGAACAGCATCGGCACCGAGGGGCCGGTGAGGACGAGCGTCGCCGCGCAGGCGAGCAGCCCGGGGGATAGCGAGGCGGAGAGGCGGTCGCCGAGGGCCCGGTTGCCGATCTGGTCGTGCGTCTGCGCGTACCCCAGGAAGCGGTGGGCGGGGGTGCGCTCCCGGTCCACCGGGCGCCCGTGGTGGCGGCCGCGGAAGGCGGAGTACGTGCCGTCGTGGAAGAAGACGCGGGTGAGCGTCTTGGCGAGCGCCGCCATCGGGGCGCGCGCGAAATCGGCGTAGTAGCCCTGGGACTCGCCGGTCAGGGCGGTGTGCAGGGCGTGGTGGAAGTCGTCGTTCCACTGGGCGTGGATGCCGAGACCGCCCAGCGTGCGCGGGGTGGTCGTGCGCGGGTCGGCGAGGTCGGACTCGGCGATCAGGAAGTGCTGGCGGCCCTGCTCCTTCGCCAACTCGTCCACGGCCGCCGACAGTTCCTCCAGGAAGGTCAGCGCCCGCGTGTCGGCGAGGGCGTGCACCGCGTCGAGCCGCAGCCCGTCGATCCGGTAGTCCCGCAGCCAGGCGAGCGCGCTCCCCAGGAAGTACGCCCGTACCTCGTCCGAGCCCGGCGCGTCCAGGTTCACCGCGGCGCCCCACGGCGTGTGGTGGGTGTCCGTGAAGTACGGCCCGAAGGACGGGAGGTGGTTCCCCGACGGGCCCAGGTGGTTGTGCACCACGTCGAGGACCACGCCCATGCCGAGGCCGTGCGCCGCGTCCGTGAACCGCTTCAGTGCCTCAGGACCGCCGTACGGCTCGTGGACCGCCCACGGGGCCACCCCGTCGTACCCCCAGCCCCACACCCCGGGGAACGGGCACAGCGGCATCAGCTCCACATGGGTGATGCCGAGGCCCGCGAGCTCCCCGAGCCGCGCGGCCGCCGCGTCGAGCGTGCCCTCCGGGGTGAAGGTGCCGACGTGCAGCTCGTACAGGACGGCGCCGCGCAGCCGCAGCCGCGGGGACGGCCGGCGCCAGGCGTACGCCGAGTGGTCGACGACCGCGCTCAGCCCGTCGGGCCCGTCGGGCAGCCTCCGCGAGCGCGGGTCGGGCAGCACGGGCCCGCCGTCGAGCGAGAAGCCGTACCGGTCGCCGTCCTCGGCGGGCACCACGCCCGACCACCAGCCGTCCCGTTCGGCGTCCCGGTCCAGGGGATGGGCGGAGCCGTTCAGCTCCAGCGTCACCCGGTCACGGGCGCTCGGCGCCCACACCTCGAAGAGCACGGGAATCCCCTCGTCGACGGTCCAGTCACTCCACCACCGCGACCATCCTGGCAGTCAGGACCCCGACTCGCCCGGCGCGTCCCACACGTAGTTGATCGCGCGCTCGAACGCCACGTAGCCCGCGCGGGCGAAGGACGCCGCCATCGGCACGTTCCCCAGGTCCGTCGCCGCACGGATCCGGGGCACGTCGGCGGCGGCCAGGATCCGGGTCCCCTCCGCCAGGATGTCGTCGATGTACCCGTGCCCGCGGTGGGCGGGCAGCACACCGACGTACGCGATGATGTGGTGGTAGTTGTTCCGCGCGGGCACGACGAAGCCGACCGGCTCGCCGCTCCCCGGCAGTTCGGCGATGCGCCACCACTCGCGCGGCGAGGCGTAGAGCGCGAGCTCCTCGTCGTGGTGCAGTTCCGCCGCCTCCCGCGCCGACAGGCCGGAGGTCAGATCGGCCCGGCCGTGCGCGTCGAGCGTGCCCTCCATCACCGGCGTCATCAGCGCGAGGAGGTCCTCGCGGTCCTTGACGGGACGGAACTCCAGACGGCCCGTCGGCTCCGGTACGGGGGTGCCGGGGCGCCACTCCAGGCGCAGCCGCTCGACCAGCGGGCGGGCGCCCGTGCGCTCCAGGACGGAGAACAGGGACTCCAGGAGGGACCGGGTCTCGGGGACCTCGCGCCAGTCGGCCGGAAGGAACCGTATGTACTCGGGGCGCGGCGCGCCCGCCGGGAACATCACGGCCGTCGCCGTCCCCAGGAGCCGCAGGCCCACCTCGGCGCGCTCCTCGGTGGACAGCTCCGGGGCGAGGTCGAAGAAGTCCAGCATCTGCGGTTCGGCGCCGGCGGTGTTCGTCCACCAGGCGACCCGGCCGAGGAGCCGGTCGCCGTCGAGCGCCACCCACATCCACGAGGGCAGGCGACGGCCGGCGGCCAGGTCGTCGGCGAGCTCGTGGTCGAGCGAGTACGTGAGGCGGAGGAAGAGGTCGAGCTCCTCCGGTCCGGCGAGCCGGCGGACGTACAGGCCGGGGACGAGGGAGGGGGAGGGCGAGGCGGCGGCGGTGTCGTGCCCGGCGTCGTGCGGGTCGTGCTCGTGATGTTCGGCGTGCTCGTGGTGCGGGTCGTGCTCGTGGTGCTGGTCGTGCGTGGACGAAGAAGACGTGGTCACGTCGGGGCCCCCTGGGGTCTCTGGTGCGAGGACCGCAGACCGTAACAGCGATCCCGCTCCCGCCGGTACGGAGTTTCCAGGTCAGCGGCCCTTCTGGACACGTCGGGGGCGACGGACCGACAATCTCGGATGTGACGACCCCTTTCGAGCTTCCGGCGAACTCCCCTCGGCTGACCGACGCCGAGCGGGACCGCGCGCTGGTGCTGCTCCGTGAGGGTGCCGCCCAGGGCCGCCTCTCGCACGACACCTTCCTCTTCCGGATGGAGCGCGCGCTCCAGGCCCGCCGGCCGGACGAACTCGCCCTGCTCACCGCCGACCTGCGGACCGAGGGCACCTGGACCCGGCGGGTGGTCGGCGCGGTGGAGCGGATGTCCGCGTTCACGGCGCGGATCGGGCGGGCCTGGAGCGCGGAGCGGCTCCCGAAGCTGCTGCTGCCGCGCCCCGGCCCGTACCCGCTGCGGATCGGGCGCGACCCGGTCAACGGGCTGCGGCTCAGTCACGAGACGGCCTCCCGGCTGCACGCCGAACTCTCGCTGCAGGGCGGGATGTGGGTGCTGCGCGACCTCGGCTCGACCAACGGCACCACCGTCAACGGACGGCGGGTCACCGGCGCCGTGGTCGTGCGGCCGGGGGACGTGGTCGGCTTCGGCCAGATGTCCTTCCGGCTGTCGCACGACTGACCCCCGCGTTCACCCGTTCGGCGGTACATGGCGGGCGGCGCGGGCCCCGCGGTGATGGGCTGGGCGGACGCGCGCCACGATCTCCGGCCGCGGCACCCACCGCCGATCGAGCAGGGGGCGAGATGAGCGACGCGCCGAACCACGAGCCGGACCGGGGCATACGGAGCGAGCGGCCGGAGGAGTCCGGGGACCCCTGGACACGACTGCCGTCGATGACTCCGGCGACACCGTCGGCCGCGGCCCCCACGAAGCCGGCCCGGGCCGGCGGGCCCCCGGCCGACGTCCCTGCCGCCTCCGGGGCCGGCATCCCGGCCCGTGCCCCCGGCACCGGCCGGCCGGCCGTCCCCGGACGCGTACGGACCCTGGCCGACCCGACCGCCGGGCCCTTCCCGCCCGGTGGACGGACCGTCGCGCCGAGCCCCCTCGACCCCGGCGCCTCGCTGGACCCGCACGGGATCCACCGGACCCTGCGCGAGGAGTTCCCGCTCACGTACGACCCGCTGCTGCGGGCCTGGGTCCTCAGCCGGTACGCGGACGTGGCCGCCGCGCTCACCGACGAACGCTTCACGCACGGGCACCGGCCCGGCGACCCGCCGTGCGCGCGGGCCCATGTCGACGTCGACGTCGAGGCCCTGCGCGAGGTCACCGAACGCACCGCCTACGTCCTGGCCCGCCGGATCGCCGAACGGTCCCAGGCGGACCTGGTCGCCGACTTCTGCCACTGGCTGCCGGCCGGCACCGTCGCCGCGGCCGTCGGCGTGCCCTACCGCGACATGATGCGGCTCGTCCGCGGCCGGGCGGCGGGCGCGCTCGCGGGGGAGTGCGGCGGCCAGATCGCCGTACGGGAGAAGGCGCTCGCCTCCTTCCTCGGCAACGTCCTCGCCGACCCCGACCAGGTCGCCGCCCTCCGCGACGCACCCGCCGGTCTCGTCGCCCGCGCCTGGACCGAGTCGCTGCGCCGGGACCCGCCCGTGCAGATCGCGGTGCGCCGCACCGGCGCCGAGGTGCCGGTGAGCGGCGGCGTCGTCCCGGCGGGCGCGTCCGTCGCCCTGCTCGTCGGCTCGGCGGGCCGCGATCCCGAACGCTTCCGCGAGCCCGACCGCTTCGATCCGTTCCGCGACGACCCGGACCAGCTCACCTACGGGGCGGGCTTCTGTCCGGCGGTCCTCCTCGCCGGGCTCGAAGCGGAGTACGCCCTGCGCGCCCTCTTCACGGCCATGCCCCGCCTGCGTCTCGCCGACGGCTTCCGCCCCACCTTCACGGGCCTCATCACGCGCGCCCCGCGGAACCTGATCGTCCGGCCGGGCGGCTGAGCGGCCCCCGACCGCTGTTAGGGTGACGTGCGCTCGTCAACGGGCGCCCGTTCCACCACTTTCCACGGGGTTTCAAAAATGAAGATGCGTCATGTCCGCGCGATCGCCGTCTTCGGCATCGCGGTCGTCGCCCTGACGGGTGCCCGCGGCTCGCACGGCGGAAGCTGCGGCGGCAGCTCCGGCAGCCACAGCAGCAGCCACAGCGACAACGACGGCACCACGGGCAGCAGCTCCGGCGGCTCCGTGTCCGGCGGCACCGGCAGCTCGAACAAGGCCGTGCGCGACGTCACGATCGGCGAGTGCAAGTACGACGAGGCCACCAAGAACCTCGTCGCCCGGGTCACCATCAAGAACGACGGCCTGCTGGACTACGACTACGACGTCACGATGAAGTTCACCGGCGACGCCGGCGGCACCGCCGTCCCGGCCACCGCGACGAAGACCGCCGTCGCCGTCACGGCGGGCGCCTCCCAGAGCGTCGAACTGACCACCCCGTACACGGGATCCGGCGACGGCTCCGAGTACACCAAGTGCGAGGTCAGCCGAGCGTCCCGCTCCTGACCCGGGTGGTCGGCGCGGCCGGGTCCGTACGACCCGGCCGCCAGACCGACGCGAGCAGAAGGGCGCCGGGGAGGACCCCGGCGGTCACGCGGACGGCGACGACGGGGGCGTCGAGCGCGGCCAGCACCAGGCCCGCCGCCCCGCAGGCGGTGAGCGCGGCGGCGAGCACGTGGAGCGCGGGTCTGCGCCAGGCCACCGCCAGGCCGAAGAAGTGCACGCCGACCACGAAGGCGATCCAGCCCACGGCCGCCTGCGGGGCGTGCAGCACACGGCTGATCACCAGGAGCCCGGCCGCGAGCCCGAGGACCTCCGCCGCCACCACGTACCAGTAGCGTCGGCCGAACCCGGTGCCGGCGCCCGCGGCGGCCGCCGGCACCGCCCGGCGTCGGCGCCCGAACAGGACCAGGCCGAGGAAGGCCGCGAGGGCGAGCAGTCGCAGCGGTGTGGCGACCGCCGTCGGCAAGGTGCCCGCGTTGGCCTGGATGAACACGAGCCCGAAGGCACCGCCTATGAGCCGGCCTGTTTGATCCTTTGTCATGATCATCAGCTTGCCATGGGCGCGGCGGTCCGCTCACTCCAGCCGGGCGAGCAGCGCCACCGGCCGCTCCGCGAACAGTTCCGCCAGCTTCACCTCCGTCGCCGGACCGCCCGTGAACTCCCGCACCCCGTCGAGCGCGTCGATCCACCGCCCCTCGGGCAGCACCAGCTCCGTGTCCTGCCAGCCGCCCGCCTGGGCGAGCCGCAGGGAGAGCCGGGTCACGGCCGTCACCACCCGGCCGGAGCGGGCGAAGGCCAGACAGTGCGCGGCCGCCGGGCCCTCCGCCGCCAGAGGCACGTATGTGCCGCCCGCCCCGAAGGCCTCCGGGTGCGCGCGCCGCAGCCGCAGCGCCGCCCGCACCAGCGCGGTCCGCTCGTCCTCGGGACCGGCCGCGAACGGCGCCCGGTTGTCCGGGTCGACGAGCGCCCGGTACTCCCGCTCCGTGTTCTGGTACAGCTCCGGCACCCCCGGCATCGTCAGCTGGGCGAGCGCGGCCCCGAGCGCGTGCGCCCGGATGTGCGGCTCCAGGGCGAAGGCGGCCTCCGAGGCCGTCCTGAGCGGGATCCGGCCGGGCCCGGCCGCCGCGAACTCGGCCACCGCCCGCTCGTACTCCTCGTCCGGCTCCGTCCAGCTGGTCCGGAGCCCCGCCTCCCGCACGGACTTGAGGATCGCGGGGACCAGCCGGTCCGGGTCCGGGGTGCCGAGGCCGAAGGCCGTCTGCCAGGCCGTCCACGCCACGTGCGGATCGGGCGCGGGCACCCCGGCGACCTCCGCGAGGAGCTCCGCCCACACCTCCGGGCACTGGGCGAGCACCGCGATCCCGGCCCGGACGTCCGCGCTGCGCTTGGTGTCGTGCGTGGAGAGCACGGTGCCGGTGTCGGGCCAGTCCCGGGCGATCCGCAGGCAGTACGCGTGGAACTCCTCCACCGGCACCGCCGGTCGCCCCGCGTCGCCGCCGACCTCGTTCGCGGAGAGCAGCGGGGCGTACCGGTAGAAGGCGGTGTCCTCCACGGACTTGGCCCGCAGCGCGGACGAGGTCTGCGCGAACCGCGCGCGGAACGCCCGGTGTTCGGGCCCGTCGCCGCGCTTCCCGAGCGCCAGGTCCCGTACGGCGTCGACCGCCGTCGCCTCCTCCGGCACCGCGAACGCGGCCTTCGCGCCGCGCGCCGCCTCCGGGGTCAGCACCTCCTCGCCGCCGGTCCGGTAGGGGCGGTAGACGGGGACCCGGACGAGGAGCTCCCGGATCGCGGTGCGCAGCGCCCAGGGGGCGTGGTCCCGCAGCTCGGGGTCGGCGGCGCAGATCCGGCCGGCGATCCGGGTCAGCGCGGCCGTCTCGGCGGCCAGGTCATGGCCGACCACCTCGTACGCGGCGCGGTGCGCGGTCGCCTCCCAGCGGCCGCCCCGGTCCCCGGCCTTGCCCACGAACTCCCGGTAGAGATCGGCCAGTTCGTCGGCGCCCACCGGATCGGTGAAGACGCCGTCGAGCTGTCGAAGCGCGTCGTACCCGGTGGTGCCCGCGACGGGCCAGGCGGCGGGCAGCGTCTCGGACCCCGTGAGGATCTTCTCGACGACCGTCCAGCACCGCCCGCCGGTCGCCGCCGCCAGGTCCTCCAGATAGCCCTGCGGGTCGGCGAGTCCGTCCGGGTGGTCGATGCGCAGCCCCTCGATCACCCCGTCCGCGACCAGCTCCACGATCTTCGCGTGGCTCGCCGCGAACACCTCGGGGTCCTCCACCCGCACCCCGATCAGGTCCGAGATGGTGAAGAAGCGGCGGTAGCCGAGCTCGGTGCGGGCGAGTCGCCACCAACCGAGCCGGTACCACTGGGCGTCGAGCAGCTCGTCGAGCGGCAGCCCCTCGGTGCCCGCGCGGAGCGGGAACTCCTGGCCGTCCAGGTGCAGGGACCCGCCGGAGACCCGGAAGCGGTCCCGCACCTCCGGGAGCCGCGCGGGCAGCACGGGGAGCAGCACCCGGCCGTCCCCGGCGCGCCAGTCGATGTCGAACCAGCGGGCGTACGGCGAGTCGGGGCCCTCGCGGAGCACGGCGCGCAGCGCGTGGTTGTGGCGCGGGGAGGCCGCCATGTGGTTGGGCACCAGGTCCACGACGAGCCCGAGGCCGTGCGCCCGCGCGGTCGCCGCCAGGGCCCGCAGCCCCTCCTCGCCGCCCAGTTCGGCCCGGACCGAGCGGTGGTCGGTGACGTCGTAGCCGTGGGTCGAGCCGGGCACCGCCTCCAGGACGGGGGAGAGGTGGAGATGCGAGACCCCGAGGCCGGCCAGGTACGGCACGGCGCGCTCGGCGGCCGCGAACGGGAAGTCCGGCTGGAGCTGCAGCCGATAGGTCGAGGTGGGTGGAATGGGCGTCATGCGAACGTACGTACCCCGCGGGAAGGCTTCTGTGTCATCGCCCCATGCACCCGTTCGAGTGCATCGCGTTACGTTCGCGTGATGCTTCGGACGTATCGCGACACGCTGTCCCTGCTCGGCCCCGCCCTGCCCGTCGTCTCCTTCCTCGGTCGGCTGCCCACCGCCATGTGCCAGCTCGGCAGTCTGCTCCTGGTCGCGGAGACCAGCGGCTCGCTCGCCACCGCGGGCCTCACGGGCGGCGCGCTCGCCGCCGGACAGACCGTCGCCGGGCCCGTCATCGGCCGGCTCGCCGACCGGCACGGTCAGCGCGGGATCGTCCTCGCGGCCTCCCTCGCCAACGCGGTCGCCGTCACCGCCCTGGTCCTCGCCGCCCTCGCCGAGGCCGCCACCGGCCCGCTCATGGCGCTCGGGGCGCTCGCCGGGGCCACCGTCCCGCAGGTCGGGCCGCTCGCCCGGACCCGCTCCGTGGCCCTCGCCCGTCGCTCCGGCGCGGACGACCGGCTCGTCGGCGCGGTCCTCTCCTTCGAGGGCACCCTCGACGAGGTCTCCTTCGTCCTCGGCCCGGCCCTCGTCGGACTGGCCGCCGCCCTCGCCCACCCCGCCGCCGCGCTCCTCCTGGCGGCGCTGCTGCTCGCCGGCTGCGGGACGGCCTTCGCCCTCCACCCGACGGCCCGGGCCCCCGCGCCCGTCGTCTCCACTCGTACGGGTGCCGCCGAACGGACGCGGCTGCCGGGATCCGCGTACGCCCTGCGCGGCACGATGGTCCTCCAGGGCGCCATGTTCGGCGCCTCGCAGGCCGGGATCACCGCCCTCACCGAGGAGCTGGGCGCGCCCGCCCAGGCCGGGCTCGTCTACGCGGCCATGGGCGTCATGAGCGCCGCCGTCGGCCTCTCCATGGCCGCCGTGCCCGCCCGGATCGGCCTCGCGACCCGCTGGCGCGCCGCCACCGCCGGGCTCGTCGTCCTCTCCGCGCCGCTGCTCCTGGTGGACTCCCTGGCCGCGCTGTACGCGGTCGTCGTCGTCCTCGGGGCCGCCTACGCCCCGCACCTGATCACCGTCTTCGGGCTCACCGAGCGGACCGTGCCGGCTGCCCGGCTCGCCGAGTCGATGGCCTTCCTCACCAGCGGGATCGTGGGCGGTCAGGCCCTCGCCCTCGCCCTCTCCGGTCGGCTCGCCGAAGGCCACGGCGCCCCCGCCGCCTTCGCGGTGGCGGTGGGGGCGGCCGTGGCCTGCGCGGTGCTCTCCTGGACGGTCCGGGTCACCCCTCCCGTACGGGAACTCAGGCCGGTCGCCTGACCCTCCCCGTACGGGAACTCAGCCCGGTCGCCTGCCCCCGTGCAAGGACCAGGCCGGTCGCCTGACCCCCGTACGGGACCTCAGGCCGGCCGGCGCAGCACGGTCAGGCTGAGCGGCGCCAGCGTCACCCGCTCGCCGCCGGCGAGCTCCGGGCCCTCCCGCGGCGGCATGCCCTCCGGGTCCGAGGTGTCCACCACCATGCGCCAGCAGCGCCCGTGGCTGTCCGGCACCGCGAACTCCAGCTCCTTCGAGGAGGCGTTGAACATCAGCAGGAAGGAGTCGTCGGCGATCCGCTCACCCTGCGGGCCCGGCTCCGAGATGGCGTTGCCGTTGAGGAAGACGGTCAGCGCCTGGGCGTGCGCCGCCTGCCAGTCGCGGGAGGTCATCTCCTCGCCCTCGGGCGTGAACCAGGCGATGTCGGTCAGCTCGTCGTGGGTGCCCTCCACAGGCCTGCCGTGGAAGAAGCGGCGGCGCCGGAAGACCGGATGGTCCCGGCGCAGCCGGACCATCGCCTGGGTGAACCGCAGGAGCGTGGACTCCGCCTCGCCGTTCTCCTTCGGCCACTGCACCCAGGAGACCTCGTTGTCCTGGCAGTACGCGTTGTTGTTGCCGCCCTGCGTCCGCCCGAACTCGTCGCCGTGGCTGAGCATCGGCACGCCCTGCGAGAGCATCAGCGTGGCGAGGAAGTTGCGCGTCTGGCGGGCGCGCAACTCGGCGATCCCGACGTCCTCGGTCTCGCCCTCCGCCCCGCAGTTCCAGGAGCGGTTGTAGCTCTCGCCGTCCCGGTTGCCCTCGCCGTTCGCCTCGTTGTGCTTGTCGTTGTACGAGACGAGGTCGCGCAGGGTGAAGCCGTCGTGGCAGGTGACGAAGTTGACCGAGGCGAGCGGGCGCCTCCCGTCGTCCTGGTACAGGTCGGAGGAGCCGGTCAGCCGGGAGGCGAACTCCGCGAGGGTGCGCGGCTCGCCGCGCCACAGGTCCCGCACGCAGTCCCGGTACTTGCCGTTCCACTCGGTCCACAGCGGTGGGAAGTTGCCCACCTGGTAGCCGCCCTCGCCCACGTCCCACGGCTCGGCGATCAGCTTCACCTGGCTGACCACCGGGTCCTGCTGCACCAGGTCGAAGAACGAGGACAGCCGGTCCACCTCGTGGAACTGGCGGGCCAGGGTGGCCGCCAGGTCGAAGCGGAAACCGTCCACGTGCATCTCGGTCACCCAGTACCGCAGGCTGTCCATGATCAGCTGGAGCACGTGCGGGGAGCGCATGAGCAGCGAGTTCCCGGTGCCGGTGGTGTCCATGTGGTACCGGCGGTCGTTCGCGAGCCGGTAGTACGAGGGGTTGTCCAGGCCCCGGAAGGAGAGCGTCGGGCCCAGGTGGTTGCCCTCGGCTGTGTGGTTGTAGACCACGTCGAGGATGACCTCGATGCCCGCCTGGTGCAGCGCCCGGACCGCCGACTTGAACTCCAGGACCTGCTGGCCCCGGTCGCCCCAGGACGCGTAGGCGTTGTGGGGGGCGAAGAAGCCGATCGTGTTGTAGCCCCAGTAGTTGGAGAGCCCCGCGTCCACGAGCCGGTGGTCGTTCACGAACTGGTGAACGGGCATCAGTTCGAGTGCGGTCACGCCCAGGTCCTTCAGATGGCCGATGACCGACGGGTGCGCGAGCCCCGCGTACGTCCCGCGCAGCTCCTCCGGAAGGTCCGGGTGGAGCATCGTGAGGCCCTTCACATGGGCCTCGTAGATCACCGTGTGGTGGTACTCGGTGCGGGGGCGCCGGTCGTCGCCCCAGTCGAAGTACGGGTTGACCACGACCGAGGTCATGGTGTGCGGGCCCGAGTCGAGGTCGTTGCGTGCGTCGGGCCGCCCGAACGGGTAGCCGTAGACCGCCTCTCCCCACTTGATCTGCCCCGACACCGCGCGGGCGTACGGGTCGAGCAGCAGCTTCGCCGCGTTGCAGCGCAGCCCGCGTTCCGGTGCGTACGGGCCGTGCACGCGGAACCCGTACCGCTGACCGGGCATCACGCCCGGCAGATAGGCGTGTCGCACGAACGCGTCGGTCTCGCGCAGTTCCACCGCCGTCTCCGAGCCGTCGTCGTGCAGCAGACACAGCTCGATCCTGTGGGCGGCCTCCGAGAAGACCGCGAAGTTGGTTCCCGCTCCGTCATAGGTGGCGCCCAAGGGGTACGCCTGTCCCGGCCAGACCTGCATGGATACGACTCTTCCTCTTCTGTCCGGGTTTTGTAGGTCTTCTTCGGCCAGATCCTGCCCGAAAGAGTGGCAACCTCCTAGGACTTCGCCCCGTCCTACCGGGTGACCGCAGACCAAGAGGGGGACAGAGGGGGAAGTGTGTACGAAATAGCGCGCCGCCACCTGGGGAAGGTGGTGGCCGGAGCGGCCATGGCGGTGACGGGAACCGCCGTCGCGGTCGCGATCGGCCTGCCGGGATCAGCAGGAGCGAACGATTCCGCCGGAACGGCGGGATCCACCGGAGTCGCCGGTGCCGCCGGAGTCCCCGGTGCGACGGCGGGCGACGGCTCGGCCGGTGCCGCCGGGCAGGGGGAGACCGGAGAGGGGGCCACGGGCTCCGCGCCGCGGCCGGCCACCGTGGTCCCGCCCGCGGCCGAGGGGGAGAAGGGCGTCGGAGGCGACCCGCTCACGGACGACGAGCTCGCCCGGGCCGAGGCGCTGGCGCTGACCCCGCCCGCCGCCTCCGCCCAGCAGGACGTCACGGGCGGCCGGGGCCCCCAGCGCCTCGGCACCCGGCTCGCCGACCCGATCACGGGCGACGCCTCGCGCCGCGCCGAGGTCCGCCTCTACGACTACGGGCGGGACGAGCTCATCACCAAGACCGTCAACCTCGACACCGGCAAGGTCGAGAGCTCCGGAGCCCAGCGCGGGGTCCAGCCCTCCGCCCACCCCGAGGAGCTGCGCGAGGCCCTGGAGCTGATCCTCGCGAGCCCGCTCGGCAAGGGCGTCAAGGAGGACTACAAGGACGCCACCGGCAAGGAGCTGACCTCCGGCAAGCAGCTGTGGTTCAACGGCGACGTCTACCGCACCTACCGCGAGTCCCATGTGCCCCCTGCGCTCGCCCGCTGCGGGGAGCACCGGTGCGTCCGGCTCGTCACCAAGGTCCTCAACGGGGCCTGGATCGACACCCGGAACCTGATCGTCGACCTCTCCGCGAGGACCGTCACCCGCGTCGGCTGACCACCGGCCCGGCCACTCCACAGCCTCACGACACGTACGAGGGAGTACGTCCCCATGTCCATCCAGCGAATCCGGAACGGGCGCACCCGCAAACGGGGCGCCGTCCTGACCGCCGCCGCCCTGCTCGGCACCGCCACGGCCGCCGCAGGCCCCGTGGGCGGCGCCGTCGCCGCCCCCAACCCGCCGGCCCCGACACGCCCGGCGCGCGCCACGACGACGCCCGACTGCTCGGCCGCGTACCGCATCACGCAGAAGCTCGACGGCGGCACCACCTGGCGCATGTGCTGGCGGTACGACACCGACGCCGGGCTCACGCTCGACCGCGTCACCTACCAGCCGCCCGGCGCCGCCGCGCCCATCCCCGTCCTCAACAGCGCCCGGCTCGCCCAGATCCACGTGCCGTACGACGACGGCGGCGCCGAGTACGACGACCTCACCGGCGCCGGCTTCGGCTGGGGCCTGCAGAACCTCAAACCGGCAGAGTGCCCCGGCGGCACCCTCACCACCGTCAAGGTGCCCGAGGTCGGCGACGTCAAGGGCCTGTGCACCACCACGCGGGCGCGCGGGCACGCGTACCGCGTGGCCAGCGACAGCGGGTCCAAGGTCTGGCAGGCCCAGGCCAAGGACCTGCTCGTCTACACCGTCAACAAGGTCGGCTGGTACGAGTACATCACCGAGTGGCGCTTCACCGCCGACGGCACCATCGGCGCCAACGTCGGAGCCACCGGCAGCCTCTCGCCCGTCGACTACAACGCCACCGACGGACGCGGCTGGCCCCTCGGCAAGGGCGCCCGCGGCTACGCCACCAGCCACGCCCACAACGTCTTCTGGAAGCTCGACTTCGGTCTGGACGGCTCCACCAAGGACCGGATCGAGCAGTTCGACTCCACCGTCACCGCCCCCACCGGCGGCGGCGGACCCACCGTGAAGACCACCCGCACCGTCGTCACCAAGGAACTCGCCGGCGACGCCAAGAACATGCGCTGGTGGCGGGTGGTCAGCGGCACCGGCAAGAACGCCGACGGCCACGCCCGCTCGTACGAGATCGTGCCCGGCCACACCGACACCCACGCGGGACGCGGCTTCACCAAGCACGACGTGTATTTCACCCAGTCCCGCGCCTGCGAGAAGTTCGCGAGCAACAACATCGGCGGCTGCGCGGCCGGCGCCGGTGACAGCGTGGACAAATGGGTCAACGGTGAGACTCTGACCAAACCGTCCGTGTGGGTCAACATCGGGTTCCATCACATCGCCCGGGACGAGGACCAGCAGCCGATGCCGGTCCACTGGCAGGGCTTCCAGCTCGCGCCCAGGGACGTAACCGCTATGAATCCGCTCACTCCGGCCGATCTCGCCTCCCAGAACGGGCAGCCCGATCTGGGGAGTTGAGGAAGCAGCCTGACGATCCTGCTGCACCGCCTCCCGCTCGCGGAGTACCCTTCCTTGATCGTTGTCACATGGTCATCCTGTCCGCCGGAACGGGTGTCCGGGAGCAGAAGGCGGTGCGCGGGTGAGCTCGGGAGGTCTGGAGCTGCCCCCAGGTGACGCGGGTCACGAGGGGGGTCCGGCCGACCCCGCAGAGGCGCCGCCGGGTACGGCCGTGCCGCCGGGCGTCGCCCTGCCGCCGGGCGCGGCCGTGCCGCCCGGCACGGTCACCGTCGGGCGGCCGGTGGAGATAGGGGCGGAGCTCGACTGGGGCCCCGAGGCCTGGAGCGAGGTCCGCACCCGGGCCCAGCGCGCCGGCCGCGCCTACATCTGGCTGAACCTCGTCGAACAGCGGCTGCGGGCCGTGGTCGCCGCCGTCCTGCGACCCGTGTACGAACCGGTGCACGGCGAGGAGTGGGTGGTGGCCGCGGCCGGACCCGCCGGCCAGGAATGGGTCCAGCGGGCCGTCGCCGTCCGCGAGGTCTCCCGGCGCAAGGGCTACCTCCTGGACCCGGCCGACGACAACGTGCTGAGCTTCCTCACGCTGCCGCAGCTGCGCGAGCTGATGGTGCAGCACTGGCCCTGCTTCGAGCCCTACTTCGACGACCGGCGCGAGGTCGAGCTCGCCCTCGACGAGCTGGAGGTCACGCGGAACGTGGTCTCCCGCAACCGGGCCCTCTCGCTGACCGTCCTCGCCCAGTCCGAGCGGGCCTCCGCCCGCATCCTGGAGATCCTCGGCGGTGGCGCCGGGGTGCCGTCCGCCGACCGGCTGCCCGTGGACGCGGTCGAGGACCTCGTCGGCGACCGGTACGCGGACGTCGTCTCCGTCCATCCCGACCGGGTCCGGCTGCAGCGGCAGCTGCCCGCCGAGGACCTCTTCGGCGGCGCCCGCCGCCTCGACGCCACCGGCATAGGCCTCAACCTGCTCGTGCAGAACTTCTCCGGCCGCCGCATGGTCCGGCTCGCCGAGTCCGGCTGTCGGACCCGGCTCCTCTTCCTCAACCCCGCGAGCAGCGCCGTCAAGCGCCGCGAGCGCGAACTCGGCCTGAAGAAGGGCGAGCTGAGCCGCTCGGTCGAGATGAACATCCTGCACATGCGCCGGGTCCGCTCGAAGCTGCGCGATCCGGGCGCCTTCCAGATCCACGTCTTCGACGAGACCCCGCGCTTCACCGCCTACCTGGTGGACGGCGACGGACCGGACGGGGTGGGCGTCGTCCAGTCGTACCTGCGCCGGGCCCGGGGCATGGAGGCGCCGGTCCTCGTCCTGCGCGGCGGCGGACGGAACGTCGTCCGGCACGGACAGTCCGCCCGTGACGGGGATCACGGACTTTTCGAGACGTATCGGGAAGAATTCGAGTCGGTCTGGCTCGACTCCCGGCCCGTCTCCTGACCCGCCCCCGGGGGCGGCCGGGGGCGTTGTCAGTGGTGCGTGCGAGGGTGGTCAGCACCACGGGGGAGATCACGTAAGGAGGACCCGATGGCTTGGCACGGCTCGACCCTTGTCGGCTTCGACCTGGAGACGACCGGCACCGAACCGCTGGAGGCCCGGATCGTCACGGCCTCGATCGTCGAGGTCGACGGCGGTGGGCAGGTCAGGCGGCGGCGGGACTGGCTCGCCGACCCGGGCATCCGCATCCCGGAGCAGGCCGCCGCGATCCACGGCATCAGCACCGAGCGCGCGGCGGCCGAGGGGCGGCCGGTCCGCGAGGTCGCCGACGAGATCGCGCAGACCCTCGCCGCGTACTGGGAGGACGGCGTCCCGGTCGTCGCGTACAACGCCTCCTTCGACCTCACGCTCCTCGCCGCCGAGCTGCGCCGCCACGGGCTGCCGTCGCTCGAGGAGCGGCTCGGCGGGGCGGCCGTCGGCCCGGTCGTCGATCCGTACACCATCGACCGGGCCGTCGACCGCTACCGGCGCGGCAAGCGCACCCTGGAGGCGGTCTGCGGGGAGTACGGCGTGGTGCTCGAAGCCGCCCACCAGGCCGCCGCCGACGCCCTCGCCGCCGTCCGGGTCGCCGTCGCGATAGCCGAGCGGCACCCGCAGGTGGCCGGTCTGGACCCGGCCGAGCTGCACGAGCGCCAGATCGGCTGGTACCGCGTCTGGGCCGAGGGCCTCCAGGCCTTCCTGCGCGGCAAGGGCGACGCGGAGGCGGTCGTCGACTCCACGTGGCCCCTGCGCGAGGCGGTCGCGGCGGCCTGAGGGCCGCCTTCCGGATCAGCCCCGCGGCAGCGTCAGGTGCGGCCTCGCCGCCGGCGGCGCTGCGGACCGTGAGCGTGAGCCCGGGGACGCCCCGGACGCGCCGGCCCGTACCGTTCGCGCGGCCTGGAAGGGAGCGCCGGTCCGGACGGCGAGGTGCTGCCGGTCGGGCGTGTCCGTTCGTCGGCCGTCCGACGGAAGCGGTCACCCGGGAACGACGACGATCGACCGGAACCAGCCCGTCAGGAGTGCTCCTTGAGGAAGGAGAGCAGCAGTTCGCTCACCTTCGCCGGCTGGTCCAGCTGCAGCCAGTGGCCCGCGTCCTCGACCCGCTCGTAGCGCCAGCTCCCCGCCACGTACTCGGCCGTCCCGGACATCGAGCGCTCGGTGAGGAAACGGTCGCCGGTCGACCACACGCCCATCACCGGCACCGACTCCGGCAGCGGGACCACCGGAGCGTCGGCGCCGAACTGAGCCTCCGGCGGGATGCCCGCCCGGTAGATGTCCAGCGCGGCCGTCAGCGCGCCCGGCGCCCGCAGCGGCTCGATCACCGCCTCCGCGTCCGGGTGCTCGCCGAGCATCTCCCGCAGGTTGGCGAAGTCGTCCCGCGCGAGCCAGTCCTCGGCGAGCCCGGCCAGCTGGAACAGCAGCATGTACCAGGAGCGCTGCTTCTGCTCCCAGCCCGCGGCCCGGATCGACGCCAGATGCCCCACGGAAAGGATGCTCAGGCTCCGCACCCGGTCCGGGAAGAACTGGGTCAGACCCTGGGCGATGCCCGAACCCCAGTCGTGGCCGACCAGATGGACCCGGTCCAGGTCGAGTCCGGCCAGGAGCTCGATCAGGTCGCCGACGTGCTTGCCCGGGTGGTACGCCGCCGGGCCGCCCTCGGGACGGCCGGAGGCGCCGAAGCCCCGCAGGGTGGGGGCGACGGTCCTGAAACCGGCCGCGTTCAGCGCCGCGACCTGGTGCCGCCACAGATGGTGGCTGTCGGGGAAGCCGTGCACGAGCAGCACGGCCGGCCCCTCCCCGCTCACCTCGACGTCCAGGGTCACCTCGGACAGTTCGACACGCATCTCAACACCCCGTTCGGCAGGACCGGTTCGGCCGAGGACATGATGTCAGAACGGGTACCAGCGGACCTCGGGGTCGTCGTCCCGCAGCGAGGCCACCCGCCGCTCGAACTCGGCGAGCGCCTTCGGGTTCGAGGGCGCGTGCTGGGCCACCCACGCGCAGCTCGCGGTCTCCCGCGCCCCGCGCAGGACCGCACACCCCTCCCACTCCCGGACGTCCCAGCCGTACGCCTCGGTGAAGGCCTCGTACGCCGCCGGGTCCAGGCCGTACCGGTCCCGGGAGAGGGCGAGTACCACGAGGTCGTGCTCGCGCAGGTCCGAGGAGAAGGTCTCCAGGTCCACCAGGACCGGACCGTCGGGGCCCACGTGCACGTTCCGGGGGAGGGCGTCCCCGTGGATCGGGCCCGGAGACAGGCGCGGGGTGAGCGCGGCCGCCGCCGGGGCGAAGGAGTCGCGCCGCTCCCGCAGGAACGCCGCGTCCGCCGGGTCGATCGCGTCCCCCGCGAGCCGCAGCCACCGCTCGACCCCACCGAGCAGCTCACGGCGGGGGAGCGCGAACCCCTCCGGCTCCGGCAGCGCGTGGACGGCCCGCAGCAGCGGGGCCAGGTCACGGGGCTCCGTCGGCCGCACCGCCTCCGGCAGCCGGTGCCAGAGCGTGACCGGATGACCGTCCACGAGCCGGGGCTTCTCCTCGGCGGCCCGCACGGCCGGAACACCCGCCGTTTCCAGCCAGGAGGCCAGCGCGAGCTCCCGCTCGGCCCGCGCGAACAGCTCCGCGTCCCGGCCGACCTTCACCACCAGATCGCCCACCGCGAAGACCGCGTTCTCCCCGAGGGCGAGCAGCCCCGCCTCCGCGACCGGCAGCCCCGCCCCGGCCAGGATCTCCCGTGCCCGCGCCTCGTCCATCGACCTCTCCCTCACCTGTGCGTTCGAGCCAAAGTCTCCCATCCGCGCAGCTCGTCCCGCAGAGCGCCTTGACGGTCCCCCACCCCGTCAGCACCATGACGGGGTTCCCACGGCGGCGTCATCGGGGGTCCCCCGGGGCGGAGTCCGTGGGAGGACGGGAGTCGGATCGTGAGCTCGGTGACCGCGACGAAGCGGCCCGGCGGCACGCGCACACCGCGCGCCGCCCCCGGGACACGGCCACGCGGCCCCGACCTCGGCGCCTGGTTCCTGGTGCTCCCGGCGCTCCTGCCGATCCTGATCCTCAGCGTCGGCCCGCTCCTCTACGGCATCGCGCTCGCCTTCACCGACGCCCAGTCCGGCCGCACCCAGGCCACCCGCTGGGTCGGCACCCTCAACTTCCAGGACCTGCTGCACGACACGCTCTTCTGGGAGTCCTTCCGCATCGGCGTGGTCTGGGCCGTCGGGGTCACCGTCCCCCAGTTCCTGCTCGCCCTCGGCCTGGCCCTGCTGCTCGACCAGAAGCTCCGCTTCCGCCGCCTGGCCCGGGCCCTCGCCATCGTCCCCTGGGCGATGCCGGAGGTCGTCGTCGGCATCATGTGGCGGCTCGTCTACAACCCCGACGCCGGCATCCTCAACGAGACCCTCCGGAACCTGGGCCTCGGCGAAGGCCACGACTGGCTCTCCGGGCTCGCCACCGCCCTCCCCGCCGTCATCGTCGTCGGCGTCTGGGCCGGCATGCCGCAGACCACCGTCGCCCTGCTCGCCGGACTCCAGAACACCCCGCGCGAACTCCACGAGGCCGCCGCCCTCGACGGCGCCGGAGCGTGGCGCCGCTTCCGCGCCGTCACCTGGCCCGCGCTGCGGCCGGTGGCCCTCGCCGTCACCGCCCTGAACCTCATCTGGAACTTCAACTCCTTCGCCCTGGTCTACGTCCTGACCAGCGGCGGACCGGGCGGCCGGACCCGGCTCCCCATGCTCTTCGCCTACGAAGAGGCCTTCCGCTACGGGCAGTTCGGCTACGCCGCCGCCATGGGCTGCGTGATGGTCGCCGCCGTCTCGGTGCTCATCGCCCTCTCCCTCGTACGCCGTCTGAAAGGGGACCAGGACCGGTGAGCGCCCTGCGGACGAGCGGGCCCGCGCGAGCAGGCCAGTACCTGGCCCTCCTCGCGTACCTGCTCTTCCTCGCCTTCCCCTTCCTCTGGCTGGTCTCCACCGCCTTCAAGCCCGCACCCGAGCTGGCCTCGCTCCACCCGACCTGGATCCCCAAGGACCCCACCCTCGACAACTTCCGGCAGGCCTTCGACGAGCAGCCGCTGCTCAGGGCCGCCGCGAACAGCCTGCTCGCCGCGGTCTGCGCCGCCCTGATCGCGGTCGCCGTCGCGACCCCGCTCGCCTATGTGACGGCCCGTCACCGAGGCCGGCTCGCCGGCGCCGCCACCGGCTGGGTGGTGATCAGCCAGGCTTTCCCCTTCGTCCTCGTGATCATCCCGCTCTTCCTCGTCCTCAAGAACCTGCACCTGATCAACAGCGTCGTCGGCCTCGTCCTGGTCTACGTGGTCTGGTCGCTGCCCTTCGCCCTCTGGATGCTCATGGGATACGTCAGGGCCGTCCCGGCCGAGCTGGAGGAGGCCGCCGCCGTCGACGGCGCCGGCCGGATCCGTACCCTCGTCTCGGTCATCGCGCCGCTGCTCGCCCCGGGCGTCGTCGCCACCGCGCTCTTCGCCTTCGTCACCGCCTGGAACGAGTTCTTCTTCGCGCTCGTCCTGCTCAAGTCCCCGGAGAAGCAGACGCTCCCGGTCGTCCTCACCCACTTCCTCGGCGCCGAGGGCGTCGCCGACCTCGGCCCGCTGGCGGCCGCGGCCTTCCTCGCGACCCTGCCGTCCCTCGTCGTCTTCGCGGTCCTCCAGAGACGGATCGCGGGCGGGACGCTCGCCGGGGCGGTGAAGTCATGAGGAGGATCCTGACCGCCGTCGCCGCGCTCGCCCTGCTCCTCACCGGCTGCACCGGGGGCGACGACGGCCCCGACGACGGTGTCGTACGGCTCCGGTTCCAGTCCCTCGCCTGGCAGAAGGAGTCCGTCGACGCCAACCGGCAGCTGGTGGACGAGTGGAACGCCGGCCACCCCGACATCCAGGTCGAGTACGTCCAGGGCAGCTGGGACTCCGTGCACGACCAGCTCCTCACCTCCTTCGAGGGCGGCGAGGCGCCCGACATCATCCACGACGCCTCCGACGACCTGGCCGACTTCGCCTACGGCGGCCGGCTCGCCGACCTCCGCCCGCTGCTGTCCGAGCGGCTGCGCGCCGACATCCCCGCCGCCGGCTGGGAGACCACCACCTTCGGCGCGGGCGTGTACGGCGTGCCCTTCCTCCAGGAACCACGCGTCGTCATCGCCAACCGGAAGATCCTGGAATCCTCCGGCGTGCGTGTCCCCACCCCCGAGAGGCCCTGGAGCTGGACCGAGTTCCGGCAGATCGCCCAGGACCTCACCCGGACCATGGGACCCGGCCGCCACGCGGTCGCCTGGCCGCTCAGGGAACCCGTCTCCGTCAGCCTCAACCTCGGCGTCTCGGCCGGCGGCCGGCTCTTCCACCGGGGCCCCGACGGCCGGGTCACCCTCGACTTCACCGAGGCCGACGGCATCGTCCCCGGCACCGTCCACGACCAGGTCGTCACCGACCGGACCGCCCCGCGCACCACGCTCGGCAGCGGCGGCTCCGACACCCTCCCCGGCTTCTTCGCCGGCAAGTACGCCATGGTCCCCCTGGGCTTCGCCTACCGGCAGCAGATCGCACAGCAGGCCCCCGAGGGCTTCGAATGGACCGTGCTGCCCGCACCCGCCGGCGACGAGGGACTCGCCCAGGGCGTCTCCCCGCAGACCCTCTCGATCGCCGAGGAAAGCCCCCACAAGAAGGAGGCGGCCCGCTTCCTCGACTTCTTCCTGCGCCCGGCGAACATGGTGCGGCTCGCACGCGGCGACTGGATGCTGCCGACCGGCACGGCCGCCCTCGCCGACCCCTCCCTGCACACCGCGCGGGACGGCTGGGCGACCGGGGCGGCGGTGGCACGGTGGCTGCGGCCCGCGCCCGCGCAGTCCGTACGCGGCTATCCCGAGTGGAAGGACAAGGTGGCGACCCCGGCCTTCCAGGAGTACTACAGCGGCGCCATCGACGGTGCGGAGCTGCGCAGACGCCTGGTCGAGGACGGCAACCGGGTCCTCGCCCGCTATCAGCGCAGATGACGGATTCATGGTTACGAAACCTTGTTGAATAAGTCACAGATGGGTGAAGGGTCTTCTCCGTGCCCCCGCCATCGGACAGTGTTCGAACCGGCCAC
This sequence comes from Streptomyces sp. TLI_105, assembly GCF_900105415.1. Taxonomy (GTDB): domain Bacteria; phylum Actinomycetota; class Actinomycetes; order Streptomycetales; family Streptomycetaceae; genus Streptomyces. The sequence goes on along the minus strand of NZ_FNSM01000001.1, from coordinate 1,883,894 downwards.
CGTGCCGCCCCCCACGAGGCGCGGTGGCCGCCTAGGTTTACCCCCATGACGAAGACGAAGACCTACGCGGCCCTGCTCCGCGGCATCAACGTGAGCGGGCACCGGAAGGTCCCCATGGCGGAGCTCCGGAGCCTCCTCGAAGGTCTCGGGCACACGGACGTCCGCACCTACCTCCAGAGCGGCAACGCCGTCTTCACCACCGACTCCGGCGAGGGCGAGGACGAACTCAGGACCGCGCTGGAGGACGCGATCGAGGAACGCTTCGGCTTCCGCGTCGACTGTCTCGTCCGCGACGGCGACTACCTCGCCGCCGTCGCCGACGCCTGCCCCTTCCCGGCGGCCGAACTCCAGGGCAAGCAGCTCCACGCCTTCTACTACTCCGGGCCCGCCGACCCCGAGCGCTTCGCCTCCATCGACCGCGAGGCCTTCCTGCCCGAGGACTTCGCCCTCGGCGACCGCGTGCTCTACCTCTACACCCCCGAAGGCCTCGGGAAGTCCAAGCTGGGCGAGGCGGTCTCCCGGCCGTCCGTCGTGAAGGGCCTCGTCGCCACCGGCCGGAACTGGAACACCGTGCTCAAACTCATCGAGATGACACGGGAGAACTGACCCCGATTGGCCCAGTCGACCGGTCACCGAATGGCCCGTGGCGGCGGGCCATCTCCTGGCTAGATTCGACGTCATGACGAGCACCGAGACCACGCCCCCCACCCACCGCCCCGTCGTCGACCTCTACTTCGACCCCGCCTGCCCCTTCGCCTGGATCACCTCCCGCTGGATCCTGGAGGTCGAACGCCACCGGGACATCGACCTCCGCTTCAAGGTCATGAGCCTGTACTTCCACAACGAGGGCAACACCCTGCCCGACTGGTACCGCGAGCTCGTCGACGCCTCCATCGGCCCCGTCCGGGTGGCGGCGGCCGCCGCCGAACAGCACGGCGAGGAGATCCTGCGTCCGCTCTACACCGCGTACGGCACGCGCATCCACGAGAAGAAGCAGAAGGACTTCGACGCCGTCATCGCCGAAGCGCTCACCGAGGTCGGCCTGCCGCCCGAACTCGCCGCCGCCGCCCACGATCCGGCGTACGACGAGGCCGTCCGTCGCAGCCACGACGCGGGCAAGGACCCCGAGGCGGACGCGTACGTCGGCACGCCCACGATCCACGTCGACGGGACGGTGTGGTTCGGGCCGGTGCTGCGGGCGATTCCGCGGGGCGAGCGGGCCGCCGAACTCTTCGACAGCTTCCGTGTCCTCGCCTCGCACCCCGACCTCTTCGAACTCAAGCGCACCCGCACGGGCGGGCTGGACTTCAGCTAGCGGGGACGCCTGTCGCGAAAGTTCAAGACCGGGTGCGGGAGCGTTCCGTACGGTCGACGGCATGAACGAGATCCACACCCACCTCACCGCCTGCGCCGCCGAGGCCCGCCGCGTCGCCCGCGGGGTCCGCCACGACCACCTCGCCGCCCCCTCGGTCTGCGCCGACTGGACGGTCCGCGAACTCGCCAACCACCTGGTCCTCTACTCCGCGCACGGCCTCGAACACCGCGCCCTGCGCACCCAGCTCCCAGACGAGACCGTCCAGCGGGACTTCGCCGGCGAGGACGGCTGGGCCGAGGCGTACGCGGCGCAGCTCGACCGGGCCCTGGCCGCCTGGGAGAAGCCGGAGGCCTGGGAAGGTGACGTCGACATGGCCGGCAGCGCCATGCCGGCCACCGAGATCGCCGCCATGCTCGTGGAGGAACTCGCCCTGCACGGCTGGGACCTGGCCCGCTCCACCGGGCAGGACTTCACCCTGCCCGAGGAGACGGGGGTCTACCTGCTCGGCGTGGTCGAGCGGTACGCGGATATGTACCGCCAGTACGAGGGATTCGCCGCGGCCGTCGACGTACCGGACGACGCCCCGGCGTTCGACCGCGCCCTCGCCGCCAGCGGACGGAACCCGAAGGGTTAGGGCCTGTCTTTCGGATCGTGCCGGGACCCGCTCCCTGATCCGAAAGCCAGGTCCTAGGCCGTCCTGGCGACCGGGCGGCGGGCCGCGTGGGCCCCGTCGTACCGGTCCAGGAGCAGGCGGGCCAGCTCGGGGGAGGGGCCCAGGACGTCCGCCAGGACGTCGGCCTCGGCCGCGCCCGTCGCGATGCGGTCCGGGAGGCGGCCCGGGGCGATCACGTACGGGGCGACGGCCACCCGCCGGACGCCCGGTTCCGCGCGCAGGGCACGTACCGCGTCCTCCGTGCGGGGAAGAGATGCGGAGGCGAACGCGGGCCGCACGGAGCACCAACCGGTGCGCCGCAGCTCCCGCGCCGTTTCTGCGATCACCGCGATCGCCTCCGGGTCGGTGGAGCCCGCCGAGGCCAGGACGACCCCGGTCGTGGGCTTGTCGGCGGGCGTGAGGCCCGCCTCGTACAACCGCCGCTCCACCGCCGCGATCAGCAACGGCGACGGGCCGAGGACCTCCGCCTGGCGGATGCTCAGGGACGGAGGGGCCTGGCGGAGCACGGCGGGGATGTCGGCCTTCGCGTGGAAGGCCCGGGTGAGGAGGAGCGGCAGGGCCACGACCTCCCGCACCCCGTCGGCGGCGAGCCGGTCGAGCACCCCCGGCACCGACGGCAGGTTGAAGTCCAGGAACGCCGTCTCCACGCGCAGCCCCGGCCGCAGCGCACCGGCCCGGCGCACCAGCGCCTGGACGGTCGCCGCGTGCCGCGGATCGCGGCTGCCGTGGGCGATCACGAGGAGGACGGGGCGGTTCACGGGGTGGCTCAGCCCTTCGTGAGCAGGCCGCGACGGCGCAGGACCGCGCGCTCCAGCGGGCTGAAGATGAGCAGGTCGATGGCGATGCCGACGATCAGGATCAGGATGATCGCCAGGAAGATCCCGGCCATGTCGATGTTGTTGCGGCCGTTCTCCAGGAGCTGGCCGAGGCCGAGGCCCAGGTCCGGCGAGGAAGCGATGATCTCCGCGGCCATCAGCGAACGCCAGGAGAACGCCCAGCCCTGCTTGAGGCCGGCCAGGTAGCCGGGGAGCGCGGCCGGCATCACGATGTACCAGGCGCCCTTGAGCCCCCGCGCGCCGAGCGTCTGGCCCGCCCGCAGGAAGAGCGGCGGGACCTGGTCGACGCCGGCGACGAGGCCGTTGGCGATCGACGGGACCGCGCCGAGCAGGATCACCGCGTACATCATGCTGTCGTTGAGGCCGAGCCACAGGACGGCGGGCGCGACCCAGGCCACCGAGGGCAGCGACTGGAGCCCCGCGAGGATCGGGCCGATCGCCGCGCGCACGAACTTCACGCGGGAGACGAGCAGGCCCAGCGGGGTGCCGATCGCGAGCGCCAGGACGAACCCGTACAGGGCCCGGGACACGCTGGTCCACAGGACGCCGAAGAGCGTCCCCTCCCGCCACATCACGGTGAGGCTGTCCCACACGGCGGAGGGGGCCGGCAGCTTGTACTCGTCGGTGACCTTCAGGGACACCAGGAGCTGCCACACCACCAGGACGAGCACGACGGCGACGACCGGCGGGAGCACCTTCTTGACCAGCACCTCGCGGACCGGGGTCCGCCGGATCTGCACGCTGTCGAGGGCGTCCAGGCCGGCTTCGAGACCGGCGAGGTCGTCGGCCCGCGACGTCTTCTGGGGATTCGCGGTGGTTTCAGTGCTGGCCATGACGACGGATCTCCCCACGCAGGTGCTCGGTGATCTCGAGGGACAGCTCCGCGACGGCGGAGTCCTCGATGCGGCGCGGCTGAGGGATGTCGATGGTCCACTCGTGCGCGATCCGGCCGGGCCGGGACGAGAGGAGGACGACGCGCTCGGCCAGCCGCACGGCCTCGCGCACGTTGTGGGTGACGAAGAGCACCGACAGGTTCGTCTCCCGCCAGATCCGGGTCAGTTCGTCGTGCAGCACGTCCCGGGTGATGGCGTCGAGCGCGGCGAACGGCTCGTCCATCAGGAGCAGGTCGCTGTCCTGGGCGAGCGCGCGGGCCAGCGCGACCCGCTGCCGCATGCCGCCGGACAGCTCGTGGACCCGCTTGCCGTACGAGCCGCCGAGCCGGACGAGGGCAAGCAGCCGCTCGGCCTCGTCGCGTCGCTCGGCCTTGGGCACCCCGCGCAGCCGCAGGGCCAGTTCGATGTTCTTGCCCGCGGTGAGCCACGGGAAGAGGGCATGCTCCTGGAACATCAGGGCCGGCCGGCCGCCGGGGGTCTCGATGGACCCCGCGGACGGCCGGTCGAGCCCGGCGACCAGGTTGAGCAGGGTGGACTTGCCGCAGCCCGAGGCGCCCAGGAGGGTGACGAACTCGCCGGGGGCGACATCGAGCGAGATGTCGTCGAGGACGAGCTGCCCGCCGGCGGGTCCGCCGAAGGACTTGGAGACATGTTCGATGCGGGCGGCATGGGTCACCGCCGCACGGTCCTCGGCCTTGGCGAGCGTCGCGGTCGTGGCCATGGTCGTCACCTCCTGGGGATCAGCTGCGGGCTGTTACTTCGCGCCGAGACCGGCGTCGGAGACCTCGGGCTGACCCGCGGCCTTCAGGACCTTGTTGAGCGGCTTCAGGTCGTAGATGCCGGACAGCTCCGGCTTCTCCAGGAGACCGGCCTTCACCGCGTGGTCGGCCTGGGCCTGCAGGGTGGCCGCCAGCGGGTCGTTCGTGAACTGGATGGACGGCCACGCGGCGTCGATCACCTTCGCGCCCAGCGCCTTGCCCGAGAGGTCCTTCAGCTTGGCGTTGGCCGAGGCCTTCGCCTTGTCCTGGTTGGCGTTGATCCACGCGTTGGTCTTCACCGAGCCGCGCAGGAACGCCTCGACGACGTCCGGGTGCTCCTTGAGGAACTTCTGCGACACGATGACGTTCGTGATGACGAACTTCTTGTCGGGCCACAGGTCGGACTCGTCGAGCAGCACCTTCGCACCTTCGCTGACCAGCTTGGACGCGGTCGGCTCGGGCACCCAGGCACCGTCGATGGCGCCGGAGGCGTAGGCGTTCGGGGTGACCTTGTTGTCCGTGCGGACCACGGAGACGTCGCCCTTGCCGCTCTGGGCGTCGACCTTCCAGCCCTTCTCGGAGATCCAGTTGAGGAAGGCCACGTCCTGGGTGTTTCCGAGCTGCGGAGTGGCGATCTTCTTGCCCTTGAGGTCGTCCACGGTCTTGATCTTCGCCGGGTTCACCACGAGCTTCACGCCACCGGAGGCGGCGCCGCCGACGATGCGGAGGTTGGTGCCCTTGGTCTTGACGAAGCCGTTGATGGACGGCGAGGGGCCGATGAAGCCGATGTCGATCGAGCCGGCGTTCAGCGCCTCGATCTCGGAGGGGCCCGCGTTGAAGGTGGTGGGCACCAGCTTGGTGCCGCCCAGCTCCTTCTGGAGGATGCCCTCCTGGACGCCGACCAGCGCGGTGGCGTGCGTCAGATTGGGGAAGTACCCGAGCCGTACGGTGTCGGCGGAGAGCTTCTCGCCCTCGGCGGCCACCTTCTTCGTGGCGTCGTCGTCGTTCTTGGCGTCGGAGCCGTAGCCGCAGGAGGCGAGTGCGCCGATCAGCAGCGGCAGGGCGGCGGCGGCGGCCAGGCCGCGGCGCAGGGTGGTACGGGTGGTGGCAGGCACGGGTGGTGTTCCCCTCGGTTCAACTTCTGCGAAGTCTGCGTCTATGTCGTTCGGGGTGGAGCGGGTGGAGCCGGGTCGTACCGCTCGCGCGGTACGTCGAGGTCAGCACGCACATCGCGCGACACCTCCCATGCCCGAGCCGAGGGAACCGGAGCCCACCCGGCCGCCCTCCTTCGCGAAAGTGGCGTAAGCGTTCTGGCTCATGTCAGAAGTCCCACCCTTCTTCCTCGTCCACCGCGACGACGGCCTTGGTCGTGGCGAAGGACTCGCCCGCCATGCCGGCCGCGAGTGTGGTGCCGTCCGCGGGGTCGATCAGCAGGAACGAACCCGTACGGCGGGAGTCCGCGTACGCGTCGAGCGCGAGCGGCTCGGCGGTGCGTACCACGACCCGGCCGATGTCGTTGGCGACCAGCTGCCCGGGGTTCGGGTGCTGGGAGAGGTCGTCCAGGGTCAGCCGCGAGGGGATGTCCTTGACGATCGCCTTGACCGTGCGCGTGGTGTGCTTGAGCAGGACCCGCTGGCCGACGGCGAGCGGCTGGTCCGCCACGTGGCAGACCGTCGCCTCGACGTCCTGGCTGGTGGCGGGGGCGTCGCCGCTCGGCGCGAGCAGGTCGCCGCGCGAGATGTCGATGTCGTCGGCGAGCCGGATCGTCACCGACTGCGGGGCCCAGGCGATGTCCACGGACTCGCCGAGCGCGTCGATGCCGGTGATCGTGGACTTCTTCCCCGAGGGCAGGACGGTGATCTCCTCGCCGACCCGGAAGGCGCCGGCCGCGATCTGACCGGCGTAGCCCCGGTAGTCGGGGTGCTCGGCGGTCTGCGGGCGGATCACGTACTGCACGGGGAAGCGGGCGTGGCAGGCCGTCAGGTCGTGGCTGACCGGGACGGTCTCCAGGTGCTCCAGGACCGTCGGGCCGCCGTACCAGTCCATGTTGGCGGACGGCTCCACGACGTTGTCGCCGGCGAGCGCGGAGATCGGGATCGCGGTGATCTCCGGGACGCCGAGCTCGGAGGCGTACGTCGTGAACTCCTCGGCGATCGCGGCGAAGACGGGCTCCTGGTAGTCGACCAGGTCCATCTTGTTCACGGCGAGGACCACGTGCGGGACGCGGAGCAGCGCGGCGACGGCGGCGTGCCGGCGGGTCTGCTCGACGACGCCGTTGCGGGCGTCGACCAGGACCACGGCCAGCTCGGCCGTCGAGGCGCCCGTCACCATGTTCCGGGTGTACTGCACGTGCCCGGGGGTGTCGGCCAGGATGAACCGGCGCCGCGGGGTCGCGAAGTAGCGGTACGCCACGTCGATCGTGATGCCCTGCTCGCGCTCGGCCCGCAGGCCGTCGGTCAGCAGCGCCAGGTCGGGGGCCTCCTGGCCGCGCTTGATGGACGCGGCCTCGACGGCCTCCAGCTGGTCGGTGAGGACCGACTTGGAGTCGTGCAGCAGACGTCCCACCAGGGTGGACTTGCCGTCGTCGACGGACCCGGCGGTGGCGAAACGCAGCAGGGTGGTGGCCGAGACGTCGGCGAACTGCTCGGTGGACGTGCTCATTAGAAGTACCCTTCGCGCTTGCGGTCTTCCATCGCGGCCTCGGACATCTTGTCGTCGGCGCGGGTCGCGCCCCGCTCGGTGAGGCGGGAGGCGGCGATCTCGGCGATGACGGCGTCCAGCGTGGTGGCGTCGGAGTCGACGGCCCCGGTGCAGGACATGTCGCCGACGGTGCGGTAGCGGATGAGCCGCTTCTCCACCGTCTCGGTGTCCTTGGGACCGCCCCACTCGCCGGCGGTCAGCCACATGCCGTTGCGGGCGAAGACCTCGCGCTCGTGGGCGAAGTAGATCTCCGGCAGCTCGATGCCCTCACGGGCGATGTACTGCCAGACGTCCAGCTCGGTCCAGTTGGAGAGCGGGAAGACCCGGACGTGCTCGCCGGGGGCGTGCCGGCCGTTGTAGAGCTGCCACAGCTCGGGGCGCTGGCGGCGCGGGTCCCACTGCGAGAACTCGTCGCGCAGCGAGAACACCCGCTCCTTGGCGCGGGCCTTCTCCTCGTCGCGGCGGCCGCCGCCGAAGACGGCGTCGAAGCGGTGCTGCTGGATCGCCTCGGTCAGCGGGACGGTCTGCAGCGGGTTGCGGGTGCCGTCGGGGCGCTCGCGGAGCTTGCCGGCGTCGATGTACTCCTGCACGGAGGCCACGTGCAGCCGCAGCCCGTGCCGGGCGACGACCCGGTCGCGGTACTCGATGACCTCGGGGAAGTTGTGCCCGGTGTCGACGTGCAGCAGCGTGAAGGGGACCGGCGCGGGGGCGAAGGCCTTCAGCGCCAGGTGCAGCATGACGATGGAGTCCTTGCCGCCGGAGAAGAGGATCACCGGCCGCTCGAACTCGCCCGCCACCTCGCGGAAGATGTGGACGGCCTCGGACTCCAGGGAGTCGAGGTGCGACAGCGCGAACGGACTGTCCGTGGTGTCGTGGGCGTGGGCGACGGTGGTCACAGTGCCTCCTCGTTCGCTTCTCCGCCCGAGCGGCGCAGAGGTGCGGCCTTCGTGTTTGTCTGCGGCCCGGCGGCCGCGCGTGCGTCGCTCACACCAGACCCCTCTCGGTGAGCAGCGCGTGGAGCTGCGCCGCGGACTCCTGCACGGTCTGGTTCTGGGACTCGATCCGCAGATCGGGGTTCTCGGGCGCCTCGTACGGGTCGTCGACGCCGGTGAGGCCGCTGATCTCGCCCGCGGCCTGCTTGGCGTAGAGGCCCTTCACGTCGCGGACGGAGCAGACCTCGACCGGGGTGGCCACGTGGACCTCGAGGAAGGCGGTGCCCTCGGCCTGGTGGCGCTTGCGGACCGCCTCGCGGCTGTCGTTGTACGGGGCGATGACCGGGACCAGGACCTTCACGCCGTGCGAGGCGAGCAGCTCGGCGACGAAACCGATCCGCTGCACGTTGGTGTGGCGGTCCTCGCGGGTGAAGCCGAGGCCCGCCGAGAGGAACTCGCGGATCTCGTCGCCGTCGAGGATCTCGACGCGGTGGCCCTCGTCGCGGAGGCGACCGGCCAGCTCGTACGCGATGGTGGTCTTTCCGGCGCTCGGCAGGCCGGTGAGCCAGATGGTGGCACCGGTCACGTGGTTCTCCTGGGAGGTCTGAGGGGTGGGGGTCATCAGCCGTGCAGCCCGCACTCGGTCTTGGCGCGGCCCGCCCAGCGTCCGGCGCGGGCGTCCTCGCCCTCCAGGACGCGGCGGGTGCAGGGGGCGCAGCCGACGGAGGCGTACCCGTCCATGAGGAGCGGGTTGGTGAGGACACCGTGCTCCGTGACGTACGCGTCGACGTCGTCCTGCGTCCAGCGGGCGATGGGGGAGACCTTGACCTTCTGCCGCTTCTCGTCCCAGCCGACCACCGGGGTGTTCGCCCGGCTCGGGGACTCGTCGCGGCGCAGGCCGGTGGCCCACGCGCCGTAGGCGGTGAGGCCCTCTTCGAGGGGCTTGACCTTGCGCAGCGCGCAGCACAGGTCCGGGTCGCGGTCGTGGAGCTTCGGACCGTACTCGGCGTCCTGCTCGGCCACGGTCTGACGCGGGGTCAGGGTGATGACGTTGACGTCCATGACGGCGTCCACGGCGTCCCGGGTGCCGATGGTCTCCTCGAAGTGGTAGCCCGTGTCGAGGAAGACGACGTCCACACCGGGCTTCACGCGCGAGGCGAGGTGGGCGACGACCGCGTCCTCCATGGAGGAGGTCACGCAGAAGCGGTCGCCGAAGGTGTCCACGGCCCAGCGGAGGATCTCCAGCGCGGAGGCGTCCTCCAGATCACGGCCGGCCTGCTCGGCGAGTGCCTTCAGGTCGGCCGCGGTCGCGTCCTGAGTGATCGTCATATCTCTTTCCCTCCAGTGGTGTTGCCGGAAGTCGCCGGGGCGAGGAGCCCCAGGAACTTCAGCTGGAAGGCTCGACTGCACGCGGCGCATTCCCAGGCGCCGTGACCCTGCTCGTTCGGACGCAGGTCCTCGTCCCCGCAGTAGGGGCAGAAGAAGGGGGCAGCGCGCTCGCTCATGCTGCATCCCTCGTTTCGCTCGCTGCGCTCACGAAAGCGCCTCCTCGGAGGCGCGGGCCGCCCAGGTCGCGAAGCGCTCGCCGGTCTCGCGCTCCGCCTGGAAGCGCTTGAGGACCCGCTCCACGTAGTCCGGGAGCTCGGCCGCCGTGACCTTGAGGCCGCGGACCTTGCGGCCGAAGCCGGCCTCCAGGCCGAGCGCTCCGCCCAGGTGCACCTGGTAGCCCTCGACGCGGTTGCCCTCGTCGTCCAGGACCAGCTGGCCCTTGAGACCGATGTCCGCGACCTGGATGCGGGCGCAGGCGTTCGGGCAGCCGTTGATGTTGATCGTCAGCGGCTCGTCGAACTCCGGGAGGCGACGCTCCAGTTCGTCGATGAGCGAGGAGCCGCGACCCTTCGTCTCGACGATCGCGAGCTTGCAGAACTCGATGCCGGTGCAGGCCATCGTGCCGCGCCGGAACGGGGTGGGGTTCACCCGCAGGTCGAGCGACTCCAGGGCGGCGACCGCCGAGTCGACCTGGTCCCGCTCGATGTCCAGCAGGAGCATCTTCTGGTCCGCGGTGGTCCGCACCCGGCCGGAGCCGTGCCGCTCGGCCAGGTCGGCGATCTTGGTCAGGGTGGCGCCGTCGACCCGGCCCACGCGCGGGGCGAAGCCGATGTAGAACCGGCCGTCCCGCTGCTCGTGCACGCCCATGTGGTCGCGCCACTGGCCCGGGGGCTGCTCGGGGGCGGGGCCGTCCGTCAGCCCGCGCTTCAGGTACTCGTCCTCCAGGACCTGGCGGAACTTCTCCGGGCCCCAGTCGGCGACGAGGAACTTCAGGCGGGCGCGGTTGCGCAGCCGGCGGTAGCCGTAGTCGCGGAAGATCGAGATGACGCCCTCGTAGACGTCGGGGACCTCGTCGAGGGAGACCCAGGTGCCCAGGCGGACGCCGAGCTTGGGGTTGGTGGACAGACCGCCGCCGACCCAGACGTCGAAGCCGGGGCCGTGCTCCGGGTGCTCCACGCCGACGAAGGCGATGTCGTTGATCTCGTGCGCCACGTCGAGGAGCGGCGAGCCGGAGACCGCGGACTTGAACTTCCGGGGCAGGTTGGAGAAGTCCTTGTTGCCGATGATCCGGCGCTGGATCTCGTCGATGGCGGGGGTGCCGTCGATGATCTCGTCGGCGGCGATGCCGGCCACGGGGGAGCCGAGGATGACACGCGGGGTGTCGCCGCAGGCCTCGGTGGTCGACAGGCCGACCGCCTCCAGGCGGTTCCAGATCTCGGGGACGTCCTCGATGCGGATCCAGTGGTACTGGACGTTCTGCCGGTCCGTGATGTCGGCGGTGCCGCGGGCGAACTCCTCGGAGATCTCGCCGATCACCCGGAGCTGCTCGGTGGTCAGCCGGCCGCCGTCGATGCGGACCCGGAGCATGAAGTACTCGTCGTCCAGATCCTCCGGCTCCAGCACGCCCGTCTTGGTGCCGTCCAGACCCTGCTTGCGCTGGGTGTAGAGGCCCCACCAGCGCATGCGTCCGCGCAGGTCGTTGGGGTCGATGGAGTCGAAGCCGCGCTTCGAGTAGACCGTCTCAATACGTGTCCGTACGTTGAGACCGTCGTCGTCCTTCTTGAACTGCTCATTGCCGTTCAGGGGGGTGAAGTGCCCCACGGCCCACTGACCCTCGCCACGGTGGCGCCCGGCCTTGCGGCGGGCGGCGGCGGGAGTGGGGTTTTCCGGGGTGGCGGCCATGGCGTCTTGTCCTTCGGGACTGCGAGAGGGCGGCTCTGACCTGCACACTCGCGCTCAGGTCAGAGGGTGGCGCGTCAGTGCGCAGCAGGGTGGGGCAGAGTCGGGCGGTAAGGAGATCGCGGCGGTGCTGGTTCTCTCAGCGCGCCGAACAAATGGCGCTGGACATGCGGCCGAGGTCGACGTGCCGCCGACTCACCAAGGCAATTCCAGTTCCAGACATGACGGAAGCGTGTCACGGGACTTTGGACCCAGTCCAGCATCGTCCAGTATTCGGACATAGTCGTCCCGTAGAGCGAGACGGTGTGCTCCAGGTCACGTCAAAGGGGCCCTGACCAGGGCCCCTTTGGCGGTGGGGTGTGCAGGCCGAGGCGTGCGGCCCGGGCGTACGGGCCGGTCGTACGGCTCAGGCGTACGCGCCAGTCGTACGGCTCAGGCGTACGCGCCCGGCCAGGGGCCGGGGGTCTCCGACTCCTCGACCTCCTCGACCTTGGTGTCGAAGAGACGGAAGCCGCGCCGCTCGTAGTTGGCCATGGCGTGCGGACCGTCGAGCGAGCAGGTGTGCAGCCACACCCGCTTCGTGGCCTCCCGCTCCGGCCAGCGCTCGGCCAGGTCCCAGGCGCGCGCCACCCCGTAGGAGAGGAGGTGGCCGCCGATCCGGCGGCCCCGGAAGGCCGGGATCAGGCCGAAGTAGACGATCTCCACCACACCGTCGTCCTGGGGGTCGAGCTCCACGTACCCGGCCGGCGTCCCCCTGTCGTACGCCACCCAGATCTCGGCGCCCGGCTTCTCCACTATCTCCTGCCACTGCTTGTACGTCAGCGACAGCCGGTCGGACCAGCGGATGTCGCCGCCGACCGCCGTGTAGAGGAAGCGGCTGAACTCCGCCGAGGGCACCTCGGCGCGCCGGATCACCACGTCGTCGCCCTCCGGCGGGGTGGCGGGGCGGAGGTCGGACGGGGAGGTCTGCTCGAGGGACCAGGTGGTGAGAGTGATGCTCATGGGGTCATCGCATCATGCGGAGCGCCGGATTCCCACCCGGTTCGGCACCGGCGGACAGGCTGTCCGGCATACGGACAGGCGCGGTGGCCCCGCGTCCCGCCGCCCGACCGCCGAGGCGCATGACCTCGCCATGACCTCAGAGGTAATCGACCCCCGCACCGCCCTCCCGGCAGGGTGAGCGCACCGGGACGGCACACGGCCGCACCCGGTGATCGACGACACGAGGAGTACGACATGGGTGCGGGTCGACTTGGTCTGGCGGGCATCGCCATGGCGACGGCGCTCGTCGCGGGAGCCGCGGTCACCGTGACGGCGGCCGAGGCGCTGCCGGGCGAAGCGGCCACGGCGGCGCGGGGCGACTGCCCGGCGGCGCGGGAGAAGGTCGAGCGGCTCGAGGGCCGCGTCACCCCCAACGCCTGCGCCTTCGTGGAGAGGCAGATCGCCTTCGGCGAGATGCCGACCGGCGCGCCGCCCGCGCTCGGCGACCTCACCCACCCCCGGGTCCGCGCCTACCTCGACATCTTCGACCCCGAGGCCACCCTCTGGGAGGCCGGGAGCGCCCCGCAGCGCGGCCGCACCACGATCGGCACCTCCATCACCGGCTCCCTGCGCCTCGCGCCCGGCCTCACCTACCGGGGCACGGACGTGGTCGCCGACGGCAGCACCGTGATGTTCGGGCAGTGGAACGAGGTCACCCTCAAGGGCCACGCCGTGGCCTATCCGCAGATCGCGCGGAACGTCCTCGGCGACGAGGGGCGCACCCTCCAGGCCCGCCGCTACTACGACCGGGCCGTCCTCTTCCAGGACACCCTGCCCGAGGCGGCGCCCGCCCCGCTCTTCGCGGGCATCACGGACGCGGGATCACCCCGGACCCGGAATGACGAGCGGTCCCGGGACGGCGAGCGGCCCCGGGACGCCGAGCGGGCCCAGCCCGGCTTCCGGGCCCGGGCCGGAGAGGTCCAGGAGCGTCTCGCCGCCTGGAACGCCGGGGACACCGACGCCCTCCTCGCCCGCACCCGGGGCGCGCGGCTCGGCGGACCGGGACTCGCCGCCCCGCTCGTCTCCGAGGCCGGCAAGCGCGCCTACCTGGAGCGCCTCTTCGCCACCGCCGAACTCCACCTCAAGGCGGGCCAGGTCGCCGTCGGCGAGACCACCACCTACGTGGAGTGGCACGGAACCGTCTCCGTGCGCGACGGCGCCGAGACCCGCACCGACATCCCCTTCGGGATCGTGGAGCGCTTCGGCCCCGGCGGCGAGTGGGAGCTGTACTTCGACACCCTGCCGCTGGTCGCGGACCGGGCCGAGATCGGCGCCCTCTTCCAGGAGCTCGCTTCCTAGGGGGTGTCTTCAAAGGGGTCAGATCCAGAGCAGGATTGAGGCGATGGTGACGGCAGCCCGGTAGGACTCGCGGGTTTTGTCGTAGCGGGTGGCCAAGCCGCGCCATTGCTTCAACCGGTTGAAGCAGCGTTCGACTACGTTGCGGAGGCGGTAGATCCGCCGGTCGAAAGCGGGTGGCCGGCCGCCGTGCGAGCCCCGGTTGAGGCGCCCGAGGGCCTGGTCGACGCGTTCGGGGATCGTGTGGGCGATGCCGCGTCGTCGCAGGTAGCGGCGGATCTTCCGGGAGCTGTAGCCCTTGTCGGCGATGACGTGGTCGGGCCGGGTGCGCGGACGGCCCGGCCCGCTGCGGGGAACGCGGATCGACTCCAGGACGGCTTCGAACCGGGTGCAGTCGTTCGCGTTGCCGCCCGAGAGGACGAAGCCGAGCGGGCGCCCTCGCCCGTCGCAGGCCAGGTGGAGCTTGGTGCTCAGTCCGCCACGGGATCGGCCGAGGGCGTGATCACCCGCTTCGTCCCCGTCTCGTGCCCCCTTTTGCCGCCGGTGGCGTGCTGGTGGGCCCGCACGATCGTGGAGTCGACCGAGACCAGCCAGTCGATGTCCCCGGCCGTGTCCTTCTCCGCCTGGACCTGCCGCAGTACCCGGGAGAACGTGCCGTCCAGGGCCCACCTGCGGAACCGGGTGTACAGGGTCTGCCAGGAGCCGTACCGCTCGGGCACGTCCCGCCAGGCCGAGCCGGTCCGTAGCTTCCACACGATCCCGTTCAGCACCAACCGGTCGTCCGCGCGGGGCCGGCCCGCGGTCCCCGAACTCGGCAGGAACCGTGACAGCACAGCCCACTCGGCATCCGAGAGCTCATGACGACGCACCATGGCCGACATGATCTCTCATCACTTGATCAGCTTTGAAGACACCCCCTAGGGGCTGCCTGACGATCCCCCGGTCAGGCGGGGCTCGCGGCGCGGACGGCGGGGGCGGTGGAGTGCGGCAGCAGGTCTTCCGGGTGCTCCGGGCGCAGGATCTCCACCGCGACCTCCTCCCGGAAGCGGTACGGGCGGTGCGCCAGGACCCCCGCCAGGTTCCGCCGCACCCGGGACATCTCCGCCCGTACGGTCACCGTCCGCGTACGGTCCCCGAACACGTCGCCCGCCAGCTCCGCCGCCGTCCGCCCGTCGCGGTGCAGCGCCAGTACATAGAGGAGCTCCGCGTGCCGGGGGCTGAGCTCCTGCTGCCAGCTGCCCGCCGCCCCGGACACGGCCACCGTCCAGCGGCGCGGCCGGCTCAGGTCCAGGACCACCCGGCTCGCCGCCCCCGCGCCCGGCTCCTCGGGCAGGGCCTCCTCCTCGACCCGCAGCAGCCAGCCGCCCGGCAGCGGCTCCACCGCGCACACGCCGAGCGAGGGCAGCCAGACCCGTCCGGCCCGGAACGACTTCGGCAGCGGGATCCGGTCCATCGGCGCGAGGCCGGTCACCGCGGCCGTCCAGCCGTGGTCGTCCACCGCGACCGCACGGCCGCCCACCCGGCACAGGATCGGCGCCGCCACCGCCCGCAGCCGCTCGATCGACCGGTGGTGCCGCTCCCGCATCTCGGCCTCGGCGAGCTGCGCCACCGAGCCGACCAGGGCCAGCATCGCGGGGTGGAAGCTGGAGGCGGGGCCGGAGACGTCCAGGATCCCCAGGAGCCGCTGGTCGCGCGGATCGTGCACGGGCGCGGCGGCGCAGGTCCAGTTGTGCAGCGACTGCACGTAGTGCTCGGCGGAGTGCACCTGCACCGCCCGGTCCAGGGCGAGCGCCGTGCCGACGGCGTTCGTCCCGGTGGCGTGCTCGGCCCAGGCCGCGCCCTCCTCCAGACAGATGCCGTGCGCCTGCCGCAGCACCGCGAGGTTCCCCTGGCGCCACAGCACCCGGCCGTGCTCGTCGGTGACCACCATGATCTGGAGGGAGGCGTCGGCGATGCCGGCGATGCCGCCGCTCAGCGTCTGCATCACCTCGGAGAGGAGCGTGCTCCTGCGCCGCTCCTCCAGCTCGTCCCGCTGGAGCAGCACGGTGCTGGTGCTCTGGTCCGGGTCGAGGCCGAGCCGGGCCATCCGCTGCCAGGACGCGTCGATCACCGGCCGGGGCGCGATCGGCGGCCGCCGGCCGGCCAGGGTCTCCTCGCGCACCCGATGCAGCAGTCGGCTGGCCTGGGCGGCGTCCATGGCGGCGAGCCGCTTCATGTCGAGCTGCGTGTTCTTCATCGGTCTCTCCCAGCCACCCGGGGTGCTGTATCGGTTCTGCACAGGGCAGATGTCCGGAGTGTCGGTGCCCATCGTGCCGTCCGGGAGCGCACGGCGAGGCCCGGTTCGGGTAATCCTGCAACCCTTTGCAACTCTGGCGACCGACCGGCCCTGTGGGCGAGGGTGATGACAGCGGCGGGTGGTGCCGTGTCGGCGCAGCACCACCCCCGCTTTTCCGCGCGTGCCGACCTGACCGACACGACACCCCGTCAGGTCCACCCCTGGCACGCGCGGCACAGCGTTCCCGTACGTCTCCTCAGACCTCGGCCCGCGCCCGCTCCACCACCGCCCGCAGGTCCAGCGTGTGCGGGAGCGTCCCGAAGGCCGCGCCGCCGTCCCCGCCCAGCCGCGCCGCGCAGAACGCGTCCGCCACCTCCGGCGGAGCCCACCGCACCAGCAGCGCGCCCTGGAGCACCAGCGCCAGCCGCTCCGTGAGCCGCCGCGCCCGCGCCTCGATCCCCTCCAGGTCCGCCAGTTCGACGAGGAGCCCCCGGATGGCCCGGTCGAGCCGGTGGTCGGCGCCCCGCGCCGCCCCCACCTCCCGCAGCAGCGCGTCGAGGGCGGCGGGCTCGGTCCGCAGCGCCCGCACCACGTCGAGCGCCTGCACGTTCCCCGAGCCCTCCCAGACCGAGTTGAGCGGCGACTCCCGCAACAGCCGGGGCATCCCCGACTCCTCCACGTACCCGTTGCCGCCCAGGCACTCCAGCGCCTCCGCCACCACCGGCGTACACCGCTTCGTCACCCAGTACTTCGCCGCCGGCACGGCGATACGGAGGAAGGCCCGCTCCTGCTCGGAGTCGCTCCTGCCGTCGGTGTCGGCGGCGTGGTCGCTGCCGCGGTCGGTGGCGTCGTAGGCCGCTGCCAGCCGCATACCGAGCACCGTCGCCGCCTCCGACTCGACGGCCAGATCGGCGAGTACGTTCCGCATCAGGGGCTTCTCGACGAGCAGCCCGCCGAAGGCCGAGCGGTACGAGGCGTGGTGCACGGCCTGCGCCACCGCCTGCCGCATCAGCGCCGCCGAGCCGAGGACGCAGTCGAGCCGGGTCGCCGCGACCATGCCCATGATCGTCCGGATCCCGCGCCCCTCCTCGCCGACGCGGCGCGCCCAGGTCGTGCCGTCGAACTCCACCTCGGCGGAGGCGTTCGACCGGTTGCCCAGCTTGTCCTTGAGCCGCTGGATCGCGAAGGCGTTGCGCGAGCCGTCCGCGAGCACCCGCGGCACCAGGAAGCAGGTCAGTCCCGCCGGCGCCTGCGCGAGGACCAGGAAGGCGTCCGACATCGGCGCAGAGCAGAACCACTTGTGCCCCGTCAGGACGTACTCGCCGTCGGCCGCGAGGGGACGGGCCTCCGTCGTGTTCGCCCGGACGTCGCTGCCGCCCTGCTTCTCCGTCATCGCCATGCCGAGCAGCGCCCCCGGCTTCTCCCCGACCGGACGGAGCTCCCGCTCGTACACGTGCGAGAGCGCCGCCGGTTCCCAGACCGCCGCGAGCTCCGGCTCGGCGCGCAGCGCGGGCACCGCGGCGTGCGTCATCGACACCGGGCAGCCGTGCCCCGCCTCCGCCTGCGACGCCACCAGGAACCCGGCGGCCCGCCGCACATGACCACCCGGGCGGCCCCACGCGTGCGTGAGCCCCGCCGACACGGACTTCCCGAGGAGCCGGTGCCAGGCCGGATGGAACAGGACCTCGTCGATCCGGCGGCCGTACCGGTCGTGGGTCCGCAGCCGGGGCGGATGCTCGTTCGCCTGCTCACCCCACTCCCGCACCTGTGCCGAACCGGTCGCCCGGCCCAGCAGGCTCAGATCGTCGCGCGCCTCCGCCAGGAGGTCCGGGGCGAGGTGTCGCTCGACCGCCTCCGCCAGCGCCCGGTCGCTCGTGAAGACGTCGTATCCGAGCAGGGGCGGAGCCTGGTTGGTCACGGTGTGGGTGCTCGCTGCCATGCCGATACGGTAAGCAGGTGCAGGCAGCAAGAGAAACACCCGATCGGCCCGAGCGTCGGCCCTGGAGCAGGCTCCACCGCGCGCGTGTCCTCTACCGCAACGTCTCGAAGCGGAAGATGGCCTGGCTGCTCCTCAAGGACACCGTCAACTCGTGCATCGAGTACCGGATCCTCGGCCTCGCCGCCGAGGCCGCGTTCTTCACCCTGCTGTCGCTGCCGCCCCTGCTCCTCGGCCTGATCGCCGTCCTCGGCTACGCCGACGACTGGACCAACACCGACACCGTCGCCAGCATCAGGGAGAACATCCTCCACGCGGCCGGCACGGTCCTCTCCGACCGGGGCGTCCACGAGATCGCCGAACCCCTCCTCGACGACATCACCCAGGGCAAACGGCCCGACCTGATCTCCCTCGGCTTCGCCATCGCCCTCTGGTCCGGCTCGCGCGCGGTGAACGTCTTCATCGACACCATCACCGTCATGTACGGCCTCGACGGGCACCGGGGCATCGTCAAGACCCGGCTCCTCGCCCTGCTCCTCTACATCGTGGCGCTGCTCATCGGAGCCGTCGTGCTGCCGCTGGCCGTCGTCGGCCCCGACCGGGTCGTCGAGCTCGTCCCCTGGGGCACCGAGGTCGTCGCCGTCCTCTACTGGCCGGCCGTCATCCTGCTCTCCATCGCCTTCCTCACCACGCTCTACCACGTCTCCGTGCCCGTCAGATCGCCGTGGATCGAGGACATCCCCGGCGCCCTCGTCGCCCTCGGGATGTGGGTCCTCGGCAGCTTCCTGCTGCGCATCTACCTGACCAGCCAGGTCGAGGGCCCGACGATCTACGGCTCCCTCGCCGCGCCCATCGCCGTCCTCCTCTGGATCGGCATCTCGGCCTTCGCGGTCCTCGTCGGCGCCGCCGTGAACGCCGCCATCGACCGCGTCTGGCCCTCCGTCGCCACCGCCGCCGCCCGCGAGGCCAACGAACGGGCGCGCGCCGTCCAGGCCGCCGAACTCGTCGCCCGCGTGCGCGCCGAGGCGGAGGACGTCGACGAGGACGACCCGGACATGCCGTCCGAGTTCCCCGAGCGCTGGTCCAAGTTCCTCCCCCCGGACGACGTGAAGTCCCGCCTCCACTCCGGCTGGGAGAAGGACTGACCCGTGCTCACGACGGTGCTCGTGAACCCGCTCGCCGTGGCCTGAAAAAACCCGTGGCGCGCGTTGGGCCGTTCCGGCTACGGTGCTCCGTAAGCAAGATCGCGGCACGACGCGATCGCGAGAAGACGAGATCGCGGATGACGCGATCGGGAAAGACACAGGAGGTGTGACAGATGGCTGTCGTCACGAAGGGCCTCGCCCACACGCGGATGTTCATCCACTCCACCTCCGCGGCCACCGGCTGACCTCACTGTTCCGTCTTTCCGTGCCGGGGCCGCCCCTGTGAAGGGTCCCCCTTGTCTTTCCCGCTTTCCTCCGTCTCCTCTTCCTCTCTCCTCGACGCCCACGGCTGGGACTCCGGCTGGGCCGCCGACTTCGCGCCCTACGCCGCCCAGGGACTCGTCCCTGGGCGGGTCGTCCGCGTCGACCGCGGCCAGTGCGACGTCGCCACCGCCGAGGGGGTCGTCCGCGCCGACACGGCGTTCGTGACCCCGCACGACCCGCTGCGGGTCGTCTGCACCGGCGACTGGGCCGCCGTCGACCCGGAGGGCGTCCACGACCCCCGGTACGTGCGCGCGTGCCTGCCGCGCCGTACGGCCTTCGCGCGCTCCACCTCCTCCAAGCGGTCCGAGGGCCAGATCCTCGCCGCCAACGTCGACCACGCCGTCATCACGGTCTCGCTCGCCGTCGAGCTCGACCTCGGCCGGATCGAACGCTTCCTGGCCCTGGCCTGGGAGTCCGGCGCCCAGCCGACCGTCGTCCTCAGCAAGGCCGACCTCGTGCCCGACCCGGTCGGGCTCTCCTACCTCGTCGAGGACGTGGAGACGGTCGCGCCCGGCGTCCAGGTGCTGCCGCTCAGCTCCACCACCGGGGAAGGGCTCGACGTGCTCGCCGCGACGGTGGCGGGCGGCACGACCGTGCTGCTCGGCGTCTCCGGCGCCGGCAAGTCGACCCTCGCCAACGCCCTGGTCGGCGAGGACGTGATGGACGTCCAGGCCGCCCGTGACATCGACGGCAAGGGCCGCCACACCACGACCACCCGCAACCTCTTCGTCCTGCCCGGCGGGGGAGTCCTCATCGACACCCCCGGACTGCGCGGCGTCGGACTCTGGGACGCCGAGGCCGGGGTCGGCCAGGTCTTCTCCGAGATCGAGGAGCTGTCCGGGAACTGCCGCTTCCACGACTGCGCCCACGAGTCCGAGCCGGGCTGCGCGGTGACGGCGGCGATCGAGGACGGCTCGCTGCCCGTGCGCCGCCTGGAGAGCTACCGCAAGCTGATCCGCGAGAACCGGCGGATCGTGGCCAAGACCGACGCCCGGGTGCGCTCCGAGATGCTCAAGGAGTGGAAGCGCATGGGCGCCGGTGGCCGCGCGGCCATGGAGTTCAAGCGCCAGGGCCGGGTGCGCTAGCGCCGTGTCGGCAAGGCGCCCGTCCCCGCCCGCAGCGCGGTGTCCGAAAACCGCGAGCCGGGCGGGAACGGCTCCCGCACACTGGGAGCCATGAGGGACGACGACACCCGCTACGAGGCGGTCAGCAGCAGGGACGCGCGGTTCGACGGAGAGTTCTTCTTCGCCGTCCGGACCACCGGCATCTACTGCCGTCCCAGCTGCCCCGCCGTCACCCCCAAGCGGCAGAACGTCTCCTTCTACCCCACGGCCGCCGCCGCCCAGGGCCACGGCTTCCGTGCCTGCCGCCGCTGCCGGCCGGACGCCGTGCCCGGCTCCGCCGAGTGGAACGTCCGGGCCGACGTCGTGGGGCGCGCCATGCGGATGATCGGCGACGGCGTCGTCGACCGCGAGGGCGTGCCCGGCCTCGCCGGCCGGCTCGGCTACAGCCCCCGGCAGGTGCAGCGCCAGCTCACCGCCGAGCTGGGCGCCGGTCCGGTCGCACTGGCCCGCGCCCAGCGGGCGCACACCGCGCGGCTGCTGCTCCAGACCACGGGACTGCCCGTCACCGAGATCGCCTTCGCGGCCGGATTCGCCAGCGTCCGCCAGTTCAACGAGACGATCCGCGCCGTCTACGCCCGCACCCCCACCGCCCTGCGCGCCGAGGCGGGCAGCGGCGCGGGAGCCCGTACCGCGCTCGCCGCCGGGGTGCCGCTGCGGCTCGCCCACCGGGGGCCGTACGCGGCCGGCGAGGTCTTCGACCTGCTCGCCGCCGAGGCCGTGCCCCGGGTGGAGGAGGTCGTCGGCGCTCCCGGCGCCCGCACCTACCGGCGCACGCTCCGCCTCCCGTACGGCACCGGCGTCGTCTCCGTCGACGAGCGCTCCGGCGGGCGCTGGCTGGAGGCCCGGATCCACCTGACCGAGCTGCGCGACCTGACCACTGCCGTGCACCGGCTGCGCCGGCTCTTCGACCTGGACGCCGACCCGTACGCGGTCGCCGAGCGCCTCGGGGCGGCCCCCGCGCTCGCCGCCGAGGTGGCGGCCCGGCCGGGCGTGCGCTCCCCGGGCACGGCCGAGCCCGAGGAGTTCGCGCTGCGGACGGTCCTCGGCGCCGAGGAGTCGGCCCGCCTCGTCGCACTCCACGGCACCCCGCTGGCCACCGCCTGCGGAGCCCTCACCCATGTCTTCCCGGAGCCCGCCGCCCTGACGGAGCACCCCGTCGCGGGGCCGCTGGCCCGTGCCCTCGCCGACGGAGCCGTACGCCTCGACCCCGGCGCCGACCGCGACGAGGCCGAGCGCGCCCTGCTCACCGTCCCCGGCGTGACCGCCGAGGCCGCCGCGCTGATCCGGATGCGGGCCCTCGGCGACCCCGACGTGCCCCCGAGGGGCGCCCCGGAGGCGGAGGAGTGGCGTCCCTGGCGCTCCTACGCGGCGCGCTACCTGGGCGCGAGCACCCCCTAACCCGCCCTCAGCCCCATAACCCGCCCTCAGCCCCAGATCACCGCGGCCGCCCAGGCGCCCACGACCAGCAGGCAGGCGAAGAGCTCGACGAGCACGCTCGTGCCGGCCGCCCGCATCACCGTCCGGGTCGCCGCCCTGGCCTGGCCGTGGCCGCCGAGGCGGAGCCGCTCCGAGAGGTAGATCCCGCCGACGAAGCCGGGGATCGCGCCGACCACCGGGATCAGGACGAAGCCCAGGGCGGCGCCCACCCCCGCGTACGTCACCATGCGCCGGGTGATGCCGACGCCCCTGAGACGGCGCGGCGGCAGCTGCCAGACGATCACCTGGGTGAGGAGCAGCAGGCCGGTCGAGGAGGCCAGCAGGATCCAGGCCAGGTCCGTGCGCTCGTGCAGCGCCCACCAGAGCATCGCCGCCCACACCAGCCACGTCCCCGGCACGCCGGGCGCGAGCACCCCGAACAGGCCGAGCAGCATCACCGTCCCGATCATCAGGAGCTGCCACACACCCACGTTGCCAGCGTGCACGACGACCGGGATCTCCGCAGGTCGCGCGGGGCGGACGGGGTAAGCGGCGGGAGGGGCGGGCCGCCGGGGTCAGGCCGCCGGGGGCAGGGCGGCGGCCACGAGGTTCCGCTCCTTGCGGCTGATCAGCGGGAAGATGATCTTCAGGGCGGTCTCGCCGTACGGCGAGGAGAGGACGAAGGAGGAGTTCAGGATCCGTTCCTTGATCGCCGAGCGGACCAGGCCGTCGCGCGGGATCGTCATGGTGTGCTCGACCGGCTTGGCGAACACCGGATCCGCCCGGAAGACGAAGAGCCGGCGGTCGGTCATCGCCAGGTACATCGGGACCGGCGTCGGTATGACCGCCATCGCGCCGCCGCTGAGGACGGCCGAGGCCACGCCGAACGCGGCGGTCCGGCGTACGGAGACCGTGCTCAGGTTGACGACGCACGTCACCTCGACCCGCTCCCCGGGCTCCAGCATCGGGGTCACGGCGGTCAGCAGGGCGCGACGGCGTCGTCCGTTCATGGGGGCGGAGCTCCTGGAGGGTGAAGGGGCAAGCGGAATCGGCCGCTCACCTTTCCATACGCCCCCGCGTCAGCCGCGGGCGACCCAGCCCTTCTCGTAGGCGTGCCAGCCCAGCTGCAGCCGGGTCGTCACCCCCGTCAGCTCCATCAGCCCCTTCACCCGCCGCTGCACGGTCCGCAGCCCCAGATCCAGCTGCTTGGCCACGCTCGCGTCCGTCATCCCGGCGAGCAGCAGCGACAGGATCTCCAGGTCCATCGCGTCCGGGCCCGGCGCCTCGTCCTCCGTGATCTGCGCGCCCGCCCCGAGCCGCAGCGGCAGCGCCTCCCGCCACACCGACTCGAAGAGGCCCATCAGCGATTCGAGGAGCCCGCTCGCGTGCACGACGATCGCCGCCGGCTCGGCGCCCCGGCCGGTCAGCGGGACCATGGCCAGGGACCGGTCGGCGACGACCAGCTTCGTGGGGACCCGGTCGGCGACCCGGATCCGCTCCTCGCGGCCGAGCGCCGCGGAGAGTTCGAGCAGCCCCGACGGGAGCGTGAGCACCTCGCGCTCGATCACCACCCGGTAGCGGACCCCGCGCCCGGCAGCCTGCTCCTCGGCGTGGTTCTCCAGACCGGAGACCGCGATCGGCTTGCCCGTCACCAGGGCGCAGACCTCCTCCTGGGCGCCCAGCTGGAGCTGGAGGAAGCGATGGGTCACCGCGCTCGCGCCGACCACGACCTCCACCAGGTCGTGCACGGCCGCCTCCGCGGCCTCCGCCCGGTACTCCTCGGCGAGCAGCTTGGCCGCCAGTTCGGCCTGCTCCAGCTCGTGCCGCTGCTGGGTGAGCAGCGCGCCGAGCGCGACCCCGGGCGGCGCCGCGACCCACCGGCCGGTGCGGGCCGAGGACTGGGCCGCGAGCCCCTGCGACTCCAGACGGCGCAGCGCCCGCTCGGTGTCCTGCTCGGGCAGCGCGAGCCGGTGCGCGAGATCGGTGACCTCGGCCGCGCCCAGCGCGACCAGGGCGCGGTACGCGGACTCCTGACGTTCGTCGAGCCCTATCGCTCCCAGCATGGATGCCCCACCCCTCGCCGCACCTCCGGCGGGCGGTCCCGGATCTTCCAGGGACATGCACCGGAGGCATTCGTTCCGTTGGTGACCTGGCGGGAAACGGCCACGGCGTATTCCCGCCTCTCCCATCATCCCTGTACCGCCCTCACCTCTGCCAATGTGGCGCCACCGCAGCACCAACAGCCTCCGGCAGAGGGCACTTTATGCCCTTTTTCCGGATTCAGATGGGGAGAGCGATGCGCCCGATTTCGCGTACGGCCCTGGGGGCGGCGACCGCCGTCGCCCTGGCCGTCACCGCGGTCGCGCCGTCCATGGCCGATGAGCCGCAGGACGACACGGCCGGCAAGCGACCGCTGGTCGGCAGCGAGGCCTCGGCCCGCGCCGACGACGGAACCAGGACCGCCACGGTGACCCTGGTCACCGGCGACCGCGTCCTGGTCACCCGGGACGCCGAAGGGAACCCGGCGGCCACGGCCCTGCCCCGCGAGGACGGGACGGTCCCGCTGGTCCAGACCCGCCGCTCCGGACAGGACCTGTACGTCTACCCCGAGGACGCCACCGCCGCGCTCGCCGCCGGACGCGTCGACGAGGAACTCTTCAACGTCACCGGCCTGATCCGCCAGGGCTACGACGACGCCGCCACCACCACGCTGCCCCTCATCGCCGTCTACGGCTCCGACCTCGCCCGCTCCGTCCCCGCCGCCCCCCGCGGCGCCCGGCGCGGCCAGGTCCTCAAGGCCGTCGACGGCGTCGCGCTCAAGGCGGAGAAGAAGCAGGCCGCCACCTTCTGGGCCGACATCGCCGCCCCGGCCGCCCGCTCCGCCTCCGGCCTGAAGAAGCTCTGGCTCGACCGCAAGGTCGAGGCCACCCTGGAGCAGTCGACCCGGCAGATCCACGCCCCCGAGGCCTGGGCCGCCGGCTACGACGGCAAGGGCACCAAGGTCGCCGTCCTCGACACCGGCGCCGACGCCGAGCACCCCGACCTCAAGGGCCGCATCGTCGCCTCGGAGAACTTCACCGACTCCGACACCACCGACGACCACCAGGGCCACGGCACCCACACCATCTCCACCGTCGGCGGCTCCGGCGCCGCGAGCGGCGGAAAGAAGAAGGGCGTCGCCCCCGGCGCGGACCTCCTCAACGGCAAGGTCCTCAACGACTCCGGCTCCGGCGCCGCCTCCTGGATCATCGCGGGCATGGAATGGGCCGTCGCGCAGGGCGCCGACGTCGTCTCCATGAGCCTCGGCAGCCCCGTACCCACCGACTGCACCGACCCGATGAGCGTCGCGGCCGAGGAACTCGCCCGGAACGAGGGCACGCTGTTCGTCATCGCCGCCGGCAACTCGGGCCCCGCGCTCGACACCGTCTCCTCGCCCGGCTGCGCGCCCGGCGTGCTCACCGTCGGCGCCACCGACCGCGACGACTCCACCGCGTGGTTCTCCAGCCGCGGCCCGACGATCGTGAACCACACCCTCAAGCCCGAGATCGCCGCGCCCGGCGTCGGCATCTCCGCCGCGGCGGCCGGCGGCCGGGGCGTCTACGCCTACCAGTCCATGTCCGGTACGTCGATGGCCACCCCGCACGTCGCGGGCGCCGCCGCCATCGTCAAGCAGCGCCATCCCGACTGGACCGCCCAGCAGGTCAAGTCCGCGCTCGTCGCCTCCGCCGACAGCGCGGTCCCCGGCGACGTCCGCGAGGTCGGCGGCGGCCGCCTCGACGTCAAGGCCGCGATCGACCAGACGGTCCTCGGCGCCCCCGCCGTCCAGGGCGGCACCTTCGCCTGGCCGCAGGGCAAGAGCGACCGCACCACGGTCTCCGTGCCGTACACCAACACCTCCGACGCACCGGTCACCCTGAACCTCGCCGTCGAGAAGGTCACCGGCAACGACGGCTCCGCCGTCCGGTCGACCGTCGCCCGCCTCGGCAAGCGCACCGTCACCGTCCCGGCCGGCGCCACCGTCGAGGTCCCGCTCGACCTCGACCCCGACGCCCGCCTGGAGCGCGCCCAGTACGGCGACGTCACCGGCCGCGTCGTCGCCACCGGTGAGGGCGGCGTCCACGTCTCCACCCCGTTCTCGCTGTACGTGGAGCCCGAGACCGTCACCCTGCGCGTCAAGCTGATCGACCGTCAGGGGGCGCCCGCCTCCGGCGCCTCCTCCCTCGATGTCATCGGCACCGACGACGCCACCGGCGAGCGCCGCTTCAACGACGGGGCCGCCGACCAGGTCTACCGCCTGCGCCCCGGCAGCTACTTCCTCTCCTCCTTCGTCACCACGCCCGACGCGGGCGAGGGCGCCACGCTGAACGACTCGCTCAGCTACCTCGGCCGCCCGCAGGTGGAGCTGAAGAAGGACACCACGGTCGTCCTCGACGCCCGCAAGGCCCACAAGCTGTCGGTGAGCACCGACCGGGCCTCCGAACTCCGCGGCGCCACCCTCGCGTTCGCCCGCTCCTGGGACGACTTCTGGCTGCACGCCGGAACCGCCGCGGGACCGCGCACCATCCGCGGCTACTACGCCTCGGTCGAAGGCGCGGCCGACGAGGGCGACTTCGAGTTCGGCAGCTACTGGCGGGCCGCCGCCCCGCAGGTCACCTCGCTGCGCACGAACGACGGCCTGACCCTCCACCCCCTCACCGCCTCCACCGGCTCCGACAACCTCGACGGCACCGGCTCCGCCCGCCTCGTCGACGCCGGAACGGGCACGCCGGACGAGCTCAAGGCCGCCGGGGTCCAGGGCCGCATCGCCCTCGTCCGACTCCCGGACGACTCCACCAACGCGAGCACCCTCGCCCGCAACGCCAAGGCCGCCGGCGCCGTCGCCGTCGTCACGTACCACCAGGCCCCCGGCCGCTGGTACCCGGCCGGAGGCTTCACCGGCCTCGGCCTCCCCGTCCTCTCCGTCCCCTCCACGGAGGCCACCGCGCTCCTCGGCAAGCTGGCGGCCGGCGAGGTCGCCCTCGACTGGCGGGCCACCGCGAAGAGCCCCTACCTCTACAACCTCGCCTTCCCCGAGACCGGCGCGATCCGCGACGACAAGGACTACCGGGTCCGCGACTCCCGGCTGGGCCGCACCGAATCGACCTACGGCTCGGCCGGCGTCACCACGGACTTCACGGACTTCCCGGCCGCCTACCGCCCGAACGGCGTCGGCGTCTCCTTCGGCTCGCTCGAGACCGTCCCGGCGCCCGGCACCCGCACCGAGTACTACTCCGCCGGTGACACCGCCTGGCAGCAGATGGTCAACAGCAGCTTCCCGTTCGGGGAGCTCATGATCGGCGCCCGGCACGCGTACACGCCCGGCGAGAAGCGCACCGAGAAGTGGTACGACGGCGTCATCGCCCCCACGGCGCCGCGCGACACCACCGGGAAGCCGGTCCTCGTCTCCGAGCGGCAGGGCAACCTCATCGGCTTCGCCGACGCCATGTGGGGCGACCGCACCCACCACGCCGAGCCCGGCTCCTTCGGCGACATCGGCAACCTGCGCCTGAGCCGCGACGGCGAGCTCCTCGGCGAGAGCAGCTGGCCGTCCGGCGTCTTCGAGGTGCCCGCCGAAGCCGGTACGTACACGCTCGAACAGAACACCATGAAGATCGGCAGCAAGGTGTGGGCCCGCTCCACGTCCGTCAACTCGGTGTGGAAATTCACCTCCAAGCTCGATGAGAGCGTCTATTCTCAGGGCATCCCGATTCTCTTCCCCCGGTACGACCTTCCGGAGGACGGACTCAAGACCCTCACCGCGACCGACGGCCAGCACATCGGCCTCACCGCGACCGGTCACGCGGGCTACACCCCCGCGGCGCTCACCTCGGTGAAGCTCTCGTACTCCTACGACGGCGGTACGACCTGGACCGAAGCGCGGGTCTCTCAGCAGGGCGGCGGCTGGACCGCGACCGTGAACCACGCGGGCGCGACCGGCAAGCAGGTCACCCTGAAGGCCGAACTGACGGACGCCGACGGCAACTCCGTCACCCAGACCGTGGTCCGCGCTTACGACGTGCGCTGATCACGCCGGTCCGCCGGGCGTCCTTCCCGTGGGGGGTGGGGTCGCCCGGCGGACCACCCATTTGCAGCAACGGTTTTCCTGATGTCCCGTTTTCGGGCGCCGCGAGCGGTGGACAATAAGGGCATGACTCAGCAGGGGGACAACTGGTGGGACAAGCTCTACGACGAGTCGGCGCCGGACACGGCCCCGACGGTCTCGGGTGACACGCTCGACGACCACTTCGACACGACACCCCGCGCGACGCCGACCCGGACGGACCGGACGGACCGGGCGGACCGGGCGCCGAAGCCGGACCCGGAGGCCGCGCCGCCGGCCCGGGCCACGGCACCCGTGCCGTCCGGTCCGCCCCCGGCACCGTCCGGGGCCACGGCGCCCACATCGCCGGCGCCCCCGTCGGCCCCCAGGCCGAGCGGCCCCCCGGAGCCGCCGAAGCGCCCGGCGCCACCCGCGCCGGGCGCTTCACCCGCGCCCCCGGCGCCGCCCGTGGCCCCCGCGCCCCCGGCGCCGCCCGTGGCCCCCGCGGTCCCTGCGCCGCCCGTGACCCCGGCGCCGCCCGCGCCACCCGCGCCCCCCGCAGTCCCGGCGCCGCCCGCGGCCTCCGCGCCCTCCGCAGCCTCCGCGGCGAGCGTGCCGCCCGTGCCGCCGGTGGCTCCCGCGCCGAGCGTGCCGCTCCTTCCGTCCCGGCCGTCCGTGACTCCCGAGCCGCCCGTGGCCTCCGCGCCGAGCGTGCCCCTCGTGGCCTCCGCGTCGAGCGCGCCCCCCGCGCCGCCCGTGTCCCGGCAGGTGCCCCCCGTGCCCGGTTCGGCGCCCTGGGAGGCGCCCGAGGGGGGCGGGCCGCGGACGTTCCCGGCCCCGCCGCCTCCGCCGGTTGCCGCGCCCGTCGAGACGCCCACCGTTCAGGTGCCGCTGCCCGAGGAGGCTGCTCCCGAGGAGCCGGAACCCGGCCCCGACCTCACCGTCGAGGTGCCCGTGCCCGTGCCCGTGCCCGTGCCCGTGTCCGTGCCCCGCCCGAGGAGCGGGTTCATCGGCAGCAGACCGCCCACCTACGAGGCCGAGCCCACCGCGCTGCCAGTCGCCCGCCCCGGCGAGCTCGCCGAACTGGTCGCCGACACCGTCCTCGACGGCGCCCGCTACGGCACCTGCACCCTGCGCGCCGCCTCCGTACGCGGCGACTCCGCCCGCTTCCGGGGCGAGCCCCGCCGGGACGCCCTGCTCACCGCCCGCTTCGGCCACGACGAGACCGCGCTCGTCCTCGTCGCCGTCGCCGCGGGTTCCCGCGCCGCCGAGGACGCCCACCTCGCCGCCGCCGACGCCTGCCACTGGATCGCCGAGGCCGTCTGCCGCAGCCACGCCCGGCTCTCCGAGGACATCAGGTCCGGCCGCCGGGGCGACCTCAAGTCCGGCCTCCACCGGCTCACCGACCGGACATACGGCAAGCTGCGGGCCCGCGCCGCCGAGCGGGGCCTCGCCCCCGAGGAGTACACCGCGACCCTCCGCTGCCTCCTCGTCCCCGCCGACCCCGAGTGCCGCACCCGTGTCTTCTTCGGCATCGGCGGCGGCGGTCTCTTCCGGCTCCGCGACGGCTCCTGGCAGGACCTCGAACCCCTCCTGCCCGAACCGGCCGCCGTCACCGGCGCCCCCGTCGTCGGCTTCGGCTCGCCGCCGCCCGTCCCGGAGGCGACCGAGGAGGGGGACAGGCTCACCATGGACCTCGGCATCACCACCGCGCCGCCGCTCGTCGAGGAGCCCGTGCCGCCGCCCGCCGAGCCGTTCCGCTTCCGCGCGTCCGTGGCCCGCCCGGGTGACACCCTGCTCCTCGCCTCGCCCGGACTCGCCGAGCCGATGCGCGGCGAACCCGCCCTCGCCCACGAGCTCGCCGCCCGCTGGGCCGACGCCGAGCCGCCCGGCCTCGCCGCCTTCCTCGCCGACACCCAGCTGAGGGTGACCGGTTACGCCGACGACCGTACGGGGGTGGCCGTCTGGGAGGCGTAACCCGCCGGGCCGTGTGTTGATGGAGCCATGGCCAAACAGAACGTGGCGGAACAGTTCGTGGACATCCTCGTGCGCGCCGGCGTGCGGCGCCTGTACGGCGTCGTCGGCGACAGCCTGAACCCGGTGGTCGACGCGATCCGCCGTACCCGCGGGATCGACTGGATCCAGGTGCGGCACGAGGAGACCGCCGCCTTCGCCGCGGGCGCCGAGGCCCAGATCACCGGCGGCCTCGCCGCCTGCGCGGGCTCCTGCGGTCCGGGCAATCTGCACCTCATCAACGGCCTGTACGACGCCCACCGTTCCATGGCCCCGGTCCTCGCCCTCGCCTCGCACATCCCGTCCAGCGAGATCGGCCTCTCCTACTTCCAGGAGACCCACCCCGACCAGCTGTTCCGCGAGTGCAGCCACTACAGCGAGATGATCTCCAACCCGAAGCAGATGCCCCGGCTGCTCCAGACGGCGATCCAGCACGCCGTCGGCCGCGGCGGCGTCAGCGTCGTCTCGCTGCCCGGCGACATCGCCTCCGAGCCGGCCCCGGAGAAGGCGGTGGAGACCGCGCTCGTCACCACCCGGCCCACCGTCCGCCCGGGTGACGCCGAGATCGACGCCCTGGTCCGGATGATCGACGCCGCCGACCGGGTGACGCTGTTCTGCGGCAGCGGCACGGCGGGGGCGCACCCGGAGGTGATGCAGTTCGCCGAGCGGGTCAAGGCGCCGGTCGGCCACGCCCTGCGGGGCAAGGAGTGGATCCAGTACGACAATCCGTACGACGTCGGCATGAGCGGTCTGCTCGGATACGGCGCCGCCTACGAGGCCACCCACGAGTGCGACCTGCTGATCCTGCTCGGCACCGACTTCCCGTACAACGCCTTCCTGCCCGACGACGTCAAGATCGTGCAGGTGGACGTCCGGCCCGAGCACCTCGGCCGCCGTTCCCTGCTCGACCTGGCCGTCTGGGGGGACGTCCGCGAGACGCTGCGCTGTGTGATCCCGCGGGTCCGGGAGAAGACCGACCGCCGCTTCCTCGACAAGATGCTGAAGAAGCACGCCGACGCGCTGGAGGGCGTCGTCAAGGCCTACACCCGCAAGGTCGAGAAGCACGTCCCGATCCACCCCGAGTACGTCGCCTCCGTCCTCGACGACCTCGCCGCCGACGACGCCGTGTTCACCGTGGACACGGGCATGTGCAACGTCTGGGCGGCCCGCTACCTCTCGCCCAACGGGCGGCGCAGGATCATCGGCTCGTTCAGCCACGGCTCCATGGCGAACGCCCTGCCGCAGGCGATCGGCGCCCAGTTCACGGACCGGAACCGCCAGGTCGTCTCGCTCTCCGGCGACGGCGGCTTCTCGATGCTGATGGGCGACTTCCTGACCCTCGTCCAGTACGACCTGCCCGTGAAGGTCGTCCTCTTCAACAACTCCTCGCTGGGCATGGTCGAGCTGGAGATGCTGGTCGCCGGGCTCCCCTCGTACGGGACGACGAACAAGAACCCCGACTTCGCCGCCATCGCCCGTGCCGCCGGGGCCCACGGCGTCCGGGTCGAGAAGCCCAAGCAGCTCGCGGGCGCCCTCAAGGACGCCTTCAGACACAAGGGGCCGGCCCTGGTCGACGTCGTCACCGACCCGAACGCGCTCTCCATCCCGCCGAAGATCAGCGCCGACATGGTGACCGGCTTCGCGCTCTCCGCCAGCAAGATCGTCCTGGACGGCGGCGTGGGCCGGATGCTCCAGATGGCCCGTTCCAACCTGCGCAACGTCCCGCGGCCCTGACCCTCATGAATGCGGACGGTGATGTGGGGCATGCATCTCCGTGAGCCTGTTCGACGCGACCTGTGGGTGGGGGATATGGCCGGGGAGGCACGACAGCCGACTCAACTGCTCAGAAAGGTGGGATGCGCCGATCTCACCGCGGTGCCGGAGGTACGGCATGCCCTGCGTGAACTGCTGCGGAGGTGGGGCGGACCGGGCGCCTCCGACGTGGCCGAACTGCTCACCAGCGAACTGGTGACCAACGCCCTGGTCCACACCGAGCACGGGGCCGTCGTGACCGCGACGGTCGTCCCCGAGCAGCTGAGGGTCGAGGTCCGCGACTTCGTGCCCGGACTCAAGCAGCCGCACGCACCGCCCGCCGACGACGGTACGCACGGCCGGGGACTCGTCCTCGTCCAGGCCCTCGCCGACTCCTGGGGGGTCGAGGAGAACGGGGTGGGCAAGGTGGTGTGGTTCGAACTGAACGGCGGGGCCGCCTGAAGAGGCGGCCCCGCCGATTTCCTTCCTGTTCCCCCGCTCAGCCGAACTGCTGCTCCAGATCCTTGAGCTTGCGCTCCAGGGAGTCGAGACGGGGCAGCGCCTGGGTGTCGTCCTCGGCGGTGAGGTCCACCGTCCGGGACTCGCCGGGGCGGGGCTCATCGCCCCTCACGGCTTGCAGGGAGGGCCGGGGTCGAAGCGGCAGCTGTCCGGGGTCCGCTATGGCGGGCTCCGCGACGGCGGCCTGCACGGCCGTCGTCGCGGAGCCCGAACCGCCGCCCGCACCCGGGCCGGTACCCGTACCGGACGAGGTGCCGAGGGCCGCCATCTCGACCTGGCGACCACCGCCGCGGCCGAGCCCGAAGGCACGGTGCTGACGGTTGATCGCCTTGAGCCTCGCCCGGTCCAGCTTGACCTGGTCGCGCCGGCGGAGCCGGTTCTGCTCCTTCTCCCGCCGGTCCTCGCGCACCTCGTCGACCGCCTCGTCCAGGGTCCGTACGCCCTCCAGGAGCATCAGCGACCAGGCCGCGAAGGTCTCCCGGGGAGCCCTCAGCCACCGCACGATACGGATCTGC
The DNA here is from genome assembly GCF_900105415.1 of Streptomyces sp. TLI_105. Lineage (GTDB taxonomy): Bacteria > Actinomycetota > Actinomycetes > Streptomycetales > Streptomycetaceae > Streptomyces. The sequence goes on along the minus strand of NZ_FNSM01000001.1, from coordinate 1,851,124 downwards.
GGCAGCGGGCGGGGCACCAGGCCCTGCTCGCGCAGCGCGGCCCTGCGGGTCTGCTTCAGCGCCCGGTCGAAGAGGACCGCCGCCGAGAGGGACATGCCGGCGAAGAAGTGCGGAGCGCCGTCGTGGCCCATGCCGCGCGGTGCGTGCACCCAGTTGAACCAGGCCGCCGCGCCCGCGAACAGCCAGACGAGCAGGCGCGAGCCGAGGGCCGCGTCGCCGTGGCTGGCCTCGCGGACCGCGAGCACCGAGCAGAACATGGCGGCGCCGTCGAGGCCGAAGGGGACGAGGTACTCCCAGCCCCCGGCGAGGTTCAGGTTCTGCCGGCCGAAGCCGACGAGGCCGTGGAAGGAGAGCGCCGCCGCGACGGCCGCGCAGAGGAAGAGCAGCCCGTACGAGGCGAATCCGTAGACGGCCTCCTTGCGTCTGCGGCGCTCCTCGCTGCGTTCCCAGGAGTCGTCGGCCGCGGCCTGGTCACCGGCGCGCTTCCCGCGCGCGAGCACCGCCACCGCCGTCAGGACTCCGGCCACCATCACGCCGCCCGGAAGCAGCCAGTCCAGCGATATGTCGGTCAGTCTCATGCGGTGTCCCTTGCATCGCAGTAGGGCGTTTGGCGGCCCATACTGGCCGACCCCGCGGGGTGCTCAAGGGGTTTCGGGGCAAGAGCACGCCATCGGGGGCGCGGGGCATACGAATAGGTGCGATCTGCTCGAACACCCGTGCAGGGAAAGGGGTTTGAGTTCGATTCATGTCACCCGAACGGGTGGCGTAATCGCGGCCGCGTCCCGGGGGCCTCAGGCGGTCGCGGTCAGTCGGCGGACGCGCTCGGCGTCACAGGTGCGCGGACAGGTGAGACAGGTGTCCTCGGGGCGCAGCGTGTAGAAGAAGCAGCACGTGGCCCGGTCGCGGGTGGCGTGCGGAGCGCCGTCCGCCCCCTCGGTGCCGGCCAGCTCGCGGAAGCCCGCCCCGCCCGCGTACGGCTCGTACGGCTTGGGGGTGCCCGGCAGGAGGAGTTCGAGCTCGGCCATCGCCCGCCGCTCCTCGCCGAGGAGGGCCGCGACGTACCAGAGGCCCTCGACGATCTCGTCCGTCGCCATCCCCCACAGGGCCCGGCGGCCGCGCCGCATCCGGGGGCCGAAGCCGTCGAGGACGGCCTCGAAGTGCTCGGCGAGCGAGGCGCGCACCTCGGCGCGCAGCGCCTCCTCGTCGGCGACGACCCGGGCGCCGGGGAGGGCGGCCGCGGGGTCGCCCGGCAGGCAGGCGAACTCCTCCACCCGGACCGCCATGCGGCCGAGCGCCCGCTGGAAGGCCACGTTCCGGACGGGCAGGCGGGGCACCCTGCGGTCCAGGAACCAGGGGAGGGTGACGAGGAGGCAGGCGGGCCAGGCGTACCGGTGCAGTCCGAAGCTCGCGACGACGTCGGGGCGGGCCCGGGTGCCGTGGTCCCGCAGCACCTGCGCGTCGTCCCAGGCGAGGAAGGCGTCGAGGCGGGGGCCGCCGACCGCGAGCTCGTCCGCGCCGACCCAGCCCGCGCCGCTGGGCAGCCGCTCGTCCCGGGCGTGCTCCTCTGCCCGCAGGCCGGGGAAGACCTCGGCGAGCCGGGCGTAGGAGGCCGCGACGGGCGAGGTGAGGGGAGCGGGCGGCGGGGCGGGCAGCAGGGCGGGGACGGTCATGCGGACCACCGAATCGCGAGCGTTGGCAGGTTAGCCTTACCTTACCCGATTCGGGGTGGTCTCTCACCGCCGGAGAACCCCTCCCACCTGCGGGGCAGCCCGTATGCCCCGGATGTCGGCCCGTTCGCCTATGGTGCACAGAGGACCCCGGCGACGCGAGCGGGGCCCGGCACGAGGCCGCAGGAGGACCCGGGTGGAGCAGGGCGCAGCGCGCGAGCGGGCGACGGAGAGGCCGTCCCCGCCCTTCGGCGACGCCACGGGGGCCGTACGTCCGGAGCCGGCGCGTCCGGAGTCCGCCCGCACGGCGTCCCTACGTCCGGAGCCGCCGCACACGGAGTCCGTACGGGTCCCGGAGCAGACGCGCGGCACGGAGCCGGGCCGCGGCCCCGAGCACGCCCGTGGCGAGCACACCCACGGCGAACCGGCGGACCCCGGCCCCCGCACCGTGCGCAGGCACTCCGTCCGCGGCCAGATCCTCGAAGCCCTCCGCACCGCCCTCGTCGGCGGTGAACTCCGCCCCGGCGAGGTGTACTCCGCCCCCGTCCTCGCCGAGCGCTTCGGCGTCTCCGCCACCCCCGTCCGCGAGGCCATGCAGCGCCTAGCCGTCGAGGGGGCCGTCGAGGTCGTGCCGAACCGCGGCTTCCGCGTCACCGTGCGCACCCCCCGCGAGCTCGCCGAACTCGCCGAGGTCCGCGCGCTCATCGAGGTCCCCGTCATGCTGCGGCTCGCCCGCACGGTCCCGGCCGCCCGCTGGGCCGAGCTCCGGCCGCTCGCCGAGGCCACCGCGACCGCCGCCGCCCAGGGCGACCGCGCCCACTACGCCGAGACCGACCGGGCCTTCCACCGGGCCGTCCTCTCCCTCGCCGGGAACGAGCAGCTGCTCGCCGTCGCGGACGACCTCCACCGCCGCTCGCAGTGGCCCCTGATCAGCGCCCCCGCCCTCCGCCACGGCGACCTCGTCGCCGACGCCGCCGAGCACACCGCCCTGCTCGACGCCCTGATCGCCCAGGACCTCACCGTCGTCCAGACCCTGGTACGAGAGCACTTCACCGGCTCGGAGTGCTAGGAGGCACGCGGCTCCGCCCGGGCCCGTCCGCCTCGGCGGCGGCCTGAGAGGGGTCGGTGGGCCCGGCGAGGTTCCGGTGTTCCGCGTCGCTTCGTGAGGCGGTTTCGTCGGTGGGGTACCGGTCGCGGTTCGGACGGCTAAGGTCGGAGGCGTCAGCCGTTTGCCGTGTCGCGTCACCCGTGAGGTGTCCCCATGCCGTCCGCGAGCCCGTCCCCGGCATGGGGCGGTACGGAAGCCGAGGCCGCCGCGCTGCTCGGCTGGCTCACCGATCCCGAGGCGCCCCGGCTCTGTCTCGTCACCGGTGCCCCGGGCAGCGGCAAGACGGCCCTCCTCGGCTGGCTCGCCGCGTACGGCCCGCGCTCCGGACGCTCCCGCCGCCGGACGCCCCGGGTGCTCGTCCCGCTCGCCGGGCAGAGCGCCCTCGGCGCGGCCTGGACGATCGCCGACCGCCTCGGTGTCGTGGCCCGGTCGCCCGGCGACCTCGTCCACGCCCTCGCCACCAGCGAGCCGCGGCCCGCCGGCGGGGCCGTCCTCCTCCTCGCGGACCTCCACGCCGCCGCCGAACCCGCCGCGCTCACCCGGCTCATCGCGGAGCTCGCCGGAGTCGGGAGGATCCGCCTCGTGGTCGAGGCCCGGAGCGACACCCCGGCCCCGGCCGTCCTGCGCGCCGAACGCCGGATCGCCGTCGTCGACCTGGACGGCGGGCCCGAGTCCGCCGACGGCGCCCGGGCGGAGCCGGCCCCGCCGCTGCCGGACCTCTCCGACCCGGCCGCCGTCTGCGCGGCCGACCCGCTGCTCGTCACCACGGCGTACGTCACCGGCGCCGCCCTCGCCGGGGTGCCCGGCACCCTCGACGGGCCCGAGCCGTCCGCCCGCCCCGGCGAGGGCGCCGTCGACGAGCACGGCGGGCTCCGGACCGCCTGGATGCGCGCCGGGCAGTCGCTCTGCCGCGAACAGGCCCCGTCGGACAGGGCGTTGGTCCTGCTCGCCGCTCTGGGCGACGGCGCCGACCCCCGGCTCCGCCCCGCGCTCGCCGATCTCGCGGAAGCCGCGCCGTGGCGGGTCCGGTGGGCCCGTCACCGCGGCGACCTGACGCCGCCCTGGCCGGGCCCGGTCACCGTGCTCGGCGCGGCGGGCGGCCCCCTGGAGGGAACCCTCCTCGTCGGCGACCCCACCGGCACCGTGCGTCTGCTCCACGAGGCCGACGCGAGCCCGGCCGGCCGGCTCGCGCACACCGTCCCCGGCCGGATCACCGCGCTGGCGCCCGCGCCCGACGGCACGGTGCTGCTCCTGGACGACCGGGGCCGGCTGCACGCCGTACGGGGAACGGCGCCCCGGCCCCCGTACCTGGAGCGGCTCACCGAGGCGGTCTCGGCGACCCTGGCCCGCCACCCGGGGACGGCCCTCGCGGCGATCGCCGGCTCGGTGGTGGTGGGGGACCGGCTGGGCTCCGTCCACGCCTTCGGCCTGACGGGCCTTCACCAGTCGGCCGCGCACAGCGGCCGGGTCACGGCCGTCGCTGCGGTCGAGTCCGAGGCCCCGTTCGTCTGCTCCGGCGGCGCGGACGGGAGCGTCCGGCTCTGGACGCCGGGCAGCACCGCGCGCCCCGAGCCCCTCGCCGAACGCTCCTCGCCGGTCGTCTCCCTGCACGCGACCGAGACCCCGCACGGCCCGCTGGTCGCCGCCGCCTGGGCCGACGGCCTGGTCGAACTGCACCGGCCGGAGGGCGGCCCGACGCTCTCCTTCCGCCCGGGCCCCCCGGTCCGCGCGGTCGCGGTCACCGGCGCCGGCTCCCTGCTCGTCGGCACCGACGAGAGCCTGGTGTGCCTCGCACCGAGGAGCTGACCCGTGACGGGACGTCACAAGACGTCCCGTACGGGCGACTTCAGGTGGCGCCCCGGGGCGTCAGCTGGGCCGAGAGCCAGGTCGGCACCCCGCCGAGCAACTGGAAGAGGCGCCGGGCCTCGGCGCGCAGACGGCCCGCCTCCGGCTCGGTCTCCGTGGTCGCCAGGGCGGTGAGCGCCGGGGCCGTGCCGACCAGGTAGCCCAGCTCCTCGCGGATCCGCAGGGACTCCGCGAAGCCGTGCCGTGCCTCCGCCAACTCCCCCTCGCGCAGGGCGAGTCCGGCGAGGTGCCGCCAGGTGAAGGAGAGCAGGAGCGCGTCGCCCCGGGCGGTCGCCCCCTCGTGCGCCCTGCGGTACGCGGCGCGGGCCGCCTGCGGGGAGTCGCCGAGGTTCTGGGCGACGAGCCCGCGCCGGAAGTCCAGGAGGGGGCGGCCGTCGGCGGAGGGACTGATCAGCGCCGCCGCCCGGCCCAGCGCCATCCGGGCCTCGTCGGCCCGGTCGCGTACGCCCAACAGCGTGGAGGCGTAGGCGAGATAGCCGCGTTCGCAGGCCGCGGCCCCGCGTTCCTCGTCGGTGCCGGCGACGGCCTCGGCCGCCCTCAGTGCCTCCTCGGCGTCGGCCCAGCCCTTCTCGGTGTAGAGGCAGCGCTCGATGAGCAGCGCGGCCCTTTCGAGTGCGGCCGCCGGTTCGGACGCGTGCGGCGCGAGCAGCGCGGCCGCGTCCGTCCAGCAACCTCGGGAGCGGAGCCGCCATATGGCGGTCTCCACGGGTGTCTCCTTGCCGTAGGCGAGGGACGGATCTTCGCCACCCCTTGATTCGGAACCAGACATGGCGGTATCCGCCACATTGCCCTCCCCGAGCGCGCCATCGAGCTGTTGAGTAGGACGGCATCTCAGCACGGATGGGAGCACCCGGCCAAGGGGTCGGGTGAAAAATTTCACAAGAGTCCGCAGGGGGTGCGGACCCCCGCCCCGGCCCGTTCCGACCGGGCGTCGGACGGCCGATCGGCCCGTGATCACGCCGGTGATCAGGCCCGGGCCCGGTCCGCGGCCCCCATGCCGAAGGGCCCGCCGCGGCCCCGTTCGCCACTCCTCCGGACTCGCCCGAAGGAGTGAATCATCGAGGCCCCGCCGGGCCCTGGCACATCCGGTCCGGTTCACCCGGACGGCGTCAGCTCATGCGCAGCGCCAGGAAGAAGTCGAGCTTGTCCTCCAGGCGGGAGAGGTCGCGGCCGGTGAGCTGCTCGATCCGGCCCACCCGGTAGCGCAGCGTGTTCACGTGCAGGTGGAGGCGGGTCGCGCAGCGGGTCCAGGAGCCGTCGCAGTCCAGGAAGGCCTCCAGGGTCGGGATGAGCTCCGCCCGGTGGCGCCGGTCGTAGTCGCGCAGCGGGTCGAGCAGCCGGGCCGTGAAGGCGCGCCGGACGTCGTCCGGGACGAACGGCAGCAGCAGCACGTGCGAGGCCAGCTCGTGGTGGCCCGCGGCACAGACCCGGCCCGGGCGGGCGGCGGCCACCCGGCGGGCGTGCCGGGCCTCCTCCAGGGCCCCGCGCAGGCCCTCCGCCGAGTGCACGGCGGCGCTGACGCCCAGCGTGAGGCGCCCGTCGCCGTCGAGGCCCGCGGAGAGCGGCGCCCGTACGGAGGCGAGCAGCGCGTCCGCGTGGAGGCCGAGGGCGGGGGCCGGGCCCTCGTCCTCGCTCTCCGGCAGCGGGCCCGCGGCCAGCGGGACCAGGGCGATCGCCTCGTCGCCGCTGTGCGCGACCGCGATCCGGTCGGCCGACTCGGCGCCGACGGTCGCCGGGTCGACGAGGACCTCCTCCAGGAGCGACTGGGCGACCGGTCCGCTGTCCAGGGGGGCCTGACCGGCCTCCTGGTCCCACTCCACGCGGGCGACGACCACCTGCCAGTGCGGGGCCGTGCCGAGCCCGGGCAGCAGCACCGGGGCGGCGACCCGCAGGCGGGCCGCGATCTCGGCGGGCGCGGCACCCGTCTGCACCAGCTCCAGGACCTCCTGGGCGAGCCGGCGCCGTACCGTACGGGCCGCGTCGCGCCGGTCCCGCTCGACGGCGATCAGCTGGGTGACGCCCTGGAGCAGGTCGAGCCGGGCGGCGGGCCAGTCCCCGGCGTCCGCCTCGACGGCCAGCAGCCAGTCCGACAGGACCGTCTCGCGCACGTCCCGGGAGGCGGGCGCGGCGCCCCGGCCGGTGTTGCGGATCGGGAAGAGGGAGTACGCCGTTCCGGCGACGCTCAGCCGGTGCGGACCGCGCCGGCCGGTGCGGGTGGCGGCCAGGTGCTCGCCGGCCAGGGTGGCGGCGAGCCCGGCCTCCAGGGGCTCGCCCGCGCCCGCGATCTGGCGGCCGGTGGGGGAGAGGACCCAGGCCCGCAGGTCCAGGTCGGAGCCGAGGAGGTCGAGGACGACCTCGGGTCCGCCGCCCGCCGGTCCGGAGGTCATGAGCCGCCGGTGCCGGTCGACGACGGCCGCCAGGTCGCCGGCCCGCTCGCCGGAGACCTGTCGAACAACGTGCTCGGTGATCGTCGCGAACGCAACGGACTCGTTCACTGCGAACAGCGGCAGCCGGTGGCGCAAACACGCCTCCACGAGATCGTCGGGAATGTCGCCGAGCTCGGCCTCGCCCGCCGCGAGGGCCGCCACCCCGGCCGAGGCCAGGATCCGGACGAAGGGCTCGGCGTCGGCCGGGTCCGTCCGCCAGGCGAGGCCGGTCAGCACCAGCTCGCCGCCGGACAGGTACCGGCTGGGGTCCTTGAGGTCCGTCGTCATGACGCCTCGGACGGTCCGGTCCAGCTCGTCCTCGCCGCCGAGCAGGCGCAGCCCGAGCGCGTCGTTCTCCAGCAGTGCGCGCAGCCGCATCGTGTCGCCGCCGTTCCTTCGTTCGGTGATGGTGGTGTCGCGTTGTCGACGGTGGCGCGGTGCCACCGTTTCCAGGGGGAAACGGAGAGGTTTCTGTTCTCCACCGTTCGTTCGAATCTACAAGACGACGACGGGCACCAGCCAACTCCTTCATGTTTTCGGTGACTGCACCCCGGGCGACAGTGGCTTGTGTACTAGGCCACACACCGCGTGAACAGCACATGAACACGACGTCGAGGGCCGGCCGTCCCCCCGGACCCCCTAGCTCGACCCCCGATCACCAGAATCACTAGAAGAGAGCCACCATGGACTTCCTTCGCCCCGCCAGCTGGGAGGAGGCGCTCGCCGCCAAGGCCGAGCACCCCACGGCCGTGCCCATCGCCGGTGGTACCGACGTCATGGTCGAGATCAACTTCGACCACCGACGCCCCGAGTACCTCCTGGACCTGAACCGTATCGAGCTGCTGCGCGAGTGGGAGGTCGGCGAGGAGAACGTGCGCCTCGGCGCCTCCGTTCCGTACACGCAGATCATGGAGCACCTGCGCGCAGAGCTCCCGGGTCTGGCGCTGGCCTCGCACACGGTCGCCTCCCCGCAGATCCGCAACCGCGGCGGCGTCGGCGGCAACCTCGGCACCGCGTCGCCCGCCGGCGACGCCCACCCGGCCCTGCTCGCCGCGGGTGCCGAGGTCGAGGTCGAGTCGGTGCGCGGCAACCGCTTCATCCCGATCGACGAGTTCTACACGGGCGTGAAGCGCAACGCGCTCCAGCCCGACGAGCTCATCAAGACCGTCCACATCAAGAAGGCGGACGGCCCCCAGCAGTACTCCAAGGTCGGCACCCGCAACGCGATGGTCATCGCCGTCTGCGCCTTCGGCCTGGCCCTGCACCCGGAGACCCGGACCGTGCGCACCGGCATCGGCTCCGCCGCGCCGACCCCGATCCGCGCCAAGGAGGCCGAGGCCTTCCTGAACGCGGCTCTGGAGGAGGGCGGTTTCTGGGAGAACGGCAAGATCATCACCCCCTCGATCGCGAAGCAGTTCGCCGACCTCTGCTCGGCCGCCGCCAACCCGATCGACGACGTCCGCGGCACCGCCAAGTACCGGCGCCACGCCGTCGGCATCATGGCTCGCCGCCAGCTCGGCTGGACCTGGGAGCAGTACCGCGGCGCCGGCCGCACGCTTGAGGGAGCTGCATAACCATGCGCGTCAATTTCACGGTCAACGGTCGTCCGCAGGAAGCCGACGACGTCTGGGAGGGCGAGTCCCTCCTCTACGTTCTGCGTGAGCGCCTGGGTCTGCCCGGCTCCAAGAACGCGTGCGAGCAGGGCGAGTGCGGCTCCTGCACGGTCCGCCTCGACGGCGTGCCGGTGTGTTCGTGCCTGGTCGCCGCCGGTCAGGTCGAGGGCCGCGAGGTCGTCACCGTCGAGGGCCTGGCGGAGTACGCCAAGGAGCGCGAGGCGCACGGCGGTTGCGCGAGCGGTGCCTGCGGCACCTCGGTCGACGCCGCCAAGAAGTGGGAGGCCAAGCCCGCCCAGGACTCGCAGACCGGCGAAGGCGTCGAACTCTCGCCGATCCAGCAGGCGTTCATCGACGCCGGCGCCGTCCAGTGCGGTTTCTGCACCCCCGGTCTGCTCGTCGCGGCCGACGAGATGCTGGAGCGCAACCCGTCCCCGACGGACGCGGACATCCGCGAGGCGCTCTCCGGCAACCTCTGCCGCTGCACCGGTTACGAGAAGATCCTCGACGCGGTCCGCCTCGCGGCCGCTCGCCAGGAGCGTCAGGGAGAGGCGGTCTGACGATGGCTCAGAACACACGCACCGTTCCGGCGGGTACGCCCACCGAGGTCACCCAGAAGCACGTCAAGGGCGGCGTCGGCGAGTCCACCCTCCGCCCCGACGGCACCCTCAAGGTCACCGGCGAGTACGCCTACTCCTCGGACATGTGGCACGAAGACATGCTGTGGGGCCAGATCCTGCGCTCCACCGTCGCGCACGCCGAGATCGTCTCCATCGACACCTCCGAGGCCCTCACGATGGACGGCGTCTACGCCGTCCTGACCCACGAGGACCTGCCGGCCGCGAAGAACTACGGCATGGAGTTCCAGGACACCCCGGTCCTCGCCTACGGCAAGGTCCGTCACCACGGCGAGCCGGTCGCCCTCGTGGCCGCCGACCACCCGGAGACCGCCCGCCGCGCCGCCGCGAAGATCAAGATCGAGTACCGCGAGCTGCCCGTCATCACCGACGAGGCCTCGGCGCTCGCCCCGGACGCGATCCTCGTCCACGAGAACCGCGACGACCACCACTCCGGTCACGTCCCGCACCCCAACATCGTGCACCGCCAGCCGATCATCCGCGGCAACGCCGACGAGGCCGCCAAGCGCGCCGACGTCATCGTCAAGGGCGAGTACACCTTCGGCATGCAGGACCAGGCCTTCCTCGGCCCCGAGTCCGGCCTCGCCGTACCGGCCGAGGACGGCGGCGTCGACCTGTACGTCGCCACCCAGTGGCTGCACTCGGACCTCAAGCAGATCGCCCCCTGCCTCGGCCTGCCCGAGGAGAAGGTCCGGATGACCATGGCCGGTGTCGGCGGCGCCTTCGGCGGCCGCGAGGACATCTCCATGCAGATCCTCGCCTCGATCCTGGCCCTGCGCACCGGCAAGCCGGTCAAGATGGTCTACAACCGGTACGAGTCCTTCTTCGGGCACGTCCACCGGCACCCGGCGAAGCTCTACTACGAGCACGGCGCCACCAAGGACGGCAAGCTCACGCACGTGAAGTGCAAGATCGTGCTCGACGGCGGCGCGTACGCGTCGTCCACGGCCTCGGTCGTCGGCAACGCCTCCTCCCTCTCGATCGGCCCGTACGTCGTCGACGACGTCGAGATCGAGGCGATCGGCCTCTACACCAACAACCCGCCCTGCGGCGCCATGCGCGGCTTCGGCGCGGTCCAGGCCTGCTTCGCCTACGAGGCCCAGATGGACAAGCTCGCGGCCAAGCTGGGCATGGACCCGGTGGAGCTGCGCCAGCTCAACGCCATGGAGCAGGGCACGATCATGCCGACCGGCCAGGTCGTGGACTCGCCGGCCCCGGTCGCCGAGCTGCTGCGCCGGGTCAAGGCCCGCCCGATGCCGCCGGAGCGCCAGTGGGAGACCGCCGGCGAGGGCGCGGACGTCCGCGCGCTGCCGGGCGGGCTGTCCAACACCTCGCACGGCGAGGGCGTCGTGCGGGGCGTCGGCTACGCCGTCGGCATCAAGAACGTCGGCTTCTCCGAGGGCTTCGACGACTACTCGACCGCCAGGATCCGCATGGAGGTCATCAACGGCGAGGCCGTCGCCACGGTCCACACCGCCGCGGCGGAGGTCGGCCAGGGCGGCATCACCATCCACGCCCAGATCGCCCGCACGGAGCTCGGCGTCCAGCAGGTCACCATCCTCCCCGCCGACACCCAGGTGGGCTCGGCCGGTTCGACCTCCGCGGGCCGCCAGACGTACATGACCGGCGGCGCCATCAAGAACTCCTGCGGGATCGTCCGCGAGAAGGTCCTGGAGATCGGCCGGCGCAAGTTCGGCTCGTACCACCCGGCCTGGGCCAACGCCGAGCTCCTCCTGGAGGGCGGCAAGGTCGTCACCGACGCCGGCGAGGCCCTCGCGAGCATCGCGGACGTCCTGGAGGACGAGGTCGTGGAGGTCGAGGAGGAGTGGCGCCACCGGCCCACCCAGGCCTTCGACCTCGTCACCGGCCAGGGCGACGGCCACGTCCAGTACGCCTTCGCCGCGCACCGCGCGGTCGTGGAGGTGGACACCGAGCTCGGCCTCGTGAAGGTGATCGAGCTGGCCTGCGCGCAGGACGTCGGCAAGGCGGTCAACCCGCTCTCCGTGGTCGGCCAGATCCAGGGTGGCACCACCCAGGGCCTGGGCGTCGCGGTGATGGAGGAGATCATCGTCGATCCGAAGACCGCGAAGGTGCGCAACCCCTCCTTCACGGACTACCTGATCCCGACCATCCTCGACACGCCGACCATCCCGGTCGACTACCTCGAGCTGGCCGACCCCAACGCGCCGTACGGCGTCCGGGGCATCGGCGAGGCCCCGACCCTGTCGTCCACCCCGGCCGTCCTCGCGGCGATCCGGGCGGCGACGGGCCTGGAGCTCAACAAGACGCCGGTCCGCCCCGAGGCGCTCACCGGCACCCTGTAGGACTCTCCGGGCGGTGCGTGCCTCCCAGGAACGTCACACTTCCACCGCCCGCACCGCCCGGAGCACTCCCTCTCGGGAAACCCGCATCACCGCAGTACCGCTTCACCCGCAGCACCCCGTTCGTCTCGGGCCGTCCCCCGGGTCGTGCAGCCAACGAAATATCCCAAATCCCGCAGCTTCACCGTCAGAGCTTAGAAGTCTGATGCGGGTGCCCCTTTGAACCTTGGGAGTAGGCCCCATGACCCAGTCGTCTGTGGAGCCCAAGACCGCCGCTGAGGACGCGGGCTCCGGCTCGCGCACCCCCGCCGGGCGCTCTTGGCTCGACCGGTACTTTCACATCTCGGAGAGAGGATCCACCGTCGCGACGGAGATCCGCGGCGGCGTCACCACCTTCATGGCGATGGCGTACATTCTCCTGCTCAACCCGATCCTCCTCGGCGGCCCGGACGTCGACAAGCACGTCCTCGCCACCTCCGCCGTCATCACGGCGACCGCCTTCGCGGCGGCGGTGACCACCCTGCTGATGGGCTTCCTCGGCAAGGTCCCGCTCGTCCTCGCGGCGGGGCTCAGCGTCTCCGGTGTGCTGGCGACCCAGGTCGTGCCCCAGATGACGTGGCCGCAGGCCATGGGCATGTGCGTCGTCTACGGTGTGGTGATCTGCCTCCTGGTGGTCACCGGTCTCCGTGAGATGATCATGAACGCGATCCCGCTGCCGCTCAAGCACGGCATCACCATCGGCATCGGCCTCTTCATCGCGCTGATCGGCTTCAACAAGGCCGGCTTCGTGGGCGCCGGCCCGCAGTTCGGCCCGCCCATCACCCTCGGCGCCGGCGGCGAACTCGTCGGCTGGCCGGTACTGATCTTCGCGGTCACCCTGCTCGCGATCTTCGCGCTCCAGGCCCGCAAGATTCCGGGTGCGATCCTCATCGGCATCGTCGCCGGCACCGTCATCTCGCTGATCGTCAACGCGGTCGCCGACGTCCCGGCCAAGGGCCCGGGTTCCTGGGCCAACGGCGCCCCGGAGCTCAAGGGCAGCGCGGTCTCCAGCCCGGACTTCTCGCTCTTCGGCGACGTCTCCTTCGGCGGCTGGGGCGACGTCGGCTACATCACCGTCGGCGTCATCGTCTTCACCCTGGTCCTCGCCGGCTTCTTCGACGCGATGGCCACCATCATCGGCGTCGGCACCGAGGCCAACCTCGCCGACGACAAGGGCCGGATGCCCGGCCTGTCCAAGGCGCTGTTCATCGACGGCGCGGGCGGCGCGATCGGCGGCGTCACCGGCGCCTCCGGCCAGACCGTCTTCGTGGAGTCCGCCACCGGCGTCGGCGAGGGAGCCCGCACGGGCTTCTCCTCGGTGATCACCGGCCTGTTCTTCGCGGCCGCCATCTTCTTCACCCCGATCACCCAGATCGTGCCCCGTGAGGTCGGCTCCGCCGCCCTGGTCGTCATCGGCGCGATGATGATGATGAACGCCAAGCACGTGAACTGGGGCGACAGCTCCGTCGCGATCCCGGTCTTCCTGACCGTCGTCCTGATGCCGTTCACCTACAGCATCACCCCGGGCGTCGCGGCCGGCGTCATCGCCTACACCGTCATCAAGGTGGCGCAGGGCAAGGCGCGCGAGGTCGGCGCGTTCATGTGGGCCCTCACCGCGATCTTCATCGTGTTCTTCGCCCTTCACCCGATCGAGGGTTGGCTGGGCGTCAGCTGACGCCCCACCCGCCCTCCGTACACCCAAGGAGACCGACATGCTGGACATCGCCGAAGAGCTGCACCGGTGGGTCGAGCAGGGACGCACGTTCGCCGTCGCCACCGTGGTCGCGGTCGGCGGCAGCGCGCCCCGGCAGCCGGGAGCCGCACTCGCCGTCGACGGCGACGGCACGGCGATCGGATCGGTCTCCGGCGGGTGTGTGGAGGGCGCGGTCTACGACCTGTGCGTCCAGGCCCTCGAAGACGGGAAGACCGTCGTCGAGCGCTTCGGCTACAGCGACGAGGACGCCTTCGCGGTCGGCCTGACCTGCGGCGGCATCATCGACATCCTCGTCACCCCGGTCCGCGGCGGGGTCTTCCCCGCCGCGCTCGCGGCCGCCGCCACGGGGGAGGCGGCGGCCCTGGCCCGGATCGTGGACGGGCCGGCGGACCTGTTGGGGCAGGCGCTGCTGGTCCGTCCCGACGGCTCGTACGAGGGGAAGCTCGGCGGCCACCCCGAGCTGGACCGCACCGCGGCCGGCGAGGCCCGCGCGATGCTCGACGCGGGCCGCACCGGCACCGTGGAGATCGGCGAGGACGGCAGCCGCTGCGGACAGCCGCTGTCCCTCCTGGTCGAGTCCTCCGTCCCCGCCCCCCGCATGATCGTCTTCGGCGCCATCGACTTCGCCGCCGCCCTCGTCCGGGTCGGCAAGTTCCTCGGCTACCACGTCACCGTCTGCGACGCGCGGCCCGTCTTCGCGACGCCCGCCCGCTTCCCCGAGGCCGACGAGATCGTCGTCGAATGGCCCCACCGCTACCTGGAGTCGACCGAGGTCGACGGCCGCACCGTCCTGTGCGTCCTCACGCACGACGCCAAGTTCGACGTGCCCCTCCTCCAGGCCGCCCTCAAGCTTCCCGTCGCCTACATCGGCGCGATGGGCTCCCGCCGCACCCACGAGGACCGCAACGAGCGCCTCCGCGGCGTCGGCGTCACCGAACTCGAACTCGCCCGCCTGCGCTCCCCGATAGGCCTCGACCTCGGCGCGCGCACGCCCGAGGAGACCGCCCTCTCGATCGGCGCCGAGATCGTCGCCAACCGCCGGGGCGGCAGCGGGGTCTCCCTCACGGGCGCCCACACCCCGATCCACCACGAGGGGCCCCGCGAGCCGGACGGGCGCATAGGTTCGGTCGCGTAGCTCCGTTTCCGGGACGGCCGCCGGGGCCTCGGCTAGATTTCCCGGGTGGACCCGCTGATCGCCGAAGACCCGACGCACGTAGGCCCCTACCGCCTCATCGCCCGTCTCGGGGCGGGCGGGATGGGTCTGGTCTACCTCGGCCGCTCCGAGGTCGGCCGTACGGTCGCGGTCAAGGTCGTGCAGCCCGAGTACGCCGCCCACCCGGAGTTCCGCAAGCGCTTCGCCCGCGAGGTGGCGGCCGCCCGGCGGGTGGGCGGGAGCTGGACCGCCGACGTCCTCGACGCCGACACGGACACCACGGCCGCCGTGCCCTGGGTGGCCACCCAGTACATCGCCGGGCCCGACCTGACCACCGTCGTCGCCCGGGACTTCGGGCCGCTGCCCGAGCATTCGGTCCGCGTCCTCGCCAACCGTCTCGCCCTCGCGCTGCGGGTCGTGCACGAGGCGGGCCTGATCCACCGCGACCTCAAACCGTCCAACGTCCTGGTGACGGTGGACGGGCCCCGCGTCATCGACTTCGGCATCGCCCGCGCCATGGACAGCCTGGCCGGAGACAGCCTGCACACCCGCACCGGCATGCTGATCGGCTCGCCCGGCTTCATGTCCCCGGAGCAGGTCCGCGGCCTCGAACTCACCCCCGCCAGCGACGTGTTCTGCCTCGGTGCCGTCCTCGTGTACGCCGCCACCGGGCGTCTCCTCTTCGGCGCCACCGACACCGGCCTGAACGCCCACCTCTTCCGGGTCGCCGAGGAGGAGCCCGACCTCACGGGCGTACCGGAGTCGCTGCTCGGCCTCGTCCGCGCCTGCCTGGAGAAGGACCCGGCGGCGCGCCCCACCCCCGAACGGATCGCGGCCCTCACCGGCGGGGACGAGGGCGGTGTCTGGCTGCCGGGCGAGGTCCTGGTCCAACTGGGCAGGCACGCGGCGCAGTTGCTCGACTACGTACCCGCTGCCCGAGCCGAAACGGCCGCCGCCCAGCCGGTGACGGAGACGGCGCCCCACGCCGGAACGCCCGCCGCCCAGCCGGTGACGGAGACGGCGCCCCGAGCCGGGGTCCCGGCCCAGGCGCAGGCCCCGGCGCCCGCGTACACCCCCACGGCTCCGGCCCACCGGGTTCCCGTTGCGTCACCGCGCCGCCGTGGAGGACTGGCGGTCATCGTTCTCGCACAGCTGGCGGTGCTGCTCGGGGTGACGCGGGATCCTTTCGATCTCAGCGGCGAGAGCCCGCAGTCGTACGCCTTCGCGGTCCCCTTCGCCGCGCTGCTGCTGCTCGGCGGCCATCTCGTCGACCGGGTCGGCGGCCGGCGGACGCTGGTCGTCGGTCTGTCGGGGCTCGTGGGGGCCTGTGTGCTCGGCGGCTCGGCCGGCGAGTTCGCTCCCGCGGCTCTGATCGCGGCCCGGGTCCTCCAGGGCGGCTTCGGCGCGCTGGTGACAGTGGCGGCGCCGGCCCTGGTGGCCACCGTCTTCCCGGAACCGAAGGCGCGGGTCAGGGCCTTCGGCGTCTACGCCACGGTCGCTGTCGGCGGCCCGGCCGTCGGGGCCTCGACCGGGCTCATGGGCCGGGGCCCGGTGCTGGTCGTCATCGCGCTCCTCGCCCTGATCGCCCTGGCCGGGAGCCGCGTCCTGCCGCACGACCGGCCGGACCGCCCCGGCGCCCGCTTCGACCTGCCCGGAGTCCTGCTGGGCGGGTTCGGGGTCGCCCTGCTGCTGTACGGCTCCGTCAAGGCGGCTCCGGGCTGGGGAACCCCACTGGTCCTGGGCCTGGTCGCGGGAGGCGCGGTCCTGCTCGCGGCCTTCCTGGGACGGCAGGGCGCCGGGTCGAACCCGCTGCTGCCCCCGTCCGTCCTCAAGGACCGCAGCCGGCTCGGCGGCTTCCTCACCATGCTCCTCGCCGGCGCCGGGATCCTCGCGCTGCTGCCGCCGCTGGCGTTCATCCTGATGATGAACCTCGGGTTCTCCGTGTCCACGACGGGCCTCGCCATGCTGCCGATGGTCGCCGCGATCGCCGCCGGCGCCGTCGAGATCTCCCCGCGTCTGCTGGCGCGTGGCGTGGCGCCCCGTGTCCTCCTCGTGTCGGGCCTGGTGGTCACGCCCCTCGGCCTGGCGCTGACCATCACCGGCATCGAGAGCGGCGGCGGATACGCGGCGCTGCTCCCGGCCATGCTCCTCGCGGGCCTGGGCATCGGCCTGGCCTTCATGCCGCTCTTCGCCGTCGTGGTCGACACGGGCCTCGGCAGGCACACGGGGGTTGCCTCGGCCGCGGTCGTCACGGCCCAGACGGTGGGCGCGGGCTTCGGGACGGCGCTGTACGCAAGCCAGGGCGGTCCGCCCTGGTGGGCGGTGCTCTTCCTGCTGGCCGCGGGCCTGACCGGAGGTCTGATGGTGACGGCCCCGTCACCCGTCTCTCCCCGTCGTTAGTCCCGGGGCGTCGCCGCTCGCCTGTCCGGACGGGGTGGCCCGTCCGGAGCCCCGGCGTGCGCGCCCCTCCCCGAGGAGGCGTCCCCACCTCTCCCTCGATACTTAATGCAAGACAAAAGAAAAGTCGTGTCGGATGCCTTGACCCCCGTGAGGGCCAACCGCCAGCATCTGCTGCGGAGAGCGCGCTCCCCTTCCCCAACTCCCCCTCACGTACGAGGAGATCGAGTCATGCCCGCAGTCGGCACCCGCCTCGCGCCACCCCCACGCCCAGGCCCCCGCACCACCGCCGCCGCCCTCGTCACCGCACTCCTCGCCGGCCTCCTCGCGCTGGTCGCCGCACCGCCGGCCGCCGCCGCGCCCGTCCTGCTCTCGCAGGGCAAGCCCGCCATAGCCTCCAGTCAGGAGAACGGCGGCACCCCCGCGAGCGCCGCCGTCGACGGCGACCCGGGCACCCGCTGGTCCAGCGCCTTCGCCGATCCGCAGTGGATCCAGGTGGACCTGGGCGCCCCCGCCGCGCTCAGCAGGGTCGACCTGCGCTGGGAGACCGCCTACGGCAAGGCGTACCGCATCGAGCTCTCCGGCAACGGCACCGACTGGACGACCGCGTACAGCACGGCGAACGGCCCCGGCGGCAACGAGTCGCTGGCCGTCACCGGCACCGCCCGCTACGTCCGTGTGTACGGCACCGCCCGCGCCACCGGATACGGCTACTCCCTCTGGGAGTTCCAGGTCTACGGCACCGGCGACGGCGGCCCGGTGCTGCCCGGCGGCGGCGACCTCGGGCCGAACGTGCACGTCTTCGACCCGTTCACGCCCGGCATCCAGGCCAAGCTGGACGAGGTGTTCGCCCAGCAGGAGTCGGCCCAGTTCGGCGGCGGCCGGCACGCCTTCCTCCTCAAGCCCGGCACCTACAACGGCCTCAACGCCCAGATCGGCTTCTACACCCAGATCGCCGGCCTCGGGCTGCGCCCCGACGACACGACCGTCAACGGCGACGTGACCGTCGACGCGGGCTGGTTCAACGGCAACGCCACCCAGAACTTCTGGCGGGGCGCCGAGGGGCTCGCCCTCAACCCGGTGAATGGCACCGACCGGTGGGCCGTCGCCCAGGCCTCCTCCTTCCGCCGCATGCACGTCAAGGGCGGGCTCAACCTCGCCCCCAGCGGCTACGGCTGGGCCAGCGGCGGCTACATCGCCGACTCGAAGATCGACGGCCAGGTCGGCAACTACTCGCAGCAGCAGTGGTACACCCGCGACAGCTCCGTCGGAGGCTGGTCCAACAGCGTCTGGAACCAGGTCTTCTCCGGCACCGAGGGCGCACCCGCGCAGGCCTTCCCCGAGCCGAAGTACACCACCCTCGACACCACCCCGATCTCCCGCGAGAAGCCGTACCTGATCTGGGAGGACAACCAGTACAAGGTCTTCTCCCCGGCCAAGCGGACCAACGCCCGCGGCACCACCTGGGCGAACGGCACCCCGCAGGGCGAGAAGATCCCCCTGAGCCGGTTCTACGTCGTCAAGCCCGGCGCCACGGCCGCCACCGTCAACCAGGCGCTCGCCCAGGGCCTGCACCTGCTGTTCACGCCCGGCGTCTACCACGTCGACCGGACGATCGAGGTGAACCGCGCCGGCACGATCGTCCTCGGCCTCGGCCTGGCCACGATCATTCCGGACAACGGCGTCACCGCGATGCGCGTGGCGGACGTCGACGGCGTCCGGCTCGCCGGATTCCTGATCGACGCCGGCCAGGTCGGATCGCCGACGCTCCTGGAGGTCGGGCCGCAGAACGCCTCCGCCGACCACGCCGCCGACCCCACCACCGTCCAGGACGTCTACTTCCGCGTCGGCGGCGCGGGCGCCGGGAAGGCGACCGTCGCCATGGCCGTGCACAGCGACGACACGATCGTCGACCACACCTGGGTCTGGCGCGCCGACCACGGCGAGGGCGTCGGCTGGGAGACCAACCGCGCCGACTACGGCGTCCGCGTGTACGGCGACGACGTCCTCGCCACCGGACTCTTCGTCGAGCACTTCAACAAGTACGACGTCGAGTGGTTCGGCGAGCGCGGACGCACGATCTTCTTCCAGAACGAGAAGGCGTACGACGCCCCGAACCAGGCCGCCGTCCAGGACGGCCCCCACAAGGGCTACGCCGCCTACCGCGTCGACGACTCCGTGACCACCCACGAGGGCTGGGGGCTCGGCAGCTACTGCTACTACAACGTGGACCCGACGATCCGTCAGGACCACGGCTTCCGGGCCCCGGTGAAGCCCGGGGTGCGGTTCCACGACCTGCTCGTCGTCTCGCTCGGCGGGAACGGCCAGTACGAGCACGTCGTCAACGACACCGGTGCCCCGACCTCGGGCACCGCCACCGTGCCCTCCACGGTGGTGTCCTACCCCTGACCCCCCAGGGGGTGGGCCGGAGGGCGGCGCACGCTCAGTGCGCCGCCCTCTCCCGTACGGTCGACGCCCACGCCGGCTGCTCCTCGGTCGGCTCCGCCTCGGCCCGCCGCCCGCCCCGGGCGAAGAAGTCCGCGAGCGGCAGGATCGCCGCGCCGACCGTCACCGCGTCCGGACCCAGGGTGCCCATGCCGATGCCGACCCGGGCCGCCGGGTACCTCAGGGCGTACTCGGCCGCGTACCCCTTCACCGTCTCCAGGAAGCGGGCGCCGAGCTGGAGGCCCGCCCAGCCGCCGACGAGGATGCGCTCGGGCTGGAAGAGGTTGATCAGATCGGCGAAACCGGCGCCCAGGTACTCGGCGGTCTCCTCCAGGACGGCCAGGGCGGTGGCGTCGGGACCCGTGCCGGGGTCCGCCGGGTACGCGGCCGCCAGCATCGCCGTCAGGGCCGTCTCCTCGTCCGCGCCCGCCGGAGGCCGTCCGCCCGCCTCCCGCCAGCGCTCCAGGAGGGCCTCCGCGCCCGCGTACGCCTCCAGGCAGCCCCGGGCGCCGCAGCGGCAGCGGCGGCCCCGGACCCGTACCGTCAGATGGCCCCATTCGAGCGCCCGGCCCGGCCCCATCGGGTCGGTGACCACACAGGCGCCGACGCCCGAGCCGAAGAGCACGACCACGGCGCTGCGCGCCCCCCGGCCGGCGCCGAACCACATCTCGGCCTGGCCGAGGGTCTTGGCGCCGTTGTCGATCCAGTACGGCACCGAGGCCGGCAGGTCCACGCTCTCGCGCAGCAGCCGCTCCAGCGGGACGGCGTCCCAGCCGATGGTCTGGCCGTGCACCACCGCGCCCTCCTCGGCGGTGCGGGCGACGATGCCGGGCACGCCGACGCCGACGCCGAGCAGCCGCTCGGCGGGGACGCCCGCGGTCCGGAGCACCTCGGCGATGCCGGCCCGGACGTGGTCGACGACGACCCCCACCTCGTACCGGTCGTGCGGGTTCGGCCTCTCGACCGCCAAGGGGCGCTCGGTGCGGGCGAGTTCGGTGAGGGTGAGGTCGAACAGCTCGATCCGGACCCGGGTCTCGCCGACGTCCACGCCGATCATGCAGCCGCTGCCGGGGGTGATCCGCAGCAGGGTGCGGGGACGCCCGCCGGCCGAGTCGACGCTGCCCGCCTCCTCGACGAGGCCCTCCGCGACGAGCTCCGCGACCACGTTGCTGACGGAGCCGGAGCTCAGCCCGGTGGCCGGGCCCAGGGAGAAGCGGCTCATGGGGCCGTCGAAGTACAGGCGCTGGAGGACGGCGGTGCGGTTCTCGCGTCGCAGGTCACGCACGGTGCGGCCGTTCCGCATGGTCACTTGGGCCCCCTGGGGAAGTAGTCCTGACCGCAACATACCGCTGCCGGGACCCTTGACGCGACCTTCTCTTGAGGTTTAACTCACGTCCTGAAATAAGCCGGGGAGGGGCTGTCGAAGCCTTCACCTCCTGAACGCGGGACGCGACCGCCGACCCCGCCCTCCCCAGCTCCCCGCCACTCCCCGAAAGGGCCATGAGGAGCCATGCGCACAATCAGAGCCGCGGCCGCCGGTGCCGTCACCCTCTCCCTCGTCCTCACCGCCGCGGCCTGCGGAGGAGGCTCCCCGGCCGACGGCTCCGGCTCCGGCGGCGGCAAGACCCTCACCTACTGGGCCTCCAACCAGGGCGCGAGCCTGGAGGTCGACAAGAAGGTCCTCCAGCCGGAGCTCGACCGCTTCGAGAAGGAGACCGGCATCAAGGTCAAGCTGGAGGTCATCCCCTGGTCCGACCTGCTCAACCGCATCCTCACCGCAGCCACCTCCGGCCAGGGCCCCGACGTCCTCAACATCGGCAACACCTGGAGCGCCTCCCTCCAGTCCACCGGCGCACTGCTGCCCTGGGACGCGAAGAACTTCGAGGCCATCGGAGGCAAGGACCGCTTCGTCGCCTCCGCGCTCGGCTCCACCGGCGCCGTCGGCCAGGACCCCGCCGCCGTCCCGCTCTACTCCATGGCCTACGCGCTCTACTACAACAAGAAGATGTTCAAGGACGCCGGCATAGCGAAGCCGCCGGCCACCTGGGACGAGCTGATCGCCGACGGCAAGAAGCTCAGCAAGGACGGGAAGTCCGCCATCGGCGTCGAGGGCGGCAACCTCGCCAACAACATCCACCAGGTCTTCGTCCTCGGAAAGCAGCACGGCGCCGACTTCTTCACCCCCGACGGCAAGGCCGACTTCACCTCCGACGGCGCCGTCGCCGCCGTCAAGCAGTACGTCGACCTCATGGCCGCCCACAAGATCGTCGCCCCCGGCAACGCCGAGTACGCCCAGAACCAGTCCCTCGCCGATTTCGCCAAGGACCGCACCGCCATGGTCCTCTGGCAGACCCCCGGCACCACCTTCGCGGCCCAGGGCATGGGCCCCGACGAGTGGGGCGTCGCCCCCGCCCCCGTACCCTCCGGCACCCCCGGCCAGGGCACGGGCATCAACTCCATGGTCGCCGGCATCAACCTCGCCGTCTTCAAGAACACCAAGAACCGCGAAGGTGCCCTGAAGTTCGTGAAGTTCATGACCGGCGACACCGAGCAGAAGACGCTCAACCACGCCTACGGCTCCATCCCCCCGGTCGAGAGCGCCCAGCAGGACCCCGCCTTCGCCGGCCCCACCGTCACCGTCCTCAAGCAGACCCTCGCCACCAGCGCCGCCGCCCTGCCGCAGGTTCCCGAGGAGTCCCAGTTCGAGACCGTCGTCGGCACCGCCGTCAAGGAGCTCTTCGCCGACGCGGCCGCCGGCCGCCCGGTCACCACCGAGTCCGTACGCGCCAAGCTCGACAAGGCCCAGCAGCAGATGCCCAAGAAGTGAGCCGGACACCACCATGACCACCACCGCCATCGAGAAGCCCCACGGGCGGACCGGGCAGCGGCACACCCCCGGGGCGGCCCCGCGCCGGCGCCGCCCCGGGCGGCTCCGGGCCCGCGGCCTGCCCTACCTGCTGCTCCTCCCGGCCCTCCTCCTCGAACTCCTCGTCCACCTCGTGCCGATGCTCATCGGCATCGTGATGAGCTTCAAGGAGCTCACCCAGTTCTTCATCCGCGACTGGACGGCCGCGCCCTGGGCCGGACTCGACAACTACACGGTCTCGGTCGACTTCGACGCCCCCGTCGGCGAAGCACTCCTGAAGTCGTTCCTCACGACCTGCCTCTTCACCCTCTGCTCCGTCGGCCTGTGCTGGCTCCTCGGCACCGCCGCCGCCCTCTTCATGCAGGAGACCTTCCGCGGCCGGGGCTTCCTGCGCGCGCTCTTCCTCGTCCCGTACGCCCTGCCGGTCTACGCGGCGGTCATCACCTGGGCGTTCATGTTCCAACGGGACAACGGCCTGGTGAACCACGTCCTCCACGACCAGCTCGGCATCGGCGACAGCCCCGCCTTCTGGCTCATCGGCGACAACGCCTTCGTCACCCTGCTCGTCGTCTCCGTCTGGAAGGGCTGGCCCTTCGCCTTCCTCGTCCTGATGGCCGGACTCCAGAACATCCCGCGGGAGACCTACGAGGCCGCCGCCCTCGACGGCGCGGGCACGTGGAAGCAGATCCGCCACATCACCCTGCCGTCCCTGCGGCCGGTCAACCAGGTCCTCGTCCTCGTCCTGTTCCTGTGGACCTTCAACGACTTCAACACCCCCTTCGTCCTCTTCGGCAAGGCGGCCCCCGAATCCGCCGACCTGATCTCCCTGCACATCTACCAGTCCTCGTTCCAGACCTGGAACTTCGGCACCGGCTCGGCGATGTCGGTCCTGCTCCTGCTGTTCCTGCTCGCCGTCACGGGCACCTACCTGCTGCTCACCACCCGGGGAAGGAAGGCGAGCGATGCCTGAGACCGTTCGCAGGCCCCCGCGCTCGCCCATGGCCGCGCCCCGCTCCTTCCTCTGGAGCCGACGGATCTTCCTGACCCTGCTCACCGGCTTCGTCCTGCTGCCGGTGTACGTGATGGTCTCCAGCTCCCTCAAACCGCTCGCGGACGTCTCGGGGAAGTTCCAGTGGATCCCCTCCGGGCTCACCCTCCGCCCGTACCTCGACATCTGGCGGACCGTCCCGCTCGCCGACTACTTCGTGAACTCCCTGGTCGTCGCGGGCACGGCCACCGTCTGCTCCCTGGCCGTCGCGGTCTTCGCCGCCTACGCCGTCAGCCGCTACGCCTTCCGCGGCAAGCGCGTCTTCACCGTGACGGTGCTCTCCACCCAGATGTTCCCCGGCATCCTCTTCCTGCTGCCGCTCTTCCTCCTCTACGTCAACATCGGCAACGCCACCGGCATCGCGCTCTTCGGCTCGCGCGGAGGTCTGATCCTCACCTATCTGACCTTCTCGCTGCCGTTCTCCATCTGGATGCTCATCGGCTATTTCGACGCCGTCCCGCGCGACCTCGACGAAGCCGCCAAGGTCGACGGCTGCGGCCCGCTCGGCGCCCTCCTCCGGGTCGTCGTCCCCGCCGCGATCCCCGGCATCGTCGCCGTCGGCGTCTACGCCTTCATGACGGCCTGGGGCGAGGTCCTCTTCGCCTCCGTCATGACGACCGACACCACCCGCACCCTCGCCGTCGGCCTCCAGGGCTACGCCACCCAGAACGACGTCTACTGGAACCAGGTGATGGCCGCCTCCCTCGTGGTCAGCGTCCCCGTCGTCGCCGGGTTCCTGCTCCTCCAGCGCTACCTCGTCACCGGCCTCACCGCGGGCGCGGTCAAGTGACGACCTCCCGGCCCGAAAGGACTCCCGTGTCAGAACCGCTCGACCTCGCCGCCTTCCCCCCGTCCTTCGCCTGGGGCACCGCCACCTCCGCGTACCAGATCGAGGGCGCCGTCGCCGAGGACGGCCGCGCCCCCTCCATCTGGGACACCTTCTCCCGCGTCCCCGGCGCGATCGACAACGGCGACCACGGCGACACCGCCTGCGACCACTACCACCGCTGGCCCGAGGACATCGCCCTCATGAAGGGCCTCGGCACCGACGCCTACCGGCTCTCCGTCGCCTGGCCGCGCGTCGTCCCCGGCGGCGACGGGCCCGTCAACAAGGCCGGGCTCGACTTCTACGACCGGCTCGTCGACGGCCTCCTCGACGCCGGGATCACCCCCTCCGTCACCCTCTACCACTGGGACCTGCCGCAGGCCCTCCAGGACCGCGGCGGCTGGACCGTCCGCGACACCGCCGAACACCTCGCCGCCTACGCCGGCGTCGTCGCCGAGCGCCTCGGCGACCGCGTCACCCGGTGGGCCACCCTCAACGAGCCCCTCTGCTCCGCCTGGATCGGTCACCTGGAGGGCCGGATGGCGCCGGGCCTCACCGACCTCACGGCCGCCGTCCGCGCCTCGTACCACCTGCTCCTCGGCCACGGCCTCGCCACCGCCGCCGTCCGCGCCGCCGCCCCCGGCGCCCGGGTCGGCCTGGTCACCAACCACTCCACCGTCGCGCCCGCGAGCACCCGCCCCGAGGACGTCGCCGCCGCCGCCCGCATGGACGGCCACACCAACCGCTGGTGGCTCGACCCGGTCTTCGGGCGCGGCTTCCCCACCGACATGCGCGAGCTGTACGGCGTCGAACTCCCGGAGCGGCAGGGCGACATGGAGGCCATCGCCGCCCCCCTCGACTGGCACGGACTGAACTACTACTTCCCGGTCACCGTCGCCGACGACCCGACGGGCCCCGTCCCGCACGCCCGAGAGGTCCGCCTCCCCGACGTGCCCCGCACCGGCATGGACTGGCAGATCGACGCGGGCGGACTGGAGGCCCTCCTGCTGCGGCTCACCGAGGACTACGGCGTGCGCGAGCTGTACGTCACCGAGAACGGCTCGGCCTTCCCCGACACCACCGGCCCCGACGGCGAGGTCCACGACCCGGAGCGCACCCGCTACCTGGAGGAGCACCTCGCCGCCTGCGCCCGCGCCCTGCGCAAGGGCGTCCCGCTCGCCGGGTACTACGCCTGGTCCCTGCTCGACAACTTCGAGTGGGCCTACGGCTACGACAAGCGCTTCGGGCTCGTCCACGTCGACTACGCGACCCAGCGCAGGACCGTGAAGACGAGCGGGCGGCGGTACGCGGAGATCGTCGCCGCCCACCGCGCGCCGCACGCCCGGTAGCGCCCCGCAGCGCCCGGAGGCGGGCGCGGGGGACCGGTCCGTACGAGCCCGCTCGGACGCGCCGGGACCCCGACCGTCCCCGCCCGCCCCGGCAACCCGCGCCCGGCCCCGTCCTTCCGAGGACGGAGCCGGGCGCGGCCCGTGTACGGGGTTGTCCCTCAGGCCTTCCGGAGGCCGCTGAGCAGCAGCTCGGCCAGCTGCTCGTAGGCCTCGGCGTCGGCGAGGCCGGTCGCCGCGGCCACCTGGCGCCGCTGGATGCGGACCATCACCGAGGAGATGACGTCGGCCGCGAAGGTCACGTGCACCTCGCGGAACACGCCGGCCCGCACGCCCTCCTCGATGAGCTGCTGCACCCGGCCCGCCGCCGCCCGGGTGTTCCGCTCGTACACCTCCGCCGCCGGCTCGAAGGCCGCCACGTCGTCGAAGAACTGCGGCGAGACGGGCGCCAGCTCGGCCGAGACCGCCCGCAGATAGGCGGCGAGCCGCTCGGCCGGATCCGCCGCGGCGGCGAGCACCGCCTCGACCCGGGCCGTGGCGCGCCGGAAGAAGTGCACGACCGCCGCCCGGACCAGCTGCTCCTTGCTGTCGGCCAGGCCGTACAGGGTCCGCTTCGAGCAGCGCAGCCGCGCGGCGAGATCGTCGAGGGTCAGTCGGGCGAAGCCCTCGCCGACGAGGAGGGCGACGAGCTCCTCGAAGAGGGCGGAGCGGCGTGCCGCTCCGCGGCCCGTCAGCTTGAGGGCGTCGGCGGCGGAGGTCTCGATCACCCCGCCAGTATTCCAGGCCGTCGTTCCGGGGGGTTACGTCGGCACCCTTCTGCGCTACGCTCAGCGGTACTGCAGTACCTTTCCCAGTACCACTTTGCGCGCCGCTGGAGTCGCCATGGATGTCGACCGCCTGCTTCCCACCCCCGAGGCAGCGGACCTCATCGCCCTCACCCGGGAGATCGCCGACAAGGAGCTCTCTCCTCGGGTGGACGAGCACGAGGCCGCCGAGACCTATCCCGAGGGGCTCTTCGCCACCCTCGGCGAGGCCGGGCTCCTCGGCCTCCCGTACCCCGAGGAGCACGGCGGCGGAGGCCAGCCCTACGAGGTCTACCTCCAGGTCCTGGAGGAGCTCGCCGCCCGCTGGGCCGCCGTCGGCGTCGCCACCAGCGTCCACACCCTCGCCTGCCACCCCCTCCACACCTTCGGCACCCCGGAGCAGAAGGAGCGCTGGCTCCCCGCGATGCTGGAGGGCCGGAGCATCGGCGGCTACAGCCTCTCCGAGCCGCAGGCCGGCTCCGACGCCGCCGCCCTCACCTGCAAGGCCGAGCGCCAGGACGACGGCAGCGGCTACCGCGTCACCGGCACCAAGGCCTGGATCACC
Source organism: Streptomyces sp. TLI_105 (assembly GCF_900105415.1). Taxonomy (GTDB): domain Bacteria; phylum Actinomycetota; class Actinomycetes; order Streptomycetales; family Streptomycetaceae; genus Streptomyces. The sequence continues at coordinate 1,824,283 of NZ_FNSM01000001.1, read as the reverse complement.
CACGGCGGCAAGGCCGGCTTCTACGCCCTCTTCGCCCGTACCGCCCCCGGCAGCCACGGCGTGTCCTGCTTCCTCGCCCCCGGCGCCACCGAGGGCCTGAGCTTCGGCGCCCCCGAGCGCAAGATGGGCCTCCAGGCCGTGCCGACGACGGCCGCGTACTGGGACGGCGCCCTCATCGAGGAGGACCGGCGCATCGGGGACGAGGGCCAGGGCCTCCAGATCGCCTTCAGCGCCCTCGACAGCGGCCGCCTCGGCATCGCCGCCTGTGCCACCGGCCTCGCCCAGGCCGCGCTGGACGCCGCCGTGGCGTACGCCAACGAGCGCACCACCTTCGGCCGCCGGATCGTCGACCACCAGGGCCTCGGCTTCCTCCTCGCCGACATGGCCGCCGCCGTCGACGCGGCCCGCGCCACCTACCTGGACGCGGCCCGCCGCCGCGACCTCGGCCGCCCCTTCAGCCGTCAGGCCAGCGCGGCCAAGCTCATCGCCACCGACACGGCGATGAAGGTCACCACGGACGCCGTCCAGGTCTTCGGCGGCTACGGCTACACCCGCGACTTCCCGGTCGAGCGCTACATGCGCGAGGCGAAGATCATGCAGATCTTCGAAGGGACGAACCAGATCCAGCGCCTGGTGATCAGCCGGGGACTCGCCCGGACGGCGTGACCCCCGAGTCCGTCCGCTCCCGCCCGCCCCCGACCGCCGCGAGCAGCGCCGTGGCCGTCGCCGCCGCCAGGGCGGCCGGGAGCGACCGCGCCGCCAGGGGGCCGGCGGCCGCGGCCCCGAGGGCGAAGCCGGTGATCTTGAGGCTGGCGCCGGTGGTGAAGATCTGACCGCGCAGATGCTCCGGGGACTCCCGGTGCCGCACCGCGAACAGGGCGGTGAGCTGGGGGCCTTCGCCGAGGCCCGCGACGAGGAAGGCGGCCACCAGCGCCACGGGCCCGCCCGTCAGGGCGAGGGCGGGCGCGGCCGCCTGGACCAGCGCCCCGGCCCGTACGAGCGCGTCGGGAGAGAGGGCGAGCGGGAACCGGGCGAGCAGGGCGTTCGCCACGAAGGCGGAGACCGCCGCACAGGAGAGCAGCACCGCCCCACGGCCGGCTCCGCCGAGGACCCGCTCGCCCAGGAGCGGGACGCAGGCCGTCAGCATGCCCTGGGCGACACAGGTGACGACCGAGGTGCGGGTCGCCCGGGCGAGACGAGGATTCCCGAGCACGGCCCGCGTCCCGGAGACCAAGGTGCGGACCACCGAGGGCGGACGTGCGAGCGGGGGCGGGGCGGTCCGCACATCCGTGGCCTGCGTGGGCGGTACGCCCGGGGTCCGAGTGGTCGGCACGCCCTCGGCCTGCGTGGGCCGTGCGTCCCGGGCCCGAGCGGGCGGTGCGTCCCGGGCCCGCGTGGTGTGTCCGCCCCCGGCCCGCTCCCGCACGGGGAGCCCCCACGCCACAGGTGCCGCCGAGGCGATGAGGGTCGCCGCGAGGATCACGGCCGTCGGCGCGCCCAGCGCCTCCGCCGTCCCGCCCGCGAGGGCCGGTCCCGCCAGGGCCGCCGCGCCGAAGGTCATCGTGTCCAGCGCGTTCGCCCGGGGCAGCCGGCCGCCCGCCACCCGGGGCAGCTGGGCGGACCAGCCCCCCGAGAGGGCCGGGCCGAGCAGGCCCGTGAGGACCGCCGTCGCCACGGTGACGGCGAACGGCAGCCGGCCGAGCCCCGCGAGGACGAGCGTCAGGCCCGCCGCGTACAGGACGAGCGCTCCGGCGAGCAGACGGCCCGGTCGCGCCGCCCTGTCCAGGAACGCCCCGAGCACGGGGCCGCCGAGCGCGGCGGAGAGGCTGACGCCCGCGAGCAGCGCCGAGGCCTCGCCGGCGGATCCGGCCAGGGCGAAGCCGGCGAGGAGCAGCGCCGGTCCGGCGCTCTCGTCCCCGACCCGGGCCACCAGAGCTCCGGCCAGGTAGGTGCCGGTCCCGTCGTGTCTCCTCACCGGCAGGACGGTACGGAGGTAACTCAAAACTCCGCAAGATGCGTTACATTCCGGGAGTGTCCGCCACCGAGGACGACTGGTCCACCCGCCACTCCGTGCTGACGACGGCCCGCCGCACCGCCGCCCTCGTCAACGTGCTCGCCGACGACCGGCCCGACCCGGGCGAGGTCGCCGCCGTGCTCCTGGCGTACGGGGAGCCGGGCCCCCTCGCCCTCGACCCCCGCGAGGTCGCCGAGATGCGCGGGGCCGCCGCCCTGCTGCGGGAGGTCTTCGCCGCCGCGACCGCCGACGAGGCAGCCACCGTCCTGAACCGGCTCCTGCGGGAGCACACCGGTCCGCTCCGGCTGACCTCGCACGGCGGCACCGCCCCCTGGCACGCGCACATCGACCGGGACGACGACGCCCCCTGGGCCGAGTGGCTGCTCGCCTCGTCCTGCATGGCGCTCGCCGTCCTCGTCTGGGACCGGCAGCGTCCGCCCGGCAGGACCTGCGCGTCCGGCAGCTGCCGGAACGTCTTCGTGGCGCAGGGCAGCGGGCCGGAACGCCGCTACTGCTCCCGTCGTTGTGCCACCCGCGAGCGCGTCGCGGCCCACCGCGACCGGCACTCCGCCGGAGGCTCAGGCGGCGCCGCGGAGGACCCCGCGTGACCCGGCTTCCCGGAGCAGCGCGGCGATCTCGGTGAGGCCGTGGCGTTCGGCGTGGTGGAGCGCCGTGCGGCCGTACGGGTCGGGAAGCTCGGGGTCGGCGCCCGCGGTGAGCAGGAGGGCGACGACGTCCTGGTGGGCACGGGCGCCCGAGCCGAGGATCACGGCCTCCAAGAGCGCCGTCCAGCCGAGCCGGTTGACGTGGTCGACGTCGATCGCGGTCTCGCGGAGCACGGCGCGGACGTACGGCACGTGGCCGCGTTCCGCCGCGGGGATGAGGGCGGTGCCGCCGTAGCGGTTGGTCAGCTTCAGGTCGGGGCCCGCCGGGAGCAGGGCCCGCATCATGGCGACGCTGCCCGTGACGCCGGTGACCAGCCACGGGCTGTCGGACCGGTCGTCCTGCGCGTTCGGGTCGGCGCCCGCGGCGAGGAGAGCCCGCGCGGCGGGGACGTGGTCGCGCAGCGCGGCCCGCAGCAGCGGGGTGCGGCGGTGCCGGTCGCGGACGTCGACACGGGCGCCCGCGTCGAGGGCCGCGCGGACGGCGGCGGTGTCACCGTCCGCGGCGGCCGCCAGGAGGGTGTGGTCGAGCGCGTTCATGGCGGGTTTCCTCGTACGCGGGCGCCTGCCCTGGGAGTTACTTGGCGAGGGCGGCGACGCCGGCCTGGGCGAACTTCTCGTCGAGGTCGCCCGAGGGCGCGCCGGCGACGCCGATGCCCGCGATCGGGGCGCCCTTGGCGGTGACCGGGGCGCCACCGGCGAGGAAGAGGGTGCCGGGGATGTCCTTCAGGGTCGGTGCGTTGGTGAGGCGCTTGGCCAGCTCGGAGGTGGGGGCGTTCCAGGAGACGGCGGTGTACGCCTTCTTCACGGCCGACTCGTAGGACTGCGGGCCCGCGCCGTCGCCGCGCAGGGTGACGAGGGTGTTGCCGTTGCGGTCCACGACCGCGACGGAGACCCGCTGGTTCTCCTGCTCGGCGGCGTCCAGGGTCGCCTGCGCGGCCTTGGTGGCCGCCTCGATCGTCAGGTGCGTGGAGCGCGTCGTGTTCTTGTTCTTGGCGTCCGCCTTGGCGGTGGCGGCGGCCGGCGCGGCCGCCGTGTCCTCGCCGGTGGCGCTCGCGGAGTAGGCCCCGAAGCCGCCGAGGGCGAGGGCGGCGACGATCGCGCCACCGGTCACGACACGGGTGCGCGAGGAGGCCTTCTTCACGTGCTTCATGGGATCTGCTCCAGTGAACTCGGGGAACCGCGGGGGCCGCCGGGGAGCCGTGGCCCGCTCTGTCTCCCATCCTGGTGCCGTACCCTGCCGCCGTCCGTCGTCGTGCCGGCTGCGCCCGGCGCCCGCAACGGGGGACCCGGGGGTCATCCGATCGGTTGACCCCGCGCGAGGAGAAGGTCCTGCGCGGGTCAGTGCCCCCGCACCTCCTCTCCCCACCGCGCGGCGAGTTCGGTGAAGGCCCCCGCCGCCGCGCTCCGGTAGCCGGCCGCGCGTCGCAGGAGGGCGACGGCGCGGGACGGAAGCGCGGGGGAGAGCGGCACCGGGCTCAGCCACGGGTGGTCCCGGGTGACGGCGTCGGGCAGGACGGTGGCCAGCGCGGTGCGCCGGACGATCTCGGTGAGCGCGGTCACCGAGTCGGCCTCCACCGCGATCGCCGGCCGGACGCGGTGCTCGGAGACGTACGCGTCGATGTGCAGCCGGGTCGCGAAGTCCCGGTTCAGGAGCGCGAGGTGATGGCTGCTCAGCTCCCCGGCCGGCACCGGCTCCGTCCGTCCCGCGAAGGGGTGGTCGGGGCCCACGACGAGGCCGAGGGTCTCGGTGAACAGCTCCGTGGCCTCGACGCCGGGAAGGTGCCCGCCGTGGAAGGCGATGCCGAGGTCGAGCCGGTCGGCGAGGAGTTCGGCCTCGATGCGGTCCTGGGGCAGCTCCCGCACGTCCACGCTGATGCCCGGGTGCCGGGCGTGGAAGCCGGCGACCAGGGGGCCCGTGAGGTATGCCGTGAAGGTGGGTGTGACCGCCAGCCGGAGGTGGCCCCGGGACAGGTCGTGCACGTCGAGCACCGCCCGCTCGCCCGCCGCCAGGTCCCGCAGGGCCCGCCGGGCGTAGCGCGCGTAGGTCTCCCCGGCGTCCGTGAGGCGCACGGTGCGGCCGGTGCGGTCCAGGAGCTGCGCCCCGAGGGCCTTCTCCAGCTGCTTGATCTGCTGGGACAGGGTGGGCTGGGCGATACGGAGCTCTTCGGCGGCGCGGGTGAAGTTGGCGTGCTCGGCGACGGCGAGCAGATAGCGGAGATGGCGGAGTTCCGGCTGCATGCGGCCGACTATAGATCTCATCTATGGCAGATATCGGCAACAGGTCTTGGACGCTATAGGCGCTGGTCGTGCACGGTGGGGACATGCCTCACTTCGCCGAGGGAATCGCCCGCTTCCAGCGGGAGGTCTTCCCTGCCAAGGCCGGTCTCTTCGCCCGCCTGGCCACCGCCCACCGGCCCGGCACGCTGTTCATCGGCTGCTCGGACGCCCGTGTCGTACCCGAACTGATCACCCAGGCCGATCCGGGCGAGCTCTTCGTGATCCGCACCGCCGGCAACCTGGTCCCCGCCCACACCCCGGGCGCCGACGGAGTCACCGCCGGTGTCGAGTACGCCGTCACCGTCCTCGGCGTGCGGGACATCGTCGTCTGCGGGCACTCCGCCTGCGGCGCGATGACCGCGCTCGCCGAGGGCCACGACCTGAGCGCCGCGCCCGCCGTCGCCGCCTGGCTGCGGCACGCCGACGCCTCCCTCGCCCGCGCCGCCGCCGGCGGGACCGTCGACGTGGCCGCCCTCGTCCGCGAGAACGTCGCCGCGCAGCTGGCGAACCTGGCCACCCACCCCTCGGTGGCCCGCGCCCTGGCCACGGGCGAAGTGCGGCTGCACGGCTGGGTCTTCGACATCGCCGACGGCACCGTCGAGGAACTCCCCGCCACGGCGAGCCCCGTGCTCGCCGCCTGATCCCCCTCCGCAAGAGCCACCCCTCACGAAAGGACGTACCTCTCATGGTGCACGCCCAGTTCGACCCCACCGCCCGCCGCGCCCTCGCGGTCGCCGCCGTCGACGCCAAGATCCGCAAGGACCTGAGCTGGCAGCAGATCGCGGACGCCTCCGGCCTCTCCGTCGCCTTCACCACCGCCGCCGTCCTCGGCCAGCACGCCCTGCCGGCGGAGTCCGCCCGGGCCGTCGCCGAGCTCCTCGGCCTCGACGAGGACGCGGTGCGCCTGCTGCAGACGATCCCCACCCGCGGCTCCCTGGACGGCGCCGTCCCCACCGACCCGACCATCTACCGCTTCTACGAGATGCTCCAGGTCTACGGCACCACGCTCAAGGAGCTCGTGCACGAGCAGTTCGGCGACGGGATCATCTCCGCGATCAACTTCAAGTTGGACGTGAAGAAGGTCGCCGACCCCGAGGGCGGCGAGCGCGCCGTCATCACCCTCGACGGCAAGTACCTGCCGACCAAGCCCTTCTGACGTCCACTCGGACAGGAGCGGCGGCCGGGGCCGCCTCGACGCCGAGGGCCGGGCGACCGGCCCCGGGGGTGCCGGGGCGGCCCCGCCGCCGTACGGCTCGGCGAAGAGGGCCCGGCCCCCGGCCCGGCCCCCGGCTCGGCCTCCGCTTCCGGGGGCGGCGCACACGGTTCTATGGTGGGCGGCGCAGATCGCGCGGACCGCGCGGTCCTTCGCGGGCACGCGCCCGATCCGGCGGCCATCCCGGCGGCAGGGTCGCACCCGCACGACACGAACGAGGAGTTCCATGGACATCGCCGGCTCCGCCGCTCTCGTCACCGGCGCCGCTTCCGGCCTCGGCGCCGCCACCGCCGCCGCACTCGCCGCGCGCGGCGCCACCGTCTACGGCCTGGACCTGGACAAGGCCGTGGCCGCCGCCGGGCCGCTGCCCGAGGGCGTGCGGCTGCTCGCCGCGGACGTCACCGACGAGGGCCAGGTCCGCGAGGCGCTCGCCGCGATCGACGCCGACGGCGCCGAGCTGCGGCTCGCCGTGAACTGCGCGGGCATCGCCCCCTCCGCCCGCATCCTGGGCCGCAAGGGACCGCACGACCTCGACCTGTTCCGTACGGTGCTCAACGTCAACCTGCTCGGCACCTTCAACGTGATGCGGCTCGCCGCCGAGGCCATCGCCCGCCACGAGCCCGACGAGCACGGTCAGCGCGGCCTCGTCGTCAACACCGCGTCCATCGCCGCCTTCGAGGGCCAGGTCGGACAGATCGCGTACGCCGCCTCCAAGGCGGGCGTCGCCGGTATGACCGTCACCGCCGCGCGTGACCTGGCGCAGTTCGGCATCCGGGTCGTCACCATCGCCCCCGGCATCGTCGACACCCCGATGATGGCCGGCTTCGGCGAGGACGTCCGGGCCGGTCTCGCCGCGAGCGTCACCTTCCCGCAGCGCCTCGCGCGCCCGGAGGAGTACGCCCGGCTCGTGACGATGATCGCCGAGCACGACTACCTCAACGGCGAGACGATCCGCATGGACGGCGCCCTCCGGATGAGCGCCCGCTGAGGCCCTGACGGGCCTGGGCGTCCCCGGGGCCTCCGTACCCCCGCGAAAGCACTCGGTGCCGGATTTCTCCGGCACCTAGTGCCGCAGCGGGGCGCCGGGGTGTTAGGTTCGGGCCATGGGAACAGCCTCGACGAACTCCACGAAGCCCGCGATGCGGGACTCCCTCATCGCCGCGGCCTTCCAGCTCTTCCTGGAGCGGGGCTACGAGCAGACCACCGTCGACGACATCGTCACGCTCGCGGGCGTCGGCCGGCGGTCCTTCTTCCGGTACTTCCCGTCCAAGGAGGACGTGGTCTTCCCCGACCACGAGCAGTGCCTCGCCGACATGACCCGCTTCCTCGCCGCGAGCGCCGACTCCGACGACCCGGTGGTCCGGGTCTGCGACGCCGCCCGGCTCGTCATGCGGATGTACGCCGAGAACCCCACCTTCTCCGTGCAGCGCTACCGGCTCACCCGCGAGGTGGCCGGACTGCGCACGTACGAGCTGTCGGTGGTCTGGCGGTACGAGAAGACCCTCGGCGACTACCTGCGCACCCGCTGGGCCGACCGCAGGGACGGCACCCTGCGCGCCAACGTCGTCGCGGCGGCCGTGGTCGCCGCCCACAACCACGCCCTGCGGCACTGGCTGCGCTCGGGCGGCGAGGGCGACCCGCTGGCCGAGGTCGACGGGGCCCTGGAGTTCGTCCGCGCCACCTGGGCCACCGGCGGCCAGGCGACGGACGCACCGGCCGAGGAGGCCGAGGACGTCGTCGTGGTGATCACCAAGCGCTCCACCCCCATGTGGCGCGTGGTGCGCGAGGTGGAGTCGAGCCTCGGCGAGGGCTGAGGGTCACCGGGGGATCTCCGGAGGGTCACCGAATGGCCTCAGGGTTCTCGGTATCTCGAATTGAGGGAACTCAGGTCTTTATTTGATGGCACTCAGTGCCATATCTTTGCTCCATGCACGGTCGAGCCGCCGAGTGCAAGGAGAAGGCATCGTGTTCCACACGGGAATGAGGAGCGGGACCGCCGTCCAGGCCGAGGAGTCGGCCCCCGAGTCCGAGCTGTACTTCCAGCGCTGCCGCTGGTGCCACACCACGACGTTCCAGCGTCTGCTCTGCCCGACCTGCGGGTCGACCGACCTGGCGCCCGAACTCAGCGGGGGCGAGGGCGTGATATCCGTACGGCGCGGGGTCGCGGCCGCCGACGCCGACCTCTGGCCGGTCCACATGACGGAGGGCTTCGTCGTCCGCTGCCGCGTCGACGGACCGCTGCACGCGGTGCGCCCCGGGGCCCGGGTCAAGCTCTCCGGCACCGCCTCCGCCGGGCGCAGGCCGGTCGTGCGGCTCTGCGAGGAGGTCCCGCTCGACGGCTGGTACTGAGCGCCGGGCGCGTACACGAGGAAGGGGCGGGTGGCACAGAGTGCCACCCGCCCCTTCTTTCTCCGGCCGCGGGATCGGCGCGTGCCGATCCCGCCCGTCACCGGATCAGCGCGCGCCGATCTCGTCCGTCAGCTGCGGCAGCACCTCGAAGAGGTCGCCGACCACCCCGTAGTCGACCAGGTCGAAGATCGGGGCCTCGGGGTCCTTGTTGACCGCGACGATCGTCTTCGAGGTCTGCATGCCCGCCCGGTGCTGGATCGCGCCGGAGATGCCCGCCGCCACGTACAGCTGCGGCGAGACCTGCTTGCCGGTCTGGCCGACCTGGTTGGAGTGCGGGTACCAGCCGGCGTCCACGGCGGCCCGGGAGGCGCCGACCGCCGCGCCGAGCGAGTCGGCGAGCTTCTCGACGACCGCGAAGCCCTCGGCGGCGCCGACACCGCGGCCGCCGGAGACCACGATCGCGGACTCGGTCAGCTCGGGGCGGCCGGTGGAGACGCGCGGGGTGCGCGAGACGACCTTGGCGGCGTTGCCGGTGAAGGCGACGGTGACGTTCTCGACCGTGCCGGCGGCCGGAGCGGCCTCCGGGGCGGCGGAGTTCGGCTTCACGGTGATGACCGGGACGCCGTGCGAGACCGTGGACTTCACCTGGTACGAGGCGGCGAAGACGGACTGGGTGGCGACCGGACCCTTGTCACCGGCCTCCAGCTCGACGGCGTCGGTGATCAGACCGGAGCCGAGGCGGAGCGCGACACGGGCCGCGATCTCCTTGCCCTCGCCGGAGGAGGTCACCAGGACGGCGGCCGCCCCCTTCTCCTGGGCGAGCTGGGTGAGCGCGTCGACCTTCGGGACGACGAGCTGCTCGGTGAACTCGGCGCCGTCCGCGACGTACACGGTGGCCGCGCCGTACTCGCCGGCCGTGGCGGCGATCGAGGCGGCGGCCTCGCCGGCGCCGAGGACGACCGCCGAGGGCTCGCCGATGCGGCGGGCCAGGGTCAGCAGTTCGAGGGCGGGCTTGCGGACCGCACCGTCGGCGTGGTCCACGAGAACCAGGATCTCAGCCATGATTCCTTGCTCCTGAGGTGGTGTGACGGTGGGTCAGATGAACTTCTGGGTGGTGAGGAAGGCGGCGAGCTGCTTGCCGCCGTCGCCCTCGTCCGTGACGATCGTGCCCTGGGTGCGGGCCGGGCGGGCGGCCACGGCGTCGACCAGGGTCCAGGACCCGGCGAGGCCGACCTCGTCGGCGTCGATCCCCAGGTCGTCCAGGTCCAGCTCCTCGACCGGCTTCTTCTTGGCGGCCATGATCCCCTTGAAGGAGGGGTAACGGGCCTCGCCGGACTGGTCGGTGACCGAGGCGACGGCCGGCAGCGGGGCCTCCAGGAGCTCGGTGGCGGCGTCGCCGTCACGGCGGCCCTTCACGACACCGTCCTCGACGGAGAGCTCCGACAGCAGGGTGACCTGCGGCAGGCTCAGGCGCTCGGCGAGCAGCGCGGGCAGGACGCCCATCGTGCCGTCGGTCGAGGCCATGCCGCAGACGACCAGGTCGAAGCCGGTCTTCTCCAGGGCCTTGGCCAGGATCGCGGAGGTGGCGATGACGTCGGAGCCGTGGATGTCGTCGTCGTTGACGTGGACGGCCTTGTCGGCGCCCATCGACAGCGCCTTGCGCAGCGCGTCCTTGGCGTCGTCCGGGCCGACCGTCACGACGGTGACCTCGGCGTCGTCGGACTCCTCCGAGATGCGGAGGGCCTGCTCGACCGCGTACTCGTCGAGCTCCGACAGCAGCCCGTCGACGGCCTCGCGGTCGGTCGTCAGGTCGTCGGCGAAACCGCGGTCGCCGGTCGCGTCGGGGACGTACTTCACACAGACAGCGATCTTCAGGGTCACGGCCTGTCTCCTTTCGAGAAGCTGGTGGTTACGGGAGGTTGCGGGCCATGACGATGCGCTGGACCTGGTTGGTGCCCTCGTAGATCTGGGTGATCTTGGCGTCGCGCATCATGCGCTCGACGGGGTAGTCGCGGGTGTAGCCGTAACCGCCCAGGAGCTGGACGGCGTCGGTGGTGACCTCCATGGCGACGTCGGAGGCGAAGCACTTGGCGGCGGCGCCGAAGAAGGTCAGGTCGGAGTCGACCCGCTCGGACTTCGCGGCGGCGGCGTAGGTGAGCTGGCGGGCGGCCTCGAGCTTCATGGCCATGTCGGCGAGCATGAACTGCACGCCCTGGAAGTCGGCGATGGGCTTGCCGAACTGCTTGCGCTCGGTGACGTAGCCCTTGGCGTAGTCCAGGGCGCCCTGGGCGATGCCGAGGGCCTGGGCGGCGATGGTGATGCGGGTGTGGTCGAGGGTCTTCATGGCGGTGGCGAAGCCGGTGCCCTCGGCGCCGATCATGCGGTCGGCCGGGATGCGGACGTTGTCGAGGTAGACCTCGCGGGTGGGGGAGCCCTTGATGCCGAGCTTCTTCTCCGGGGCGCCGAAGGACACGCCCTGGTCGGACTTCTCCACCACGAAGGCGCTGATGCCCTTGGAGCGCTTGTCGGGGTCGGTGACGGCCATGACGGTGTAGTACTCGGAGACGCCGGCGTTGGTGATCCAGCGCTTGACGCCGTTGAGGACCCAGAAGTCGCCGTCGCGCACCGCGCGGGTCTTCATGCCGGCCGCGTCGGAGCCGGCGTCGGGCTCGGACAGGGCGTAGGAGAACATCGCCTCGCCCTTGGCCAGCGGGCCGAGGTACTTCTTCTTCAGCTCCTCCGAGCCGGACAGGATCACCGGCAGCGAGCCCAGCTTGTTGACCGCCGGGATCAGCGAGGACGAACCGCAGGCGCGGGCGACCTCCTCGATCACGATCACGGTGGCCAGCGCGTCCGCGCCGGCGCCGCCGTAGCTCTCGGGGACGTGCACGGCGTGCAGGTCGTTGGCGACCAGCGCGTCCAGGGCCTCCTGCGGGAAGCGGCCCTCCTCGTCCACCGCCGCCGCGAACGGGGCGATCTTCGCCTCCGCGAGGGCACGCACCGACTCCCGGAGCATGTCGTGCTCCTCCGAGGGCCGATACAGGTCGAAGTCCTTACCCATGATGGAGCTCCCCTAGACGCTTTTGGCACTGAGTACCCTCAGCAAAACACACTCAGTGCCATGACGCCAGAGCGCCCCGACGCTGTTCCGCGTCGGGGCGCTCAAGAAACCGTTGAGTCGGTTTTCTTAATCGTCGGTTTCCGAGAAGTTCGCCTGGTCCCGGCGGTGCCGGTTCGCGTCGTACTCGGCGCCGAGCTTCCGGCCGTACTCCTCGGTCAGGCCGAGTCCGGGCAGCAGCGCCGGCGTACAGATGCTCGGCATGAAGTGCCGGAGCAGGACCGAGACGCGATGGATCAGGTCTTTGCGATCGCACAGGATCTGGGACATTGCCTGGACCCCGGAGAAGGCGCCCGAGAAGAGCGAGGCCGTGTCCGTCACGTCGACGTGGACGAGCAGCTCGCCGCGCGCCTTCGCGACCATCAGGATCTCCGACACCTGGTCGATCCACGCCTGGAACGGGGCGACCCGGTCGACGCCGGTGGCGCCGCTGTCCAGGGCCAGGGCGACGCTCGCCCGCACGAGCGCGTCGCGCTGCAGCCGGTGGGCGAGCAGGAAGGCCTGGTCCGCGAGCTCCTGGAGCTTTATCGCCTGCGGGGGCAGCGGGACGTCGAGCATCTGCGCGTCGAGCACGCCGAGGGCGAGGTCTTCCTTGGAAGCAAAGTGGAAATAGAGGGCTCCCTTGGTCACCCCCGCGCGAACCAGGATCTCTCCGATGGTCGTGCGCTCGTAGCCCCGCTCGGCGAAGACGGCCGCGGCCGACTGCAGGATCGCCTGCCGGGTCTTGATTGCACGCGCTTGCTGCGCCAAGGCGCCTCCCGCTGTATCGCTGTCTGTGCTCGTGGTGTGACGTGAAGCATTGAAAAGAAAACCGGGCTGTACGTATTCTAGGTCGGGCGGATACGCCGCCCGGGGGCGCGGGGATGCTAGGGGGATCCATGGATCAGAACTTTCGAGGAGCGACGTCCACACGCGTCCCCGGGGAGTTCGTTCACCGAGCGGATCCCGCGGACATCATCCCCACGGGGTGGGCCCAGTTGGCAGAGAACCGGTTCTCCGTCTCCGCTCACTGGCCTGCCGCACATCCCTTCTTCTCTCCGGTGGCAGGGGACCGGCACGACCCCGTACTGGTGGCCGAGACGATACGCCAGACCACCATGCTCGTCGCTCATGCCGAATTCGGGGTACCCGTCGAGGACCAGTTCGTCATGTGGGGCCTCCACTACACCGCCGACGCCGAGGCGCTCGCCGTGAACGGCCTCTCCTCGGACGTCACCGTCGACGTCGTCTGCTCGGACCTCGACAGCCGCCGCGGCGGCCTCCGCAACCTGCGCACCACCATGGTCCTCACCAGGGACGGCAGGTACCTCGCCACGGGTGGCGCCGAGGCCCGCTGCACCTCGGCCCTGGCCTACCGCCGGGTCCGCGGCGACCGGATGGCCGCGCTCGGCCGGCCGGTTCCGCTGATCCCGGGCGTGGCCCCGCGGCTGGTCGGCCGCGAGCACACCAAGGACGTCGTCCTCGCCCCGGGCACCCGCCCCGGTCAGTGGCAGCTGCGGATCAACACCCAGCACCCCACTCTCTTCCGGCGTCCGAACGACCACATACCGGGAATGGTGCTCCTCGAAGCCGCCCGGCAGGCGGCGACGCTGACGCTCGGCGGCGGCGCGTACCTGCCGACCGCCATGGACGTCTCCTTCTCGCGGTACGCAGAACTCGACAGCCCGTGCTGGATCGAGGCCGAGGGCCTGCCCGGCGCCGCCCCCGGGACGGCGACCGTCCGGGTCACCGGTCTGCAGGACGGCCGGCCCGTCTTCCTCTCCACGCTCACCTCCCCGTCCAGGGACCTGACGGTGGCCGGAGCCGGCCTCGGCAGCCGCCTGGCGGGCTGAAACAGACCAGGAACCATGGGGCTTCGCACACTGATCACCGGCGCGACCGGATTCATCGGCGGCCGGGTGGCGGCGACGGCCGCGGCATCGGCGGGACCGTCGCACGTACGGCTGCTCGCCCGCCGTCCGCTCACCCCGCCGTCCGGCCCGGAGGACGAGGGGGTCGAGGTCGTCACCGGTGACCTCCGCGACCCGGACTCCCTGCGCCGCGCCTGCGAGGGCGTCGACGTGCTGATCCACTGCGCCTCGGCGATCGGCGCGGAGGAGGACGTGGCCCGCGCCGTCAACGACGAGGGCACCCGTGTCCTGGTCGACGCGGCCGTGCGCGCCGGGGTGACCCGGATCGTCTCCCTGAGCACGGCCTCCGTCCACGGCCGCGGCCCGTTCCGCGCGGCGGCCCCCGGCACCCTTCCGCTCGCCCCGGGATCGGCGACCAGCCGCACCCGGGCGGCGGGGGAGCGGTACGTCCTGGACGCGGGCGGGACCGTCCTGCGGCCCCACCTCGTGTACGGGACGGGCGACCGGCAGCTGATGCCCGGCATGGTCCGGCTGCTCGCCGCCCTGCCGGGCCCGCTCGACGGGGGCTCCTCGCTGCACTCCCTGATCGACGTGGACAGCCTGGCGCGGGCCCTGCTCGGTGCGGCGCTCTCCCCGCGGACGCGGCCGGGCCCCCACTACGTCAACCATCCGGAGCCGGTTCCGGTGGCGGAACTGCTCGCGGTCGCCGAGACGCTCGTCGACGGGCGGGCCGGGACCCGGGGGCCGGCGGTGGACATCGCCGAGGCCCGGGCGCTGCTCGCGGACCTCCCCTTCGCGCAGCACCACCTCGCCATGCTCGCCACCGACCACTGGTTCGAGGACGACCGCCCCTGGCGGGAGTGGGGCCAGGAGCCGGGGCCGGGGTTCGCCGCGACGATCGCGGACCACATGCCGTGGTACCGGGACCTCCTCGGCCGCTCCTGAGACGGATCCTCGGGCGGAACCGTCTCCGAACAGAAAGAAAGAAGGCACCACCGACATGTCCGCGTTGGCTGGAAAGACCGCGATCGTCACCGGGGCGAGCCGCGGCATCGGAAGGGGCATCGCGGAGCGGTTGGCCGGGGACGGGGCCCTGGTGGCCGTGCACTACGGCCACAACGAGGCGGCCGCCCACGAGACGGTGAAGGTCATCGGGGAGGCGGGCGGCCGTGCCTTCGCGTTCCACGCGGACCTGGAGACGCCGGACGCCGTGGACACGTTCTACACCGCCCTGGACGCGGGGCTCGCGGAGCGGGGCGCCGGTCCGGAGTTCGACATCCTCGTCAACAACGCGGCGGCGAGCGGCTCGGGCCGGATCCACGAGCTGACCACCGAGGTCTTCGACCGGCTCTTCGCGATCAACGTCAGGGCGCCGCTCTTCCTCGTGCAGCGGGGCCTCGACCGCATGCGCGACGGCGGCCGGATCGTCAACATCTCCTCGGCGGCGACGAAGCGCGCCTTCCCCGAATCCGTCACCTACGTGATGACCAAGGGGGCCGTCGACACGATGACACCGGCCCTCGCCAAGGAACTGGCGCCCCGGGGGATCACGGTGAACTCCGTGGCCCCCGGCTATGTCGCGACGGACATGAACGCCCACCGCCGCACGACGCCGGAGGCGAGCGCCGCCCTCGCGGCCCACTCGGTCCTCAACCGGCTCGGGACGCCGGCCGACGTCGCGGACGTGGTCGGCTTCCTCGTCTCCGACGACGCGCGCTGGATCACGGGCCAGTGCGTGGACGTGTCGGGCGGCTACAAGCTCTGACGCCCGGCCGTCCGCGGTGCCCCCTCGCGGCGGGGGCCGGAGGCTCAGCCGACGGGCACGCGGGCGTCGCCGGTCGCGGCCGGGCTCCCCGCGGGATCGAGCCCGGCGAGCGACTCCGGGGTCGCCAGCATCGGCAGCAGGGTGCGCCACAGCCCCGTGACGGTCCTGGGGGAGAGCCATTCGCCGTTGTCGTGGCAGAGGGCCTCCAGGCCGATCGTCGCGGCCACGACGGTGCGGGCGAGGTCCTGTCGGCGCCCGACGTCGGCGACGAGCAGGCCCTCGTCGGCCGCTTCCGCGAGCCGCTGCTGCACACAGCTCTGCCACTCCTGGCGCAGGCTGAGCTCCGTACGGGAGCCGTCGGCGCGGCTGAGCCGGAATCCGGCGCGGACGACGATGTCGTCGCGGAGCAGCCGGGCCAGGGCGTGCGAGGTGTCGGTGAGGTTCTGCAGGGCGTTCGACCGCCGGCCGTAGACGATCCGGGCGGTCCGGCGCAGGGCGGTGCAGGCCTCCTGCTCGACGGCTTCGGCGACCGCGGCCTTGTTCTCGAAGTGGAAGTGGAGGGCCCCGGGGCTCACGCCCGCTCCCGCGCTGATCGCGGAGAGCGTGGCCAGGACGTAGCCGTGCCGGTCGAATTCCTCGGCCGCCGACCTGATCAGCGCGTCGCGGGTGCGCGTGGCCCGCTCCTGTTTGGTCACCCGTGGCCCCCGTACCCGTAAACCGACTGCTCGGTATTGTACGAGCGTTGAGGTGCCTGCGGGGTTCTTCGGCGGGTAAACCCCTCCTTGGGGTGAAATCAGGGCGGAATCGCTTCGGGAAGAGGCGGTGAGAGCGCACGTCGGACGTGGTCGAGGAGGGGTGCGGGGCCCGTTAAACCGAACACTCGGTTTGCCGGGTCGGCGCATCGCCTCGGAGTGACCCCGCCGCCCTTGGCCCCGACCCGAGCATCGCCTCCCGGCCCCTCAGGAGGCCGTGCCGTACCGGGCGAGCAGGCGGGCCCGGCGGGACGGCTGGAGGTTCGCCCGGGTCACGTCCCCGCCGTAGTGGGCGAGGACCCGGGGGTCCATGACGCGGCGCCAGAGTGGAGGGACGTACGCGAGGACGATCATCCCCGCGTACCCCGTCGGCATCTCGGGGGCCTCGTCGAAGTGGCGCAGCGACTGGTAGCGCCGGGTGGGGTGGGCGTGGTGGTCGCTGTGCCGCTGGAGGTGGTAGAGGAAGACGTTCGAGGCGACGTTGTCGCTGTTCCAGCTGTGGCGCGGGGCGCACCGCTCGTACCGTCCGCTCTCGGTGCGCTCCCGCTTGAGGCCGTAGTGCTCGGTGTAGTTGATGACCTCGAGCAGACAGAAGCCGAAGACCGCCTGGACCGCGAGGTACGGCAGGACCCCCGGCCCGAAGGCGAGCGCGAGTCCCGTGAAGAGCGCGAACGACAGCGCCCAGGAGCCGAGGACCGTGTTGTGCGGGCTCCACGCGGACCGGCCCCGGCGGGCGAGCCGGCGCTTCTCCAGGCGCCAGGCCGAGGTGAGGCTGCCGAGGACGGTCCGGGGCAGGAAGCGCCAGAAGCTCTCGCCGAGCCGGGCGCTCGCCGGGTCCTCCGGAGTGGCGACGCGGATGTGGTGGCCGTGGTTGTGCTCGACGTAGAAGTGGCCGTACCAGGTCTGGGCGAGCGCGATCCGGGAGAGCCGGCGCTCCAGGGCCTCCGTCTTGTGCCCCAGCTCGTGAGCGGTGTTGATGGCGATGCCGGCGACCCCGCCGAGGGTGAACGTCAGCCCGATCCTGTCCACGGGGGAGAGGTCGCCCCGGGTGATCAGCCAGCAGCCGAGGACGAGTCCGGCGTACTGGAGGGGGAGGTAGAGGTAGGTGCACCACCGGTAGTAGCGGTCCTGTTCCAGGTGGGCGATCGCGCTGTCCGGAGGATTGGCGGAGTCCTTGCCGATGAGGTGGTCGACGACCGGGAAGATCACGTACAGGACGAGGATCCCGGTCCACCAGAAGGCGCGGAGCCCGGTGGCGGCCACCAGTCCCCAGGAGAAGAAGGGGAAGGTCGGGATGAGCAGGCCGAGCAGCCAGAGCCAGCGCTTGGGGTCGCGCCAGGCGGCGGGGGCTTCGGGGGTGTCGCTGTGCAGGGCCAAGACCGCTCCTCGAAGAAGTGGACACTTTCCTTGCCTACTGTCCAGTTGATAGACGGATCGATAGGTGAACGTCAATGCTCTGGACGGTGCCCGGTGGATAAAGTGGGGGCACGATGACACGTTTCCGCGAGAGTGTTCGGTCCCTCCTGCGCGAGCAGGTGCTCGACGCCGCCTACCGGCTCGTCGCCGCCGACGGCTGGGGCGTGCTGCGCATGGCCGCCATCGCGCGGGCCGCCGGCATCAGCCGCCAGACGCTCTACAACGAGTTCGGCTCCAAGGAGGCCATCGGCAACGCCCTGGTCCAGCGCGAGCTGGAGGGCTTCCTCGTCGGAATCCAGCGGGAACTCGACGCGCACCGGGGCGAGTTGGAGGCGGCAGCGGCGGCGGGCGTGGGCTACACGCTCCAGCAGGCCGTGGACAACCCCCTCATCAAGAGCGTCCTGCTCGCGGCGCGCGGCGGCGAGGACGACCTCCTCGCCTACCTCACGACCCGCCCGGAGCCGGTCTTCGGCACGGCGATGGCGATGCTCGACGCGTACGCGATCGAGGCCTGGCCCGACGTCGACGAGGAGTCCCGGGGGCTCGCCGTCGAGACGATCGTGCGGCTCACCGTCAGCCACATCGTCCAGCCCGTGGCCTCGCCGGAGGAGTCGGCCCGGCGCATCGCCAGGATCACGGCGCGGATCGCCTACCCGGGCGGCCGCGCCTGAGGCGCGCCCCGCGCCCGTCGGCCGGGGAAGGGGCGAGGCCCGCTGTCGGACACGGGGGATCTCCGACAGCAGGCCTCTGTTGAACATTGTACTAGATCGTCGGGGGTGCTCCGTACGTCCGGCGGCGGTGGCGAAGGGCGGACCGACGGGGTACACCTCCCCCTGAGACGCGGAAACGGCCACCCGGGCCGGACACCCCGACCGCGTCGCCGGTGACGACGAGGAGGTCGCAGTGGAAGGCAGAAGCGAAGGGTTCGTGCAGTCCTTCAACCGACTCGGCGGGTACGGCTTCGTCGTCCCCGTGGGCTCCGAGGAGCAGGTGTACTTCAGGGCCGAGGACATCGAGGGCGCGCAGCAGACGGTCTCTGAGGGGCAGCAGGTCTCCTTCGTCCTGGTCCTCGGCGAGGGCCGCTTCGAGGCGAAGGAGCTGCGCCTCTGACACCGGCCGGGCCCCGGGGCGCGGAGACCGCTCGGCCCGCCGGGGCCACCGGTTCGCGGCGCTGTGGTCCGGGCACCCGAAGCGTCTGGTCGCCGAGGCGATCAGTCGCGCCGACCACCAGGTGACCGGGGAACCCTGGCGCGACTGAACCTCGGGCGCGGCCGGCCCTCGGACGGGGCCCGGCGGACGACCGTGCCGTCACGGTCCGGGCCGCCTTCGTCCGGCCCGGCGCCCTCGCGCTCCTCGGGACCGCGGGCGCCGCCCGCCTCCGGCCCCGCAGGCCCGCGGCCGCAGGGCCCCGCGGAATCCTGGCCGGACTGCGGTCAGGGGTTGTTCAGGCCGACCATCCGCTGCCACGACTCCTGTGTTTTCACGTAACGGCCCCTGTCCTGTGAAGGCGCGCGGCCCACCGTGATCGGTCTCGGCGTCGACGGCTGTACCGATGTTCCCCGAGGTCGTAGGCGAGCCCGGCTCCCGGGCGGTACGACCGAGCGGCTCCTCCCTCTGCCCCACATGGATGCCTCTCGTCCCGACTGTGGAGTGTTCATCCGGTTTGCCATGCTTCCTCCCGCCATAGTGCGGGGCATGAGACCCACCCCCACACGGAGCCGGTCCCGCAGGGCCCTCCTCTGCGCCGCGCTCCTCGCCCTCACCGTCCAGACCGCCGCCGCCCCGGCGCTCGCCTCGGGCCCCGAGGGCCCCGGCGGCCCCGGGGGGCACGGCAGGAGCGACTGCGTGCGGACCGAGCGACCCCTCGACGGCAAGGCCCGCCGGATCCTGGACATCACCCGCAGGGCCAAGAGCGAGCTCAAGCTCAAGTCCGTCGAGCTGCGGGTGACCGTCGACGGACACGAGGTCGTCACCGACGCCCTCGGCGAGTCCATGACCGGCGTCCCCGCCGAGCCGGACATGCACTTCCGGGCCGGCTCCGTGGTCTTCGCCCACATCGGCACGGTCCTCCTCCAGCTCGTCGAGGAGGGCAGGGTCGGCCTCGACGACACCGTGGAGCGGTGGCTGCCCGACCTGCCCAAGGCGAACCGGATCACCCTGCGGATGCTGGCCTCCAACACCACCGGCCTCCACGACTACGTCACCGACCCGGCCTTCGACGCCGAGCTGCTGCCGCACCCCTTCCGCCAGTGGACCCCGGCGCAGCTCCTCGCCTACCCCCTCAAGCACTCCTTCTGGTACGAGCCGGGCACCAGCTGGAGCTACTCGCACGCCAACTACCTCCTCCTCGTCCAAGCGCTGGAGAAGATCACCGGCACCCGGATCGACAAGCTCGTGAAGGAGCGGGTCACCGGTCCCCTCCACATGCGCGACACCCGGAACAGCTTCACGCCCGACATCCCGCGTCCGGTCCTGCACGCCTTCACCTCGGAGCGCGGCCTCTACGAGGAGTCCACCTTCTGGAACCCCTCGTGGACCACTGCGCCGGGCGCGGTCATCACCACCCACATCTGCGACCTCGCCACCTCCGCGCGCGCGATCGGCAGCGGTGAACTCCTCTCGTACCGCTCGTACCGCACGCTGCTGAACCCGGGGACGGTCGGCCTCGGCGGAGGGACGGCCAGGTGCCCCGCCTCGATCTGCCTGAAGCAGACCGAGGCCAAGCACTTCGGCCTCGGCGTCATCGTCATCAACGGGTGGGTGCTGCAGAACCCGTCGTTCTCCGGGTACGCGGCGATCCAGGCGTACCTCCCGTCCGAGCGGCTCGCCATCGCGGTCTCCGCGACGAAGACCCCGACCACCCCCGACGGCAACCAGGCCGAGGTGGTCGCCCGGCGCATCGCGGCCGCGCTCGCCCCGAACGACCCGCTCGACCTCTCCTGACCCTCCGGTACACGCTCCTGCGCGGGGCGTGTCGGGTTCCCGTGAGGCGCCGGGCAAGTGGTTACGTGGCCGGACACCGAACCCCTCGAGTCACCGTGACGCGGTGGCTCGGGCCGGCGCCCCGGAGGAGAACGCCATGCGGATCCACGTCACCAGTGTCTTCGTCGACGACCAGGACAAGGCACTCCGCTTCTACACCGAGAAGCTGGGCTTCGTGAAGAAGACGGAGGTTCCCCTGGGCGACTACCGCTGGCTGACCGTCGTCTCGCCGGAGGCTCCCGAGGGCACCGAACTGCTCCTGGAACCCGACGCGCACCCCGCCGCCAAGGCGTACGCGAGGGCCCTGATCCAGGACGGCATCCCGGCCACCTCCTTCGCCGTCGACGACGTCCGCGCGGAGTACGAGCGGCTGAGTGCCCTCGGGGTCCGCTTCGTCCAGGAGCCGACGGAGGCGGGACCGGTCGTCATCGCGGTCCTCGACGACACCTGCGGCAACTTCATCCAGCTCGTCCAGCTGCCCTGACCGGCCCCGTCAGTAGACGTCCCGGACGTAGCGCCTGTCCGTGGCGAGCCGTCTGACGTAGGCGGCGGCCTCGTCGGCGTCCATGCCGCCGTGGGAGGCGACGACGTCCCTGAGGGCCCGGTCGACGTCCTTGGCCATGCGCTCCGCGTCGCCGCACACGTAGAAGTGGGCGCCGTCCCGGAGCCACTGCCACAGCCGGGCGCCGTTCTCCCGCATCCGGTCCTGGACGTACACCTTGTTCCGCTGGTCGCGGGAGAAGGCGAGGTCCAGACGGTCGAGATGGCCGGAGTCCAGGTACGCCTCCAGCTCCCGGCGGTGGTAGAAGTCCGTGGCCTCGCGCTGTTCGCCGAAGAACAGCCAGTTCGGGGCGGTGTGGCCACGGGCCAGCCGGTCCTGGAGGAAGCCGACGAACGGGGCCACGCCCGTGCCCGGACCGACCATGACCATGGGCGTCGAGGGGTCGGCGGGCGGGCGGAAGCCCGGCGAGCGCCGCACGAACACCTGCACGGGGCCGTCGTCGGCGCAGTCGGCCAGATACGTCGAGCACACCCCCCTGCGGTCCCGGCCGAGGTCGTTCGTGTAGCGGACCACGGAGACGGTGAGCCGCACCTCGCCCGGGTGCGCGAGGGGGCTGGAGGAGATCGAGTACAGACGGGGCCGCAGGCGCCCGAGCGCGGCGGCCCACTCCGCGGCGGAGGCCCGGACGGGGAACGCGGCGACCACGTCGGCGGCCTGCCGGCCCCAACTCCACTTCGCGAGCGCCTCCTTGTTGTCCGGGCGCAGCAGCCGCTTCAGCTCCTGGCTGCCGGTGCGCGCCGCCAGGAACCTCAGCAGCTCGGTGGTGATGCGGGAGATGTCCAGGCGGGTGCGCAGGGCCTCCTCGAAGGGGAGCGGCGTCCCGTCCCCCGGGTCCACCGGCCCGGCGGGGTCGAGGCCGGTGAGGGCCAGCCATTCGGCCACGAGCCCGGCGCCGTTGACCGGCCACACCCCGAGGGCGTCACCGGCCTCGTAGGCGAGCTCGCCGTCCCGGGTGTCGAAGGCGAACTCCCGCACCTCCTTCTGCGAACCGGGCAGGCTCAGCAGCCTGTTGCCGATGAGGAGGGTGGCGAAGGGCGAGGCCTTGGTGGGGGCGGGCGGTGACGTGGTGAGCGTGGTGGCGGTGGCGCCGGCCGGGCGTTCCGCGGCCGCGTCCAGGGCCGAGACGACCTGGCCGAGCCACCTCTCGGCCGCCTCCTCGAAGTCGGGATCACAGTCCGTACGGGGGACCAGGCGGGTGCCGCCGAGCGCGGCGAGCCGTTCGTCGACGCGCCGGCCGTGGCCGCAGAAGTCGTCGTAGGCGGTGTCGCCGAAGGCGAGCACCGCGTACCGGACGCCGTCCAGCGGAGCGGCGTCCGGGGCGGACAGCGCCTCCCAGAAGCCGGCGCCGTTGTCGGGCGCGTCCCCGTCGCCGAAGGTGCTGGTGACGACGAGGAGGTCCGTGCCGGGGCCGAGCCGGGCCGGTTCGACCTCCGTCATGGGGAGCAGCTCGGGGACCCGGCCGGCCGCGGTCAGACGCGCGGCGGCGGTGGCGGCGAACTCCTCGGCGGTACCGGTCTGCGAGGCCCACAGGACCAGCAGCCGGCGGCCGGGGGTCTCCGGTTCCCCGGGGGAAGCCGCTGTGGGAGAGGTCGTACGGGAGAACATGCCGGCGAGCACCCCGTTGACCCAGGCGGCGGGGTCCGGGGCGAGCGGCGCGTCGGGCGGCAGCACCGGGACGCGTCCGTCGGGCGGGGCGAGGGCGAGCCCCGAGAGATAGCCGGCGAGGTAGCGGCGCTCCGGCCCGGCGAGCGGCACGGGGGCGAGGTCGTCGATCCCGAACAGCGCGGCGAGCGCGGGAACGGGATCCGCGGCGGCGACGGGCGCGGGTGCGGTGCTCGTGCGGGGGGCTTCCGCCGTCACGGGCGCGGGCTCGGTCCCCGTGCCGGGGACTTCCGCCGTCACGGGCGCGGTCGTCCTGGTGAGGGCGACCGCGCAGGCCTTGAACCCGGGCTGGAAGGAGACGGGGTCGACGGCGTCGTGGGTGACGGCGTTGATGCTGACGTACTCGCCGAACAGGTCGTTCCAGTGGAAGGGGGCGAAGCAGGTCCCCGGCAGGACCCGGTCGGTGACCACGGCGGGCAGGACGGCGCGCCCGCGGCGGGAGGCGATCTCCACGTGGTCGCCCTCCGCGACCCCGAGGTTCCCGGCGTCCTCGGGATGGACCTCGACGAACGGGCCCGGGTGGAGCCTGGCGAGCTTCGGGACCTTGCCGGTCCTCGTCATGGTGTGCCACTGGTGCGGGAGACGGCCCGTGTTCAGGGTGAACGGGTAGTCGGCGTCCGGGAGTTCGGCGGCCGGAAGGTGCGGTCGGGCGAAGAAGCGGGCGCGTCCGCTCGCCGTCGGGAAGGCCAGCCGGGGGCGGGTGCCGTCGGCACGCTCCAGGAGGGCCTGGCTGACGCCGTCGTTGAGGTAGCGGATCGGGTTGCGGTCCGGGCCGTCGGCCGACGGGGCCGGCCACTGGACCGGGGCGGCGCGCAGCCGTTCGTACGTGACGCCCCGCAGGTCCCAGCCGGTCGTGGGGTTCCACGCCCGCTTGAGCTCCTCGAAGACCTGCTCGGCACAGGAGTACGCGAAGGCGTCGGCGAACCCCATGGCGCGGGCGACCCGGGCGATCAGCTCCCAGTCGGGCAGCGCCTGGCCCGGCGGGTCGACGACGCCCCGGACCAGGGTGAGGTTCCGCTCGGAGTTGACCAGGACGCCGTCGGACTCCGCCCACAGCGTCGCCGGGAGGACGACATCGGCGTACGCGTTCGTCTCCGTCTCGGCGAACACGTCCTGCGCGACGACGAGTTCGGCGGCCTCCAGGCCGGCGACGACGGTCTTCCGGTTGGCGACGGAGGCGACCGGGTTGGTGCAGATGATCCAGCAGGCCTTGATCTCGCCCGCGGCCATCCGCTCGAACATCTCGATCGTGCCGCCCCCGGCCTCGGTGCGCAGCGAGCCCTCCGGGATGTCCCACAGCCGCTCGACGAAGGCGCGCTCGTCGTCGACGAGCACCGAGCGCTGCCCGGGAAGGCCGGGCCCCATGTAGCCCATCTCGCGGCCGCCCATGGCGTTGGGCTGGCCGGTCAGCGAGAAGGGGCCCGCCCCGGGGCGGCAGATCGCGCCGGTGGCGAGGTGCAGGTTCACCAGGGCGTTGGTGTTCCACGTGCCGTGGACGGACTGGTTCAGGCCCATCGTCCAGCAGCTCGTCCAGGCGCCCGCCTCGCCGATCCACCGGGCGGCCCGCCGGATGTCGTCCTCGGCGAGGCCGGTGATCTCCGCGACGCGTGCGGGCGGGTGGTCGGCGAGGAGACCGGGCAGCTGCTCCCAGCCCTCGGTGAACTCGGCGATGAACTCCTCGTCGGTGTGGCCGTTCTCGACGAGCAGGTGCAGCAGGCCGTTGAGGAGGGCCAGGTCGGTGCCGGGCCTGATCGGCAGGTGGAGGTCCGCCTTGTCGGCGGTGGCGCTGCGGCGCGGGTCGACGACGACCAGCTTGGCGCCGGCCTTGACCCGCTCCATCATCCGCAGGAACAGGACCGGGTGGCAGTCCGCCATGTTGGAGCCGATCACGAGGAACACGTCCGCGCGGTCGAAGTCCTCGTACGAGCCGGGCGGGCCGTCCGCGCCCAGCGACAGCTTGTAGCCGGACCCGGCGGAGGCCATGCAGAGCCGGGAGTTCGACTCGATCCTGCTGGTGCGGACGAATCCCTTGGCCAGCTTGTTCGCCAGGTACTGCGCCTCCAGGGACATCTGCCCCGACACGTAGAAGGCCAGCGCGTCCGGCCCGTGCTCGTCCAGGACCGCCCTCAGCCGGGCGGCGACCGACGCGATCGCCTCGTCGACGTCCGTCTCGACCGGCTGCGCGCCCCGCTCGGGGCGGACCAGCGCCTTCGCCGCCCGCCCGGGCGCCGCCAGCATGTCCGCGCTCGTCGCCCCCTTGGTGCACAGCCGGCCCGCGTTGGCGGGGTGCTCCCTGTCCCCGGACGCCTTCACCGCGCGGCGGCGCCCGGTGGCGGGGTCCCGCCGCACGTCCAGGACGATCCCGCAGCCGACCCCGCAGTAGGAGCAGACGGTGCGGACGCTGCCGTCGTTCACGCCGGCGTTCGAGTCAGATCCCACCGAAACCCCACCTCACGGTGCGCGTGCCGTCCAGAGCCGGGACCGCGCCGCAGCGGCGGAACGGCCCCACGACCAGCACCGTAGGAAGATCGAATTTCGGTCCGTCACACCTCAGGAGCACCGGGGGTTACACCCGCCGCACGGACCGGCCCGACCGCGTGTGAGGTCCCGGAGCGGCCCGCGCCCCGGCCGGCCCCGGCTCAGCCGACGTGGACGCGGGGGCGCCGGTCCCGGTCGTGCTCCGCCTCGCGCAGCACCTCACGGGTGGTGGGGGCGACCTCGCCCCGGCCGAGGAGGAAGAAGCGGAAGAAGTTGGCGAAGGGGTTGCCCTCGGTCCACTCGAAGTAGATGTGGGGGCGGACGCCGGTCAGGTCGCGGGCGTGGAGGAGGAGGGCGGCCAGCGCGTTGGGGACGGAGGAGGACTCGACGGTGAGGACGCGGTAGCGCTCGTGCATGACCTCGCCGCGTACGGTCAGGCCCGCCTCGAACTCGGAGGGGTCGGTGACGGTCACCTCGACGAAGACGAAGTCCTCGGTGGTCGGCAGGTCGTTGTCCGCGCGGATCTGCTCGATCTTGTCGCGGTACTCGGCGACGTCCCGGTTGTCCGGTTCGTTGGCGATGAAGCGCGGGGCGCGGCGGGAGATGTCCTGGATGAAGCGCTCGGCCGTCTCGTCGAGCTCGACATGGGTGACGCGCAGCTCGAAGGCGCGGCCGAGCCGGGAGAGGAGCGAGATGAGGATGATGCCGGCGATGAAGCAGGCGCCGATCTTCACGCCGTCGGGACGCTCGATCACGTTGACCACGGTGGTGTAGAGGAAGACCACCGAGATCACGCCGAAGCCGATCGTCCAGCCCTTCTGCCCGGCCTTGCGGGCCGCGATGGTCACCGCGATGGCGGCCGAGCAGATCAGGACGAGGACACCGGTGGCGTACGCACCGCCCTGGGCGTCGACGTCGGCGTCGAAGATCCACGTCACCAGGAAGGCGACCAGGGTGAAGACGATGACCATGGGGCGCACGGCGCGGGCCCAGTGCGGGGCCATGCCGTACTTGGGCAGGTAGCGGGGCATCAGGTTGAGCAGTCCGGCCATGGCCGAGGCACCGGCGAACCAGAGGATCGCGATCGTGGAGACGTCGTAGACCGTGCCGAAGGCGCTGCCCAGGTACTCGTGGGCGAGGTAGGCGAGGGCGCGGCCGTTGGCCTGGCCGCCGGACTCGAACTCCTTCTGCGGGATGAGGACGGTGGTGATGAAGCTGGTGGCGATGAGGAAGACGCTCATGATCAGCGCGGCCGTGGTGAGCAGCTTCTTCGTCCCCCGGATGCGGCCGGCCGGACGGTCCTCGGTGTCGTCCGGATCGCCCTGGACGTGCGGCATGACCGCCACACCGGTCTCGAAGCCGGACAGGCCGAGCGCGAGCTTGGGGAAGACGAGCAGGGCCACGCCGACCATGGCGAAGAGGTTGCCGTGCTCGGCGGTCAGGGCGGAGGTCCAGTCGGTGACGACGTGACCCTCGGTGAGGACGTGCCACAGGCCGGTGATGACGACGACCGCGTTGAGCGCGAGATAGACGCCGACGAGGGCGACGGCGACGCCGATGGCCTCCAGGAAGCCCTTGAGGAACACCGCGCCGAGCAGCGCGACGAGGATCAGGGTGATCAGCACCTGCTTGTCGTGCAGCGCCGATTCGAGGTGGGGGTTCTCCACCAGGTGGGTGGAGGCGTCGGCGGCCGACAGGGTGATGGTGATGAGGAAGTCCGTCGCGGCGAAGCCGAGAAGGGTGAGGACGAAGAGCTTGCCCTTCCAGAAGGACAGCAGGCGCGCGAGCATCGCGATCGAGCCCTCGCCGTGCGGGCTCTCCTCGGCCACGCGGCGGTAGACCGGCAGGGCGCCCGCCAGCGTGACGACGACGAGCACGATCGTGGCCACGGGGGAGAGCAGCCCGGCCGCCAGGGCCGCGATGCCCGGCTGGTAGCCGAGGGTCGAGAAGTAGTCGACACCGGTCAGGCACATCACCCGCCACCAGCGCTGCCCCTTGTGCCCGGCGTCCGGCGCCGCCTCCACGGGCCGGGAGGGCCTGCCCTTCCCCATGTCGGAGAGGCCCTCCAGCATCCACGCGCGCAATCGTCCGGTGCGGGCGTCCTTCGTGGTGGCCATCGGGTGTCCCT
Organism: Streptomyces sp. TLI_105; assembly: GCF_900105415.1. GTDB lineage: Bacteria > Actinomycetota > Actinomycetes > Streptomycetales > Streptomycetaceae > Streptomyces. The sequence continues at coordinate 1,797,052 of NZ_FNSM01000001.1, read as the reverse complement.
GGGGTGTTGGCGGGTGTCGACATGGCGTCGACCCGGCTGTCGACTTTCGGCCATCCGATGGACGGCCGGGCAAGCCTAAGCAGCTCACGGGACCCGAATCCGGGGTCACGCGTCAGGGAACCGTCAAGATCCCCCTCCCGGACGTCGTCCTCGTCACATCGGGCCCCTCACCGGCCTCAGCGACTGCCGAAGGCCTGCGTCCAGTAGGGCCCGCCGGAGGTGTGGAGGCCGATGCCGATCTCCTTGAAGCCGCAGTTCAGGATGTTCGCCCGGTGGCCGGGGCTGTTCATCCAGGAGTCCATCACCTGTGCCGCGGTGGTCTGGCCCTTCGCGATGTTCTCGCCGTACGACGACCAGGCGTATCCGGCCGCGGTGATGCGCTCGCCGGGACCGTCCCCGTCGGGGTTGGTGTGGTCGAAGAAGTTCCGCGCGGCCATGTCGTCGGAATGCCCCTGGGCCGCCTTGGTGAGCAGGGGGTGCTCGGTCAGCGGTCCGCAGCCCGCCTTGGCGCGTTCCGCGTTGACCAGCTCGATCACCTGCTCCTCGGTGGAACCGGAACCGGAACCGGAACCGGAACCGGAACCCGAGCCGGAGCCGGATGTCGTGGGCGTGCCGGTGGGGCGGGGCGCGGAGGTGGTCGCGGGCGCGGTCGTACGCGTCGGCCGGGGCGGCGCCGACGGCGAGGTCCGGGAGGCGGTCGGCGTGGGGCGCGAGGGCCTCGGGCTCGTACGGGGGGTCTTCGAGGCCGACGGCGAAGAGGTGGCCGAGGGGGAGGCGGTCGCCGGGGCGGCGGTCGACTCCTGGGGGGTGGGCAGGCCGGCGTCGGTCGTAGCGGCGAGGGTCGTGTCCCTGGTCTCCGGGCCCTCCTCGGGGCCGGTGGTCAGGGTGAAGGCGCCGCCGGTGACCGCCACCACGGCTATGCCCGCCGCGATGACGGCGCGCCTGCGGCCCCGCTGCTGCCGACGCCGGCGACGGGCGGCGCGGCTGCTCCGGGGGCCGCGCCCCGCGACTCCTCCACGGGGCCCGGGCCCGGCCCCGGTTCCCGTCCCGGCCCCGGAACCGTGCGACGGCGACGCGAGTGGACCGGCGTCCGGTGCGGCGAGCGGACCGGCGTCCGGCGAGGCAAGCGGACCGGGATCCGGAGCGGCGAGCGGACCCGAGCCCGGAGCGGCGAACGGGCCCGAAGCCGGGCCGGCGAACGGGTCGGCCGACGGGAAGGTCGCGGCGGCGGTCTCGAAGCCCGCCCGCTCGCGGACGCCCGCGAGGAGCATCGCGGCCGGGGGCACCAGGAGCAGCCCGGCGAGCAGCCCCTCCGCCGGTACGAGCCCGTTCCACAGCCCGGCGCAGTACGCGCACGCGCGGGCGTGCCGGGCGATGCGCTTGCGCCAGAGGGCCGACGGCCGGCCGTCCCAGGTGTCGATCTCGTACCGCAGCGTCGCGCACGGCGGTTTCTGCGACAGGGCCCGTACGACGACCCGCGCGGTCTCCAGGCGTTCCTTCATCCGCTGGACCCGCACCGCGGTGTGCTGCGGGGACAGCCCGAGCGCGGCGGCCACCTCGTGGCGGCTCAGCTCTCCGGCACATTCCAGCCACCACAGGGACAGCAGGTCCCGGTCGTCCGGCTCCATCCAGCGGGTCGCCTCGGCGGTCTCGCGCCGCTGGCCGGAAAGGTTCAGCCGGACCACGGCCAGCTCCACGAAATCGGCACCCGGCTGCGCGAGCTCACGGGCGTCGTCGAGGCCGTCCGTGGGCAAGCCGGCCTGCTGCTGCCGGTGCCAGTGGCTGCGGACGCCGTTCATGGTGATGGCGACCAGCCAGGACCTGAAGCTGTCCGGGGACCGCAGGTCGCCGAGGCCGGCGAGCGCCCGCAGCATCGTCTCCTGCACGACGTCGTCGACGTCGTGGTGACCGTTCATCGCCCGGCCCACGATGTTGTAGACCAGGGGCAGGTGGAGGGCGATGAGCCGGTCCTGCGCCCGCGGGTCTCCGCTCTGTGCCGCCCTGACCAGTTCCGTACCGTGCTGTGCGCCCATGCTCCGAATCACCCTGCCTGTTCCCGCTGTCGTCGACGGCCAACATCTGGGAGATCGCGGGGAGGCGGCCCGATAACAGGAATCGGCGGACGACTTCCGGAATCCTCGACGGCCCCCGGGACCGTGCGCGCTCCCGTAGGGGAGGCCAGCGCGATGTCCGGGACTTCGTGGGATCTGCCAGTACGGGCCGCCGTCGTGGTCCGGCAAGACTGCCGAGGCATGACTGATCACCAGGGACGTGACCAAGCACTGGGGAGGACAGCGCGATGAGCGTGCAGCTGTACGACGAGATCGGTGAGGCGTTCGAGGGATTCAAGTCCCTGCCGTTGGCGCGGTACGGGGAGGTGCCCAGCTTCCTGGGCCTGGTCGGTGACGTACGGGGCAGGTCGGTCCTCGACCTCGCCTCCGGCACCGGCTTCTACAGCAGGGAGTTCAAGCGGCGAGGCGCCTCCGAGGTGCTCGGCGTCGACATCTCCGGCGCGATGGTCGACGCCGCCCGGGCCTTCGAGGAGAGCGACCCGCTGGGCGTGCGCTACGAGGTGGGCGACGTGTCCGAGCTGCGCGACCTCGACCGGCGCTTCGACATCGCGCTGGGGGTCCAGCTGCTCAACTACGCGCCGGACATCGCCGCCATGGAGCGGATGTGCCGCCATGTGCACCGGAGCCTGGAGCCCGGGGGTGAGTTCTTCGTGCTCGCGCAGAAGCCCGACTACCGCTTCGACGGGCCGTCCCTCGCCAAGTACGGCTTCCTCTGCGAGGCGACCGGCGAGGAGATCGAGACCGGGCCGCGCGTCCGGATCACGGCGCTGCTCGACCCGCCGATCTCGTTCGTCGGCGCCTGCCCGCGCCGCGAGGTGTACGAGGGGTCTCTGCGGGCGGCCGGTTTCAGCGAGCTGACCTGGGTCCCGCTGGAGATCTCCGAGGCCGGCGTCCGTGAGTTCGGCGCGGACTTCTGGGCGGACTGCCTCGCGAACCCGCCCTTCGAGCTCCTGCGCTGCCGCGCCTGACGACCGGTCCGGGACCCGCTCCCCGCAGCGGGTCCCGGTGCCGTCGGCCGTCCGTCCGCCCGACTCGTGCCGCCGGCCCGGGACGGCCCCGAGGAGCTCGAACGGCCCGCGCCCGGATGCCCCCGGGACCGGGAACGGGCAGGCTGGTGCCCCGGACCGGACACGAGACCTCGCGATCGCCCGGTCTCGCGATCGCCCGGTCCCGCGGTCGAGCACGGCAGGGGAGAGGACGGCATGGGAGGGTCAGGACCCGCAGGAAGGCCGGCCGCGCGGCTGCTGGCGCGCCTGGCCCTGCTCGCGGCCGTCGGTTCGCTGGTCGTGCTCCTGCTCGCGATCGGGGACGGCGGCCTCAAGGTGGTCGGGGCCGGGCTCCTCGGCCTCGCCCTCTGCGCCGTCGGCGTTTGGTGGTTCGTGTCGCGCCGCGGCGCCGTGCGCCTCCTCGGGGCGCTCCTCGCGATCGCCGCGCCCGTCGGCGTCCTGGTCCTCTTCACGTACGACGGCCTGTGGCTGACGGCGCTGATCCTGTGCCTGTGCTGGGGCGCGGCCCTGGCCTGCGCGCGGGCGGCGCTGCGCAGATCGCGTCCGAAGCGGTCGATGCGGGCGGTCCCGGCGCTCCCGCCGAAGCGACCGGTCCTGATCATGAATCCGAAGTCCGGGGGAGGGAAGGTCGGCCGCTTCCATCTGGTGGAGCGGGCGGAGGCGCTCGGCGCGCGGGTCGTCCTGCTCGATCCGTCCGCCCCGGCCGACGTCGCCGAACTGGCCCGCGAGGCCGTGGCCGAGGGCGCGGACCTGCTCGGCGTCGCGGGCGGCGACGGCACGCAGGCCCTGGTCGCGGCGGTCGCCGCCGAGCACGACCTGCCGTTCCTCGTGGTCTCGGCGGGCACCCGCAACCACTTCGCCATGGACCTGGGCCTCGACCGCTCCGATCCGTCCCGCTGCCTCGACGCGCTGACCGACGGCGAGGAGCTCCGGATCGACCTCGGCGACGTCGCCGGGCGGGCCTTCGTGAACACGGTGTCCTTCGGGGTGTACGCCGATGTCGTCCAGCACCCGGAGTACCGCGACGACAAGGCGGGCACGGCCCTCTCCCTCATGCCGGACCTGCTGCTCGGCGAGGGCGTGCGACGGCTCGACGCACGCGTCGACGACACGGTGCTCTCGTCCCAGCAGGCCCTCCTCGTCAGCAACAACCCGTACGTCTCGCCCGACGAGGTCAGCGGCGGCGGCCGCCGGCCCAGCCTCGACGACGGCGAGCTGGGGGTGCTCGGGATCAAGGTCGCGGACGCGGCGCAGGCCGCCGACCTGGCCGTCCGGGGCTCGCAGTCCACGGCGTTGAGCGTCCTGACCGCACACCGCGTCGAGGTGGCCTCCGATACGGAGGAGATCGCCGTGGCGGTCGACGGCGAGGCGCTGCGGATGCCCACCCCGGTCGTCTGCACGCTGCGGCCCGGCGCCCTGCGGGTCCTCGTGCCGCGCGACCGCCCGGGCGTCCCCGCGCCGGCGCCGCCCGTGAGGTGGCGCCGGGTCCTGGACCTCGCGTTCGGCCGCGCGGAGCGGCCGGCCGAAGCGTCGCCGTGACGGGGCGGCCTGCCCGAAGCGTCGCCGTGACGGGGCGGCCCGTCGAAGCGTCGCCGTGACGGGGCGCCGAGCCCCGCCCCAGCCGAGCCCCCGCACCCCGAGGAGTCCGACCGTGCCCGAGCCGCCCTCCCCGCGCCGCCGGAACCGGTGGCTCTCCGAACGCCGCCGGGGGGCGGTGAGCGCGTCCGTCGCCGCGGCCGCGGCGGCGTTCCTCCTCGGTCTCGACAGCCTCAGGGCGGAGCTCTCCGGGGCGGACGTCTGCGTCCTGCTGCTGCTCGCCTACCTCTTCCCGTACCTCGTGCTCACGGTGGTCGCCTTCTCCACCGCGTCTCCGGACCGGGTCCGCGTCTGGGCCGACCGCGAGTCGCGGGGCACGGTGCTCCAGCGGTACGTGTACGGCACGGCGCCCGGCCCGGGGGTGTCGCTCCTCATCTCGGCCGCGGCGCTCGTGGTGGCCGTGGTGTGGCGTCCCGGGCACATCGGCTCCTCGTTCGAACCGGCCGCCCGGGCGTCGGTGGCGCTCGTCATGGTGGCCCTCGCCTGGGTGTGCGTGGCCGTCTCCTTCGCGGTCGCCTTCCAGGCCGACAACCTCGTGGAGGGGCAGGGGGCGCTGGAGTTCCCCGGCGAGGAGAGCCCCGCCTGGGCCGACTACGTCTACTTCGCCTTCTCGGTCATGACGACCTTCGGCACGACCGACGTCACCGTGACGTCCCGGGAGATGCGCCGGACCGTGACGGCGAACTCGTGCATCGCGTTCGTCTTCAACACCGTCACGGTGGCCAGCCTGGTCTCCGCCCTGGACAGCCTCTGACGGTCTCGCCGGGCCCGCCGGATCACGCGGCGCCCGAAGGACCGCCCACGGGCTCCTCCCGCGGACGCACCCGGTCCGGTCCGGCCGCGCCGGACGGGCCGAGCAGGCCCCGGACGGCCGCCTGGTAGCCGGCCTGGAAGCGGCTCTCGGCGCCGAGCGACTCCATGATCGCGGCGATGTGGCGGCGGCAGGCCCGCACGGACATGCTCAGGCGGCGGGCCACGCCCTCGTCCTTGTGGCCGAGCGCGAGGAGTTCGACGATGGCACGGCGCAGGTCGCCGTTGGCCTGGCCGTAGCCGAAGCCGTTGGGTGCCGCGCAGAACGGGGTGGCGGTGCTCCACAGGCTGTCGAGCGAGCGGTAGAGGTAGTCGACCACGGCGGGCTCGCGCACGACCACCGCGCCCACGTCGCCGGAGGGCCGGACGCGGTCCGGCAGGACGGCGACCTCGCGGTCGAAGATGATGATGCGCTCGGCGACCTGGTCGCTGGTGCGCAGTCGCGAGCCGTGGTCCGTCATCTTCGCGAAGTGCGCCTGGATGTACGGGTGGGCGAGGACCGCGTGCGGGTAGAGGGTGCGGATGCGTACGCCTCGCCCGATGACGTCCAGGGTCCGCTGGAGGCCCTCGTCCAGTGCTTCGGGGGGCGGCAGCACCGGGTGGGCGGCGAACACCTCGGTGCGGCAGCCGGAGGTGAGCCGGCCCAACTCGGCCTGGACGGCAGGAAGTCCGGTGAGCACGTCGACCGAGGTGCCGCCCCGGTCGAGGTGCCGGGCCTCGATGTAGGTGGGGTTGAGGGTGAGCAGATGGGAGCGGATCTGCTCGATGGACCGCCGGTGGAGCTGCACCTGTGCCTCGATGGGGCCGGTCAGATGGGCCGCGGCCACCTCGGGGCTGCTGGGCATCAGCGCGCCGTCCTGCGGGGAGAGCCGGAGCAGGTGCATCCGGAGCAGGTCGCTCACGCCGGCGGTGACCTCGGGCCCGTCCAGGCCGGTCTCCGCCGTGAGCGCCGCGACGTGTGCCTGGCCGTTGCGCAGGACCCGCTCGTAAAGCAGCTGGTGGATCTCGGTGAGCTCGGGAAGGGTATCGGACAGGGAGCCCGCCTGACGCATTTCAACAGGGTGTTGAGGGATTACTGGAATGAATCCTTCCGGTTTATCGGCAGGAATACGCTCCACCACTTCGTGGTCAATGCGTTCTGTCCGGTTCTCGCCCACTTGTGCGTTCCTGTCCGGGTGGGAGGTTCCTGCCTGCAACTTGATGACACCGGTGGTATCTGGTGCGCAGCCTACTCGCGGCCGCAGGATTACTTCCGCCGCACCCCGGCAGAACATCGAGCGTCCTGCCGTGACCTGGCAGGGGCACCTCAGGAGAATGACGTGCAGTTCGTGGAAACATTCACGCGATCCCTTGTTGTCCTCGGTTTTTTCGCAGCGGTTTCCGTGATGATCGCCCAAGCCGCCCAGGAAGATTTCCCGACCCGTTCGACGGCCGCCGTACGGTCGTCCGTGACGCTCGCGGGCACGATCCGGACCGCGGTCCAGCCGCAGCCCGACATCATCTGGCACTGAGTTCCGGCATCGCGCGAACGGGCCTTCCGGACGGCATGCCGTAACCGCCCGGGGTCCGCGCGATCGCCCCATCGGCCCTCTGCCGCTTGCCACTTCGGGCAGCCGGCGCAGACATCCGTCACCAGGCCGCAGGCCGGCCCGCCCCCAGTACTCCATCGACGCCCAAGGGGTCCGTCATGCCGTTCGTCAAGTACGCGGAACTTATCGACAGTTACGCGCGTGGATCGAGCGAGAAGGTCATCCACCACTGCTGCATTCGCTGCGGGAAGGAGAGCGACGACCCGACGCTCAACCGTTGCCCCGAGTGCTCCGGGGCCATGGACGCCATCTACGACCTCGATTACGCCGCACAGGCCGAGTGGGAGGATTCTCCCAATCCGCTCCTGCGCTATTTCCCGCTCATTCCGGTGCGGGACCCGAAGAACGTCGTGTGGCTGGGCGACGGAAACTCGCCCTGCATCCAGGCACACAAACTCGGTGCAGAGATAGGCCTTCCCGGTCTCTTCCTGAAGGACGAGTCCTTCAATCCGACCCGCTCGACCAAGGACCGTATCGCCTCCATGGGCATTTCCCGGTTCGCGGAGCTCGGAATCAGGAAGCTCGCACTCGCCTCGACGGGCAACAGCTCGACCGCGTACGGCCGTGCCGTCCAGGTCGTGCCCGGCTTCGAGGCCCACATCTTCGCCGGCCGGGCGTTCGTGCACCGCCTCAACTACGGCGACCACCCCCGGGTCAGGACGTACGCCATCGACGGCGAGTTCGCCACCGCGGGCAACGCCGCCCAGCGCTACGCCGAGGAGAACGGCCTCTTCTCCGAGGGCGGCTTCTTCAGCCTCTCCCGGCGCGAGGGCCTCAAGCTGGCCTACCTGGAGGCGTTCGACGCCATGCCGGCCACCCCGGACTACGTCTTCCAGGCGGTCAGCAGCGGCATGGGCCTGCTCGGCGCGTACAAGGGCGCCCTCGAGTACCTCAGGCTCGGCCGGCTCTCCGGGATGCCCCGCTTCGTCGCCGTGCAGCAGGCCAGCTGCGCGCCCATGGCCCACGCGTACGCCGAGGACTCCGAGACCATCCAGGACCGGCACATCGTCAGGAATCCCAAGGGACCGGCGTACGCCATCCTGCGCGGCAACCCCACCCCCAGCTACCCCTACATCCGCGACGTGGCACGCCAGTCGGGCGGCGACATCCGGGCTGTGACGACCGAGGAGATCGAGCGCGCCAAGGACCTGCTGCGCACCGTCGAGGGCATCGAGGTGTGCCACGCGGCGGCCACCGCCTTCGCCGGACTGATCGCGGCCGTCGCCGACGGCCGGGTGCCCTGGGACGCCAACGTCCTGGTCAACCTGACCGGCGGAGTGCGCCCGCACCGCCCGTCCCCGTCGCAGGTCATCGACTTCGAGATCGCCGAGGCGGACCTGTGAGCCGGCCCTCCACCCCCGTGACCCCCGCCCCCGCCCCGACGGCGCCGACCGTCGCCGAAGCCGCCGTCGACGAGCTCGCCCGCGCCGGCGTCCGGCACGTCTTCGGCTTCCCCGGCGAGACCTCGCTCCCGCTCTACGTCGCCCTCCAGCAGCGGCCCGAAGTCGACCACGTGCTGGCCCGCTGCCCGCGCTGCGCCGGCTACATGGCCGAGGCGTACGCCCGGATCTCGGGCCGGGTCGGCGTGTGCGACGCGCCCGGCGGCATCGGGTCCCCGTGGACGACCCCCGCCCTCCTGGAGGCCCGCAACAGCTCCACCCCGCTGGTCTTCCTGGCCAGCGGCATGGCGCGGCGCAAGGAGGACCGCTGGGCCACCGGCGAGGTCGACCAGCAGGCGCTGTTCGGCCCCGTGACCAAGAAGACCGTCCGGCTGGCCGGCGCCGAGCGCACCCGCGAGGAGGTGGCCGGGGCGCTGTCCTCGGCCGCGACCCCGCGCACCGGACCCGTACTCCTGGAATTCCCCGCCGACAGCCTGGACCGGCCCGTCGACGACGGTCCCGGCCCGGCGCCCGCCTCCTGGGGCTGCGCCTACCCGCAGGTACGGGCCCACCCCGACCCCGCCCGGGTCACCGCGGTCGCCGACGCCGTCCGGGACGCCCGCCGGACCGTCGTGGTCGCCGGCGGAGGCGTCCACCTCTCCGGCGCCGTCGACGCGCTGCGCGCCCTGTCCCGGGAGACCGGACTGCCCGTGGCCACCACGCTCAACGGCAAGGGCGCGGTCGACGAGGACGACGTCCGCTCGCTCGGCGTCACCGGCGCCAAGGGACTCGAAGCCGCCAACCGCTACGTGCACGAGGCCGATTGCGTGATCGTGCTCGGCAGCAAGCTCGGCGACAAGTCCTCCGACGGCTACAGCTGGCCCGAACCCCACCAGACCCTGGTCAACGTCAGCGACGACGCGGCCGAGCTGGTCCGCGGAGCCCGCGGCGGCATCGTCGTGCAGTCCGACGTCCGCGCCTTCTGCGAGGCGCTGCTGCGGGAACTGGACGGCTTCCACTACACGGGACCGGCCGTCCACCGCACGGAGCCGCGCTGGGACACCGGCCTGAGCGACACCCTGTGCCGGATGCTCACCGACGCGCTGCCCGAGGACGGCATCCTCGTCGCCGACGCCAGCGTCTCCAGCGGCTGGGCCGGCGCCGCCGTCCGGCTGCGCGGCGGCACCCGCAGACTGCTCACCCCGCGCGGCACCGGCAGCCTCGGCTACGCCCTGCCCGCCGCCATCGGCGCCTCCGTCGCCCGCCCCGGCGCCCGGGTCGTCGCCCTCGGCGGCGACGGCGGACTGTCCATGGCCATGCACGAGATGGAGACCGCGGCCCGGCTCGGCCTGCCGCTCGTCTACTTCCTGCTGAACAACGAACGCCTCGGCCTCATCGACCGGCACGCCACCGACCTGCTCGGCGGCGACCCGGTGAGCTCCTCGTTCACCTCCGTCGACTGGCAGTCGGTCGCCGCCTCCTTCGGGTGGCGCTCGCACCGCGTCACCGACACCGACGCCCTCAAGAGCACCTGGGACGACATCTTCGCCCCGGCCGACGGCCAGGTCCGTCCCACGCTCGTCGAGTGCGTCGTCCCCGCCACCGAGACGGCACCCGACTTCCTGCTCACCCTCAAGAGGAACTGAACCGACATGAGCGTCCTGATCCTTCACACCAGCAACGCCAGCCGCAAGCGCCACTTCGCCCGGGCCCGCCTGCACGGGGAGCGCCTGCTCCTCATCGTCAAGAACCCCACCTGGGAGCCCGAGTTCGTCGACCGGGTCGTCGCCGCCGACACCAGCAGCATCGAGGACACCGTCGCCGCCGCCCGCGAGCTCGCCGCCTCCGAGACCGAGAAGATCGACGCGGTCGTCGCCTTCGTCGAGCACAGCGTGCCCGCGGCGGCCGCCGTCGCCGCCGCCCTCGGCGTCCCGTTCATCTCCGAGAAGACCGCGCACATCGCCCGCAACAAGTTCGAGATGCGCACCGAGTTCGCCCGCCACGGCGACGTCCCCGGCCCCGGCTTCGGACTCGCCCACACCCTCGACGAGGCCCGCAAGCTGGCCGCCGACATCGGCTACCCGCTGGTCATGAAGCCGCTCATCGGCGGCGGCAGCATGTACGTCCGCCGGGTCGACGGCGAGACCGAGCTCGACGAGCACTTCGAGCTGATCCGCTCCGGATCCTGGGACGGCTTCGACTACGACCCGCTGTACCGCGCCGACCGCGAGAAGTACGGCGCCGCGCTGCTCCTGGAGGGCTACATCCAGGGCGACGAGATCAGCGTCGAGTCCATCGTGCGGGACGGCGTCACCCACGTCGTCGCGATCCACGACAAGCCGCTGCCGATGGAGGGCCCCTTCTTCGAGGAGGTCTTCTACTGCACCCCCACCCGGCTCGCCCCCGAACTCCAGGCCCGCATCAGGGAACTGACGGCCAACGCGCACGACGCCCTGGACATCCACACCGGCGCCACGCACACCGAGTTCCGCATCACCGCCGACGGCGAGCCGGTCATCCTGGAGACCGCCGCCCGGCTCGGCGGCGGCCCCATCTACCGCTCGGTGCTCACCAGCACCGGAGTGGACATGGTCGACGCGGTGCTCGACGTGTCGCTCGGCCGCACCCCGAACCTGGCCGTCCCGGGCCCGGTCCGCCCGACCGGCTTCTTCATGTTCTTCGCCGAGCGGGCCGGCGTGATCACCTCGATCGGCGGAGTCGAGGAGGTCCGTGCCGCCGAGGGCGTGGTCGAGGTCGAGCTCTACAAGAACGTCGGCGACGCCGTCCAGGTGCCCCCGCACATCTGGCAGGCGCACGGCCACGTCGTCTTCACCGTGGACGACCCGGCCGACCTCGACGCCCGCTTCGCCGAACTGCGCGACATGCTGCGGATCGACGTGGCGCCCCAGCAGTGAGAACGGGCACACGGTCCACCGCCGCGCCGCTGCGACCGTTCCGCGCCCTGCGGTACGGTCCGGCGGCCGGCGGCCCCCCGCACGGACTCCTCAGCCCGCCGGGCGACGGCGTCACCCCCGACCGCGCCGCCGCTCTCGCCGCCCACCCCCACGCCTTCCTGCGACTGGTCCGACCCGACCTCCTCCCAGGACAGGGCCCCGGCGTACGCCCCGACGGCACCGCGCGGCTGCTGCGCGCGTGGACCGCCCGAGGGGTGCTCCGCCAGGACGCGAGCCCGAGCCTGTACGTCGTCGAACAGCGCACCGGCACCGGCGACGCGCGCGTGCAGCGAGGCCTGATCGGCGTGCTCGACCTGGCGCATCCCGGCTCCGCCGAGGTCCGCCCGCACGAAGAGGTCGACCCCCACCGGGTGCGGGCCCAGGCCCGCCGCCGCAGGGCCGCGGGCGCGGACCTCGAACCGGTACTGCTCTGCTTCGACGGCTCCGACGCGGGCCCCGCCGCCCCTTCCATCGAGGCCGGCGCGGCCTGTCTGGACCGGGTGGCGGCGGGCCCGCCGCTCGTCGAGACACGGGCGGAAGGGTGCCGCATCCGGCTGTGGCGGGTCGGCGACCCCGTACGACTGGGCGTGCTGGACGCCTACCTGGCGGCCCGGTCGCTCTGCATCGCCGACGGACACCACCGCTGGGCCGCCGCCGAGGAGCAGTACCGGACCGACCCCACGGGCCCCGGTCGGACCCTGCTCGCCATGGTGGTCGACGTCGGCCGCCACCCGCTCACGTCGTCGGCCATCCACCGGGTGCTGACCGGCGTGCCGGCGGCCGAACTGCTCGCGGCCGCCGGGGAACCGTCCGCGCTCCCTTCCCGACCTGAGCACGCCGTCGACGTACGCGGCCTGCTGCCGGACCGCGTCCGCGACCCGCTGGCGGCCTACCGGCTCGCCGAACAGCTGATCGCGCGGGTGCGGCCGGACGGCCGGGGAGTGGAGTTCGAAACCCGCCGGGACCGGGCCCTCGCACGGGCCGCGACCACGTCCGGCACCGCCCTGATCCTGCCGCCCGTCGCCTTCTCGGCGGTACGCGAACGGGCCGCCCGGGGCCTGCTCATGCCCCGCAAGACGACCTCGCTCACCCCCAAGCCGTGGAGCGGTCTGGTGGTCCACCGGCACCACCCCGACTCCACCTCCCACCATCCCGAGGAACAGGTATGCGACTGGCGCGAGTCCGAGTCCATCACGACGGCACCGAGCACTACGCGGCCGTCGTAGCCGCGCCGACGGATCCCGGCGGCCCGGACGGCATCGAGTACGTACTCCTGGAGCGGAACCCCTTCGACGGATCGGCGGCACCGCTCCGGCAGCCGGACGGCCCCCGGATCCCCGCCCGGTCCGCGACACTGCTCTCGCCCGTCCCCGCCTCCGCCAAAGCCGTGGGCATCGGCCGCAACTACGCGGGCACGGTCGACGGACCCGGGGACTCCCCGCTCTTCCTCAAGCCCAGTACCTCGCTGCTCGCCCACGGCGAGCCGATCGTGCAGCCCGCGTTCTCCGACGAGATCGGCTTCGAGGCCGAGCTCGCCGTGGTCATCGGCCGCACCTGCAGCCGTGTGCCGCACGGACGCGCGCAGGAGTACGTGCTCGGGTACACCTGCGCCAACGACGTGACGGCCCGTGACGCCCAGCGCAGCGACGGCCAGTGGACCCGGGCCAAGGGCTTCGACACCTCCTGCCCCCTCGGCCCGTGGATCGTGACCGGCATCGACGTCGCCGACCTGGGCATCACCGCCCGGCGCAACGGCGTGGTCGTCCAGCACGGACGCACCTCCCAGATGCTCCTGGAGATCGCCGGACTGATCGAGCGGGTCTCCGCCGCCATGACGCTGAACCCCGGCGACGTGCTCCTGACGGGAACCCCGGTCGGGGCCGGCGGCCTGAGCGTCGGCGACGAGATCGAGGTGGAGATCGAATCCGTCGGCAGGCTGGCCAACCGCGTGGTCGCGATCCGCTGACCGACCGGCCGACCACAAGAACGGACAAGGCAAGGAACGGAACCTGACAGTGCCCCCCACGACTTCGACCCTCTTCTCCGCCCGCAGCGACGTGACCGCCCACTGGGTGGCCGTCATGCGACACCGCAGGAACGACCGGGCGCTGGTGCCCGCCCCCCTGCGCACCCGCTGCCTGCGGGCCGGGGAGATCCACGAGTTCATCCTGTGCCGCCCCGGCACCGACCGCGCCGAGCCGATGAACGAGGTCTCGTACCTCGGATTCGCCGAGATCTCCAGGGGCGGCGTCCTGGAGGTCGGCGACGAGCTGTACGCGGGCAACCGCCTCGTCGGAACCGTCCACGGCTTCGACGAGATCCACCTGCCCAACCACTACAACATCCTCGTCGCCGTGCCCGAGCTGATCACCGGCGCCGACGCGGGCCTGCGCCCCGGCGAACCCCTGACCATGACCGCGGGGGCGGACAAGAAGGGACACGCCCTGTGACCGCCACCGCCACCGCCGTCCCCGCCGTGCCGATGCGGCGGGCCGTGTTCACGATCTCGGCGACCCGGGTGGTCACCAGCCTCGGCTTCTACCTCAGCATCCCGATGCTCGGCGTGATCGCGCTGCGCAGCGGCACGATGAGCGCCGCCGACGTGGGACTGCTCGTCGCCACGCACGCCCTGTTCCGGCGCGCGTTCAGCATCCCGCTCGGCATCGCCTGCGACCGGTGGGGCGCCCGGCCGATGCTGGTCGGCGGCCTGTGCGCCGAGACGATCGCGTACGGGCTCCTCGCAGGCGGCACCAGCTTCCCGCTGTGGCTCGGCGCCCTCGTCGTCGACGGCCTCGGCGGGGCCGCGTACAACGCCGGAGCCAGACTGCTGCTCGCCCGGGTCGCCCAGGGCAACGCGGCGTCGTCCTTCGCGGGCTTCTACGTCGCGACCAACCTCGGCGCGCTGTTCGGCCCGCTCGCCGCCGCGGCCCTGTCGGGCGCCGGACACCCGGCGCTGCCGCTCGCCCTGTCGGCCGGCGCGTACGGGATCAGCACGGTGGCCGGGTTCCTGGTCACCCGCCGGATCACCGACGAGGCCAACCCGGGCGCGCGCTTCGGCAAGGCCGTACTCGCGCCGCTGCGCCACCGGTCCTTCATGGGCTACTGCGCCAGCACCGTCCCCCTCTGGTTCGGCGTCTCCCTGCTGGTCTCGGCACTGCCCCTGGAAGCCGAACTGCGGGGCCTGAGCGCCTACGACGTGGCCGTGGTCAACGCCTTGAACGCCCTGGTCGTGGTCGCCTTCGGCGGCGTCGTCGGCCGCCGCGCCGACGGCTGGTCACTGGCGGCCCGGCTGAAGGTGCTGTCCCTCGGATCGCTGACGATGTCCGCCGGAAGCCTGGTGTGCCTGGCCCCCGGCCGCCCCGGCCTGTACGGGGGGCTGCTCCTGGTCACCGTGGGCGAACTGGCCCTCATCACCGCCGCGGACGTCGTCGCCGTCCAGCTGGCGCCGCCCGGCGAGACCGGCGCCTACCTCGGCTACGTCACCTTCGCCTGGGCGGTCGGCGGCGTCACCGCCGGCGTGCTCGCGGGCCGGCTGCTCGACGTCCCCGGCTCGGGTACTACCCTGTTCTGGCTGATCAGCGCGGCCCTCGGCCTGGCGGGCGCGGCCGCGCTGCTGCGTCGGTCGGTGCGTGTCGGGGGAGCTGCCCATGGAACTGCCTGAGGACTGCGCGGGCGTCCTCCTGGACCTCGACGACACACTGATCGACTTCAGCGGGGCGAGCCCGGCCGCGCTCGCCCACGTCCTGGGCCCCGACGCGGACTTCGCCGAGTGGATGAGGCTCACCGAGCACCTCTACCCGCAGTTCACGGCCGGTGCCATCGACTACCGGGAGCTGGAGCGCCGACGGCTGGCCGCCCTGCTCACCGGGATGGGACGGCCCGTGCCCGACGTGCCGGAGCTCGACGCCGTCGAAGCGCACCGCAGACGCGAGGTCGAGTCCCGGCTCCGGCTCTACCCCGACGTGCTCCCGTTCCTCACCCGGGTACGTGCGTCAGGGCGTCGCATCGGCGTGCTGTCCAACTCGGACGGCCCGCAACAGCGGCGCAGAATTGACCAGTTGGGCCTGACCTCGTGGCTCGACGCGGTGACGGTCTCCGGTGAGACGGGCCTCGCCAAGCCGCGCCGCGAGGCCTTCGCCCTGGCCTGCCACCGACTGGGCGTCCCGGCCGCGAGGACCGTGCACATCGGCGACAGCCTGGACGCCGACGCGCTCGGCGCCCACGGAGCCGGCCTCGGCGCGGTCTGGCTCCACCGCCCCCACCGGGGCCCGACACCGGCACCGCCGGCCCGGGGCATCGCGGTGGTCACCACGCTCGACGCGCTCGTGTGACGCGGTCGCGGCGACGGTCGCCCCGCTTTCTCGTGTGACGCGGCCGCGGCGACCCCCACCACGTGCGACGCGGCCGCGGTGACTTCCCACTTTTATGCGCGACGCGGCCGCCGCGACTCCCCACCGTGCGGCACGGCCGCCACCACCACCCCGCCCCCCATGCGGTGCGGCCGTCATCGCCTCCCCACCCCCCACTGCGACGTGGCCGCCGCCACCTCCCCGCCCCCTCACCCTTCCTCTCCCTCCCTTCCTCCCAGGAGCGCACCATGCACCTCCTCCTCGTCGGCGCCTGGCCCGAGCTGGCCAACTGCCTGATGGGGCTGCCGGCCCGAGTGACCCTGCTGCAGACGCCGGGAACTCCCCACAGCCCCTGGCCGGAGCGGCAGACGACCGTCGACTACACCGACACGGCCGAGGCCCTGCGCCGCGCGGCGGAGCTGCACGCGGCCGACCCCTTCGACGCCGTGGCCGGCTTCCGCGAGCTGTCGCTGCCCGCCGTCGCCGTGATCGCCGAGGGCCTCGGCATCCCCTGCGTCCCGGGACCCACCGCGAGCCTCGGCCACGACAAGGCGGCCGTACGCGACCTGCTGGCGGCGGGCGGCTGCCGCACCGTCCGGCACAGGGTCTGCGCCGACCCCGAGGAGCTTGCGGGGTTCGTCCGGGAGGTGGGCCTCCCGGTGGTGGTGAAGCCCGCGTCCGGCGCGGGCAGCGCCGGCGTCCACGCCCTGAAGGAGCCGGGCGACCTGGCGGCGGCCTGGGCCCACACGGCGGCCGCGGACCAAGGGGCCCTCCTGGCGGAGGAGATGCTCTCGGGCCGGGAGTTCAGCGTGGAGGTCCGCTCGGTGGCGGGCGTCCACGAGGTCGTGGCCGTGACCGAGAAGCACACCACCGGAGCCCCGTACTTCGTGGAGACGGGCCATGTGGTCCCGGCCCGGCTCACCGCCGCCGAGCGGGCGGCCGTGGCGGACGAGGCCGCCCTCGCCCTCACGTCCGTCGGCCACCTGGACGGCCCCTCCCACGTGGAGGTCATGCTCACCGCGGACGGCCCGGCGGTCATCGAGATCAACCGGCGGCTCGGCGGTGACCGCATCTGGGAACTGGTCCAGCTCGCCACCGGCCGCGACCTGATGCGCGAGTCCCTCCTCGACGCGACCGGCGCGGCGTCCACGCCGGCCCCGCACGTCGCTCGCGCCGCCGCGATCCGCTTCGTCCATGCGCCGCGCGAGACGACCGCCCCGGAGGCTCCGACGGACCTCGAACCGGGCGCGGAGACACCCGGGTTGGTACGACTGCGACTGTCCCTTCCCGCCCCGGGGATCCCTGTCCGCCCGATGCGGTCCTCGCACGACCGTCTCGGCTATCTGATCTGCGTCGCCGACACGCCCGACGAGGCCGACGCGGCCGCCGACCGGGCGCTCGCCCGGACCCTGGAACGACTGTTCCCGGAGTAGGCCCCCGCCCGGCCCGCCCGCCCTGCCCGAACTGCTCGCCCGTGCAAGGGAGTCGGCGGCCGACGTCCTGGCCCTCCTGGCGCACGGCGTGAACCTGCGCTCCCGTGGGGAAGTCCCGGGCCCTGTGCCTGCCGTCAGGCCGTGCTGTTCTCCGTGCGGGTGGGGACCCGCCCGGCTGCTTCGAGGCGGGACAGCCGCTGGTGTTCCCGGTCGGCCCAGCGTCGGACCCGGTCGGGTTCCAGCGGGGTGCCGTGGCCGACGTGGAGGCTGGTGGGGTTCAGGGCGAGCATCTTCCGCAGGCTGGCGAGGTTGTGCAGCGGGTCGTCGTGGAAGGGAGGGTTGGCGGGACGGCCCCGCACGAGACCGAAGAGGGAGTTGGCGACCAGGTCGCCGGCGACGAGGTCTCCCTGGTCGGTGAGGACGGAGATCGATCCGGCGGTGTGTCCGGGGGTGGGCATGATGCGCCCTGTGATCCCGAAGTCCTCCAGGTCGGTCTCGCCGGTCACCAGGACGTCGGGTTCGAGGGGTTCCACCTGGACGTGCAGGTTCTTGTTCCTGGCCATGAGGCGGCCCATCGGTCCGGTGGGCAGGTAGGGCTCGCGGGCCCGGCCGGCGCGGTAGGGGCCGAGGTCGGCGACGTGTCCCGCCACGGGAGCCCCGGTCAGGCGGTGGAGTTCGGCGGCGGAGCCGAAGTGGTCGATGTGGCCGTGGGTGATGACGATCAGCGACACGTCGGTGGGGTCCACCCCGTGGGCGGCGATCCGCTCGTAGATCCTCCGGCCGCTGCCGGGCGTTCCCGCGTCGACGATGACGGGGCGGCGGCCCAGCAGCAGGTACGCGTTGATGTGGTGCCGGCCCATGACCGGGAGGGGGGCGACCTTGGTTCGGGACACGGAGCTCTCCTGGGGCATGACTGACTTCCGCCGCGCGGTGGTCCGCGGGCGGTGGGGGAGTACGGCGGGGTTCAGCGGAAGCGGCGCCGGTACTGGGCGGGGGTGGTGCCGAGGCGGCGCCGGAAGGAACGGTGCAGGCTCTCCACGGAACCCAGGCCGCTGAGGGCGGCGATCTCGGGCAGGCCGTGGGGACTGTCCTGGAGCAGCCGCCGGGCGGCCTCCAGCCGGACGGACTCGACGTACGCGGCCGGGGTGGTGCCGGTGCGCTCGCGGAACAGCCGGGAGAAGTGGCGCGCGCTCAGGTGCAGCCGTGCGGCCAGGGCATCGGCGGAGAGGTCCTCGGTGAGGTGCTCACCGATCCACATGCGCAGGTCGTCCAGCCGGTCGCCGGGCGCCGCGGGAGGCGCGAGCGGGGCGCTGAACTGGCTCTGCCCGCCCGCGCGTTTGACGTACATGACCATGGTCCGGGCGGTGGCCAGGGCGCGTTCGGGGCCGTGGTCCTCGGTGACCATGGCCAGGGCCATGTCCATCCCCGAGGCGATGCCGGCGCAGGTCCACAGGCGGCCTTCCCGGATGAAGATCGGGTCCGGATCGACGGTGACGAGCGGGTGGTCGGCGGCCAGCCGTGCGGCCGTCCGCCAGTGGGTCGTGGCGGTGTGACCGTCCAGCAGGCCCGCCGCGGCCAGCAGGTGCGCGCCCGAGCAGACGGACCCCAACCGGCGGACACCGGGGGCCGCTTCGCGCAGCCAGTCGATGATCCCGCGATCGAGTACCGGCTCCACCTCGTGGTCGTGCACGCGGACGGCGCCCGATACGAGCAGGGTGTCCACGTCGCCGTTCACCTCGTCCAGGGTCAGGTCGGCCATCAGCCGGACCCCGCTGGAGGTGGTCACCGGCTCGCCCTGAGCCGTCGCGATGCGGACGGTGTAGCCGGGGCGGTCGGCGCCGGCGACCCGCGTGGCGACGGAGAACACCTCGGCCGGACCGGTGACGTTGAGCAGTTCGACGCCGGGGAAGGCCGCGAGGACGACTCTGTGCGGTGGGAGCATGTGTCGATCATTTCGCCCCGCCACGAGGGCCGCAATGACCATGTTCTGTCGCATCCGGACATGACGAAGCGAACCGTGCGCGCGGCGCGCGTGGAGAAACCCCCGGACGGCATGAGGCCCGGGATCGGCGAGAGGGCCTTGGCGGGCTGATGCCGAGGCCCTCTCGCCGTACTGCCGTGACGGTCTAGCTCACGACCGGGCTGCCGCCGATGCCGACGTAGATCGAGTCGTAGACCCGGCGCTCGACGCCGGGAGCCGGACCGTCGGTCAGGCCGTTCACCGGACGCGTGCCGTTGCCGAGCAGCATCGTGGACGAGCCGCCGCCGTCCTGGTTGAGGGCGTCCATGACGCCGAGGGCCTTCAGCGGTTCGGTGACCTCCGCGAGGAACCCGCCGTCGGGGTAGTACTGGTCGCGCGGTCCGCTCAGGGTGACCAGGAGGGTGCGGCCCTGGTCGTCCACGCCGAGCGCGGTGCGGGAGTCCCGGCAGAAGTCGGTCTTGGCCTGGGGAGTCGCAGCGGTGAGCTCCTTGCTCAGGCCGTTCTCGTCGTAGAGGCGGGCGCAGCTGCCGTGGGCGTAACCCGTGGCCCCCGTGCTGCCGTACTTGTTGACGCCGTCGCGCATGAGCAGGGAGCCGCCGTCGACGACGTCCACCGTCTCGTCCAGGGGGATCTCCCGCTTGATGCCGTCGGCCTCGAAGCGGTGGTCCCAGAGCTTCTGCGTGACCGTCAGGGTGGCCTTCTTCTGTTGTTGCTGGCGCAGCCAGTCGGCCTGGTGGTCCCCGATCGCCTGGAGGACGTACTGGCCCTTGCCGACCGTACGGCCGCCCCGGCCCGGACCGCCCTCGACGATCGCGCCGGTCGTGCTGTCCAGCACCACTTCGTACCCGGCCTGGTCGTCGGCGGTGATGTTCTTGTTGACGTCCGGCTTCGGCGTCGTCGTCTTGTAGGAGTAGTTGAACAGCACGAACTCGGTCGGGTCCGTGTAGGCGGCCAGGTCCTTGCCGTAGGCGTCCTTGTACGGGCCCAGTTCGCCGGCGGTGTCGTCGGCGTCGCGCGGGCAGCCCAGGGCGCCGCCGGGGTTCCGGTTGACGTCGTCCACGCGCTGGGTGACCTCGCCGTACGGCCTGCCCTGCTCCTCCGTCAGGCTGCTGGTCACGCTGATGTCGGTCTCCAGCTGGGTGACGTACGGAACGCCGTACTGGAGCACCACGCTCTGGCGGTTCCTGTCCAGGACGCAGGAGGCTCCCATCACCTCCCCGTCGCGGACGGTGGCGCCGAAGGTCTGGACGGTCTCCGGTACGGCGTCCGTCGTGTCCGGGGTGCCCTCGTTCATGAAGTAGCCGCCGTTGATCGCCGCGAGGGGGGTCTCGGGCATGGCGGCCACCATCTCCCGCACGGTCTCGCCGGTCCCGGCCTTCCTGCCGAACGTGCTCTCGATCCGCAGGGCGCCCTTGGCGGGGTCGATCCGGACGACGTTCAGCTCACGCGGGTACGTGCGCTGCGCGATCGGCGAGGTCTCCTTGTAGCGGAAGTACTCCACACCGGGCGCGAGCAGCCTGCTGTCCGCGGTCTGGGCGGTCCAGCGCGCCAGCTCGGGGGCGGACGGCGGTTCCTCGGCCGCGCTCGTCGGGCCCGAGCCGGTGAACAGGAACACCGAGCTCAGCGCGGTGACGGCGGCCACCAGACGCGCGCCGCCGCGGTGTGAGGGACGGGATGCGGGGCGTGTCATGACAGGCATTCCCTGTCCGTGGTGGAGTCGGCGTCCGGAGTCCTGAGCCGGTGCGACTGGAAGGACTTGTCGAAGGGGGCCGTGAGCGACGTGCCGTCTCCGGCGTTGACCTTGTACGCCTTGGCGGCGGGCTGCCCCGTCTGTGTCCACTCGCCCGCCCAGGAGGGGTCGTTGAAGAAGCAGGCGGTCTTCTCGGTGCGGTTGATGACCGAGCGCACGTTGTCCGCCCAGACCCCGGCGAGGTAGCCCGCGTGGTCGTTCGGGGTGCCGTACATCCCGCCACGGCCGTTCGGCTCCTTGAAGATGCACAGCTGACCGACGGCGCAGCGCTCGTACCCCGTGAAGCAGGCGCCCTGCGAGGGGGCCAGCTTGTGGGAGGTCACCTGCAGACCGAGCGTCTTCAGATCGCTGCGGGCGCCCGGCGGGATCGTCTCCACGGCGCCGCCGAGGTAGGTGTTCGCGTACACGCAGCCCCAGAAGTGAGTGTTGTTGTACACGGACACGGCCTTGTCGTCCCAGCCCGACCCGGTGACGGTGGCGGTGCCGCCCAGCGGAAGCCGCAGGCTTTCGCCGGTACCGCCGGCACCTTGGTAGAGGCAGAGGGACGGCTTCTCGCAGTTCTCGTAGTCGGCGTTCGCCGGCAGGGCGAACAGGACCGAGCAGAGAAGGGCGAGGGCTCCCACGAAGAGGGAGCCCCGCAGAATATTGATCTTCACGAGCGGTGAGTCTGACAGGAGATGCCGACGCGCGGGAACGCGTCTTCGATTGCGGACCGACGCGTCGCCCCGGGTCGTGCGCGAAGGGGCGAAACCGCCGACGCGGGAGCTGTGTCGGCGGTCCTCCGGAGGTGTCCGCCCGTTCGGCGAGCTTCCGGGGGCGCAAGCGAGCGGCGGTGGAATCCAGTAATCCGCGGACATGTCTGATTGCTGACGCAATCTTGATGACAAGTTTCGTGGACAACTACCTCCAATGACCCGGCGGCCCCTAACTCGCCGCTACAGCACCGATTTAGGACACTATCTCCCATTCATGGGTAACGTGATGTCGCTATTCGATCACCTAGAATGAGACGAAGCGTGTGACCTAGTTCACAATGAACTCACGGCTGGCGGTGGAGATTTGCAATATCGAACGGTCCGTTCGTAGGTGCGACGCAAGCCTCGACCTCCGTCAGTTCGCCGTTGGCCGTGCCGTCCAGGCACAGGCGTCCTCCCTTGTCGCGGAGGTCGATGACGAACTTCGTGACCGCGCCGGACTGCTTCAGGCCGTGGATGCGCTCGTCGATGTAGCCGAGGCCGTTCAGCGTCTTCCTGACCTGGGCGGGATCGGGCCGCTTGAGCTGCAGGACCGCCTCGGCCACGCGCTGTTCGTGCTGGACGCCGGCGCACCGGTCGTGGGCGTCCAGCTCCACCTCCGGGCCCGCCGTGGGGGCGATGGGCTCGACCGCACCGCCCGGCGGCGGCTTCACCGTGGCGCCGGGCGGCGCCTCCACCGGAGCGGTCGGCACCTCGCCCTCCGGGGCGGCCGGCGACTCCCTCTTCGTGCCCGGCGGGGGGCACTCCCGCGCCACCTCGTCCAGCATCTTGATGAAGGCCGCATCGTCCCTGGTCGAGACGGCATCGACGGACCTCCCTCGCTCTCCCTGGGAATCCGGCTGCTCGGAGCCGCAGGCGGCCAGGGTCAGAGCGGCGAGAGCCGTCACCGCGAGGGTGCGCCGACGGCGACGCATTACGGGGTCAACTGCCCTCATCCGGGCTCGGGTTCGCTTCATGCGCCCAGTCTTGGGCCGGGCCGCACGCGCCACATGAGTACGCGTACTCAACCTCGGCCGGCGGCCGGGTGGTCTTCACTGCTGCAAGGAAGCGGAACCAACTACCTTCACTTGTACGGCCCTTGTGGTGGTGATCGACGCCGGTCTACGGTCCGCAGCGATCAAGCAACACACCTACGACACGAGGGGGGAACTCGTGCGCAAGACAGCCCTGCCTGTCATGGCCGCGCTTTCCATGGCGCTGCTGCTCCCGCAGCAGACCGCCGGAGCCGCTGCCACCGAGCAGCCGCAGGCCGCGGCCGCCACTGTCGATCCGCCGCTGGCCGACGGGGAGATCCAGCAGGTCGGTCCCGGCCTGTACTCCACCGCGGAGAAGTCCTTCGAGCTGTACGAGACCGATGTGGCCGAGGGCCTCATGGGCCGTACCCACACGGTGACCGAAGGCGCGGACGGAGTCGCCAGGCCGGAGTCGGCGCCCGCGACCCGTCCGGACCAGGGCGTCTTCGGCCCCGGCTGGGAAGCCGGGTTCCTGGGGGGTCAGCTCAACCGCAAGCTGGAGCAGAAGGCCGACTCCGTCGTGGTCACCGACCTCGACGCGAAGGTCTCCGTCTCGTACGCCCTGAAGAGCAGCGTCGACTACCCGAGCGGCGGCGGCGTCAAGAAGTACGAGACCACCACCGGCGACAAGCTCACCGAGACCACCACGTACAACGAGGCGACCGGCACGCTGGTGACCACCGCGGTCGAGACCCTCGCCCCGGCCACCGGCACCCCGGACACCGACGTGACCGGCGACGAGGACGCCGGCGCGGCCATCGGGGTCGCCAACCTCACGGCCACGTACAACTGGAAGCAGGTCGCTCCGGGCACCGACAAGTGGCGTGTCACCAGCCTGGGCAACCTGGCCGACGGCGCCACCGACACGGTCTCCTACGACACCAAGGGCCGGGTCGCCACGGTCAGCGAGCCCGCCACCGCCGACGCCCCGGCGCAGTCGCTGACGGTCAAGTACTCGACCGCCACGACGGCCACCGGCACGGCGCTCGGTGAGTACACGGGCCGCGCCAAGGAGATCACCGTCACGTCGGGTGCCACCACGCAGACGCTGGCGCGCTACTCCTACGACGCCTCGGGTCTGCTGCGCAGCGTGACCAACCCGGTCGAGGGCACCGACCCGGTCTCGTCGTACGCCTACGACTCCACGGGCCGTGTCTCCGACATCGCCTCGCCGACCAACGGCGAGTGGGACCTGACGTTCCCGGCCGCGTCGGCCGCCCCGAACGCCGAGCCCGTGGGCACCGACCTGCCGTCCTCCACCGAGCCCCTGCAGGGCCCGGCCGGCGACGGAACCGCGACCACGCCTCCGGCCGGGGACTTCACCACCGGTGAGATCACCGACCCGCAGGCCTACCCGCGCTACTGCAACCGCGCCACCGAGTGGATGTGGTACCTCAACCGCGGCTGCGTCGCGTGGGCCGCGCACTACGGCTGGCACTGGCCGTACTTCCGGTACACGCCGACCGGCTTCCGCGTGGCGGGCATCATCTACGACGGCTGCAGCACCCCCGGACCGAACATCAGCCGTCCGGGCGGCTTCAACTTCCGGGCCGCGTGCGACACCCACGACTACGGCTACGGCCTGATCGGCAACACGTACAAGGGCTACAGGTACTACCTGGACCGCAGCAAGAAGTCGAACGTCGACAACGCCTTCTACAGCACGATGAAGACGCACAGCTGCAAGGCGTACAACATCCTGGTCCGCTGGAAGTGCAACTCCTACGCGTACGTCTACCTCAAGGCCGTGGCCTGGAAGGGCAACCCGAAGAACGGTGCCAACAAGACCTGATCACGGGTCCGCGCACCTTCTGACGACGTACGGCACGACCTCCTGACGGAACACGCCCCTCGGGCGTGAACGGGCCGGGTGGCGGACACCCCCCGCCGCCCGGCCCGTTCCGCCAGGACACCTCACCACATCGCCACCCCACATCTCCCCGGGCTGCGCCCTGTCTGCTTCCCCACAGGCCTGGCCATGGCGTGCCCCCTGCTCACCGAGGCAATATGAAGAGAACGATCTGGGCGACGGTCGTCACCGCGATGACGGCCGTGACCCTCGGCGCCGCGATACCGGCCCACGCCGTCACACCGCTGAGCACCACGACAGCGGCCGCAGCCGCGGCCGACCCGGTCGATCCGCCGCTCTACGACCAGACCGCGGGCGGCGGCAAGATCCGCGTCAACGTCGTCACGGAGACCCTGGCGGACGTCGCCGACGCGGCGACCGCCGGCGAGAAGAAGCAGGAATTCGAGACCGTGCCGGTGGTCACCCTCAAGGTGGACCGGGCCGGCCTCGACCGACTCGCGGCCAAGCCGAACGTGGTCAGCGTCACCGAGGACAAGGTCGAGCCGCCGACCCTGGACGAGAGCATCCCGCTCATCGGGGGTGACACGGCCTTCGCGGCGGGCAAGACCGGTACGGGCCAGGCGATCGCCGTCCTGGACACCGGTGTCGAGACCGGCCACCCGTTCCTGAAGAACCGGGTCGTGGCCGAGGCCTGCTTCTCGCCGAGCGATGCCGAGAGCGGCGTCGTCAGCCTGTGCCCGAACGGCGCCGACACGCAGGAGGGCGCCGGTGCCGCCAACACCGCGGCCGGCCCCTGCGCGACCATGGCCGCCTGCGACCACGGCACCCACGTGGCCGGTATCGCCGCGGGCAACGGCACCGGCATCACGGGCGCTCCCAAGCACGGCGTCGCGCCCGGCGCCAACATCGTCGCCATCCAGGTCTTCAGCCAGTTCACCACCGAGGAGTTCTGCGGTGGCGCCGCCCCCTGCGTGGGCAGCTACCAGAGCGCCCAGCTCAAGGGCCTTGAGCACGTGCTGAAGCTCAAGCAGGCCGGTACGCCGATCGTCGCGGCCAACCTCAGCCTCGGCAACGGCCGTTACGCCACCGCCTGCGACAGTGATCTGCGCAAGCCGGTCGTGGACAGCCTGCTGACCGCCGGCGTGGCCACCGTGATCGCGGCCGGCAACAACGGCCACACCGACGCGGTGAGCATGCCCGGCTGCATCTCCTCCGCCGTCACGGTCGGCTCGACCACCGACGACGACGAGCTGTCCGCCTTCACCAACCGGGGCCCGCTGCTCGACCTGTTCGCCCCCGGCACGGGCATCGTCTCCTCCGTGCCCGGCGGCACCTACGCCTCCAAGAACGGCACCTCCATGGCCGCGCCGCACGTGGCCGGTGCGTACGCGGTGCTCAAGCAGGCCTTCCCCACGAAGAGCATCGCCGACCTGACGGCCCTGCTGAAGAGCAGCGGCCGGGGCATCATCTACACCGGCGCCACCACCCCGCGGATCGACCTCGGTACCGCTCTCAGCGGCGGGGGCACCACCCCGAAGCCGGCCGGGATGACCGACTTCAACGGTGACGGCGCGGAGGACATCGCGATCTCCGACCCCCAGGCCACCGTCGGCACGGACGCGAAGGCCGGTCTGATCCGCATCGTGTACGGCGGCGGCAAGGGCACCGTGGAGATCAGCCAGGACCTGGACTGGGTGCCCGGCGGCTCCGAGCCGGACGACTACTTCGGCGAGACCCTGGCCACCATCGACTGGAACAAGGACGGCTTCACCGACCTGGTCGCCGGAACCCCGAGCGAGACCGTCGGCACCGCCGTCGACGCGGGCTTCGTCGACATCCTGTACGGCGCGGCCGGCGGTCTGGGCACCGGCACTCTGAAGGTCACGCACTTCGAACAGGGCACCGGCACGGGTGCGATCGCGGGCTCGGCGTCCGAGGCGGGCGACCGGATGGGCCACAGGATCGCGGCCGCGGTGAACGACGCCGGCCGGCCGTACCTGGTCATCACCCTGCCCGGTGAAGCCCTCGGCGACGTCGCGCAGGCGGGTTCCGCGTTCTACGTGTACGGCACCACCAGCCTGGCGGTGAGCCAGGCGACGGCCGGTGTTCCCGGTGACCCCGAGACGGGCGACCTCTTCGGCTGGTCCGTGGCCGCCGACCAGAACTACATCGCCATCGGCACCCCCAACGAGGCCCTCGGCAGCACGGCGAAGGCCGGCGCCGTCATGATCTTCGACGCCAACCGTTTCGACTCCACCGGTCACCCCCTGCCGCTGGCCGGACTCGACCAGGACAACGCGGCCATCTCCGGCGGCGCCGAGGCGGGCGACCAGTTCGGGTACGCGGTGGCCATGGCCCCGTTCCGGGCCAGCGGCGCCGCAGCCGCCACGGAGTCGATCCTGGCGATCGGTTCGCCCGGTGAGAGCGTGACGGTCGGCACCGAGGACCGCGCCAACGCGGGCCGCGTGGTGCAGATCCGCATCAAGGCCGACGGCACCTGGAGCTACCTGCGCGAGCTCAAGCAGGGCACCGCGGACGACGATGTGTCCGGCACCTCCGAGGCCGGTGACCGCATGGGCGAGTACCTCGCCGCCGTCAACACCGCCCCCGGTTCGGTGAGCACCGTGGCGTCCATGCGGCTCGCCGTGGGAACGCCCGGTGAGGACATCGGCACCGTCGCCGACGCGGGCGCGATCCACACGTTCTCGCTGGCCGGATCGGCCGGTCCGAACGACCGCTGGATCGAGGCCGGCGACGGCGACGGCATCCCCGGCACCCCCGGCGCCAACCAGTACTTGGGCAAGAACATCCACTTCACGGCGACCAAGCTGTACGTGGGCATGCCCTTCGGGCCCCTGGCCACCGGCGCGCTCTACGCGCTGCCGATGTCCAACGTGACACAGGGCGGCACGGTCGCTCCCACCACCACGTACAAGCCCGGCTCCGGTGGCCTCCCGGCCAACGGCGTGGCCTTCGGCTACTCGGCGCGGTAGACGTCGGTCGATGCGAGCAGCCCCCGAAGGCACCGGCCTTCGGGGGCTGCTCAGTCGCACCAGACCCTTGTCGCCCTTGGCGGGCGTGACGTGCCGGGCCAGAAGACCGGGAGCCTCGAGAACGCCTACGTCCTACCTCCTACGCCGGCGGGGTTTCGTCGCGCCGCACCGCGCACAGGGCCCAGATGATGAACCCCGACATCGCGATCATCAGGATCGACCAGGCCGGGTAGTAGGGCAGGGACAGGAAGTTGGCGATGATGACGAGCGCGGCGATGCCCACGCCGGCCACGCGTGCCCACATGGCAGTCCGGTACAGCCCGAAACTCACGAGGACCGCGAGGACGCCGAGGGCGAGATGTATCCAGCCCCATGAGGTCAGGTCGAACTTGAAGACGTAGTTGGGTGTGCTGAGGAAGACGTCGTCCTCGGCGATCGCCATGATGCCGCGGCAGATCCCGACGACGCCGGTGATCCCGAGCATGACGGCGGCGAAGACGGTCAGTCCGCCGGCCCAGGCCTGTCGTGTCGTTCCGGCCTGTCGTGCGGTGTGCTGGGTGGTCATCACGATCCCTCGTTTCTCGGTCGTTCGTCGGGCGCGGTCAACGTCCGGGGGTGGGGGGCACGGAGGGTCCGGGACTCGGGGCGGGCCGGTCGTCGGTCAGGACCAGCGCCTTCGCCCTGTCGTACTCCTCGTCGGTGATGTCGCCACGGGAGCGGAGTTCGGAGAGCCTGGTCAGTTCGTCGACGCTGCTGGGGCGTGTGCCACCGGACGCGGTCTCGCGGATGTAGGCGTCGAAGTCCTTCTGCTGCGCCCGGGCCTGGGCGATCTCGCGACGGCCCATGTCCTTGCCGCGGGCGATCACGTAGACGAGGACACCGAGGAAGGGCAGCAGGATGACGAAGACGAGCCAGCCCCCTTTGGCCCATCCGTTCATGTCCTTGTCGCGGAAGATGTCGGTGATGATCCTGAACAGCAGGACGAACCACAGGATCCAGAGGAAGAACCAGAACATGGTCCAGAAGACGTTGAGCAGCGGGTAGTCGTAGGCGAGGTACATGTCTTCTCCGTTTCCGCGGTCACCTGGCACGCCGTGGCGTACCTCGGACCTGAGCGTGGCGGGGTCGCGGGAGCCTCACCCATGGGTGGGGGAGTGCGAGGTCGGTGGAGCGGGTGACGCGCCCGTCAGGTGGCCGGGCCGGACGCGTCGCGGCCTGTGACGCCCGCCCGGCGCAGGGCGGAACGCCATGCCAGCGCGACCGCCGCCTCGGCCAGGCCCAGGAGGACGAGCCACAGGCCGAGGAGTCTGGTCAGGGTCCGGGCGGACTCCGCCGGCAGCGCCAGGACCACGATTCCGGCGACGATGCCGAGAGCCGCGACGGCCATGACGACGCCGCGGTGCGCCATGTTCTTGGTGGCGATGGCCGTATAGAGGGTGACGATGCCGGACACCAGCCAGACGGCGCCGACGATCAGCGAGAGCACGGCGATCGTCTGGAGCGGGTTCCGCAGGCACAGCACCCCGCCCAGGACGCACAGGACGGCGACGATCAGATCCGGCACGCGTTCGCCGCTGTCGCGTCCGAACACGGCCACGAAGCGGAAGACGCCGATCGCCAGCAGGTACACCCCGATGAGCACGCCCAGGACGTGCAGCGTCACGTCAGGCCAGACAAGCGCCAGAACACCCGGCACGAGCGACGCCAGCGCGGCACCGAGGAGCCAGACCCACGAACGGCCGAGACGCGCCAGCTGGTCGGCCGGGTCGGCCATGGGAGCGGGGGACCCCTCCCCGACCCTGTCCTCCGGTCCGGCACCGGGCGCGGAACCCTGTGACGTTGCCATGTGTCCTCCTCCCGCTCGCCCGAGGGGAGCGTTCCGGAACTCCTCAGAACTCCGGCAGCCGCCACATCTCCACCACGCCCGGGCCGAGCGACTGGAGGGGGCGGCGATTCGTACGGACGGCCTCGCCGATGACAGGGCCGATCAAGAGGGCCGGCCCGGTCACCACCCTGCGCTTCGATCAGGGAAGAAGCCTTGGCCGGCGTTCCCGATACGTGTTCCCCAGGGGCTCGTAGCACATGAGATGTCTCTCGCCGGGGCCGGAAACGGGAGCATGCGGGGCTCCAGGACCAGTGTGCACCCATCGCCTGCCCGCCGCCTCACCTCGTGAGGAACAGACAGGCAGGGCGGTGCTGCGAGCCGCGGCCGCGGGAGGGCCGCCGGAGCCTCACGGCATCCTGGGTTCCCGCGCTCGGCGTACCGCTGTGCCGTCGGTTCGCCGCCTGCTTCCCCCGGCGGGGGAGCTCCGGTGTGGTGCGTGTCCGTGACGGAGGGGAGGCAGGACCTCGCCGTCGTGTGGCGGCGCCGTGCGTACGAATACCACCCTGCCCGGGAACCCCCTGGAGCCGGCGAATCCGGTCCTCCGGCCCGGTCCCCCGGCGGTCGTCGAAGAGGCTTGGAGGAAGCTCGACGAGGCAGGAACCGACCATGTGCTCCCGGTCGAGATGCGAGGAGCAGAAGACAGCGGTGACCATGGAGGGTGACCGTTCGCTCCGTGCAGATGGTCGGCCACGCCTTGCTCGGTGACGCCGGGCCTTCCGGGAGACGGCAGAGGTCTCCAGGCGGGAGAGACCATGGACGACTACCCCCCGATCGCGGATCACGGGCTGGTGGACGACCTGCAGACGGCGGCGCTGGTCGCTTCCGACGGGACCGTGGACTGGTGGTGCGCGCCGCGGTTCGATTCGCCCGGCCTTTTCGCGTCGCTGCTCGACAGCGATCGAGGGGGTCACTGCCGTCTTGCTGCGGATTTCGTCGGTGAGCAGGGTGCGGTGCGCCAGCTGTACATGCCTGACACGCCCATTCTCATCACCCGATTCATGGCTCCGCAGGGCGTCGGGGAAGTCATCGACTTCATGGAGCCCATCGCCTCGCGTGTTCCTGCCGCCACACACCGGCTCATCCCCTCACCCGAGGGACTGCGAGGATCGGAGGGCACCTTCAGTCTGTGCAGCTTCCTGTACGTCGAGGCTCTCGCCCGGTCCGGCCGAGTCCACCGAGCGCGCTACGCCTTCGACAAGATGCTCACCTACGCCGACCACGTCGGCCTGTTCGCCGAAGAGATCGGCCCCTCCGGAGAACAGCTCGGCAACTTCCCGCAGGCGTTCACCCACCTCGCCCTCGTCGCCGCCGCCCTCGCCCTCGGCGAGGAACTCGACCGTGCCGACCGGACAAGTGCCTGAACGGCCGGCTACGAAGAGAGGGGAGGCCCCGTGACCGACGACGCTGCTGACAACCGGCGCCCGCGCACTCCTCGCATCGGGCCACGGACGCTTGCCCCCCTCGCGCCGGTGCAGTTCATCTGCGGTTTCGCCGGCTCCCGCATGAACGTGGATGGTCCACGACATCAGCCACGCCCTGGACACCACCGTCCAGGGCGTTCAGGTCGCGATCACCCTGAGCCGCGCCATCGACGACCCCCTGCCGCCCGACCCCCACCGTCACTTCGGGTACGGCCGTCGCCGGCACCATCCTCGCGGCCGACCTGACCGAGAGCGCCTATGCCGCGGCCCTGGCCACCCTCGCCCTGGCGGCCCTCGTCGGTCTCCTCACCGCCTCACGCCTCCCCTCGGCCTCTCCTCTCGCCACTTGATCCGAGAGCGCCTGCCCTCGGCGAACGAAAGGGAAGAGAATTATGAAGGATCTGAAATTCGAGCAAAAGCGCTCCGTCTCGCGCCTTGAAGCCGCAGAACAGCTCATGGCGCTCGCAACCGCCTTGAAAAACGGCGGGGAAATCGAATGGAATATCGGCCACGGCAAGCTGAGCTTGAATGTTCCGGACGAGCTCCAGAGTGAGATCGAAATAGAGGTGGGGGAAGGGGGAGTGGAACTGGAGATCGAACTGGAGTGGTCGACCGCAGGCCGTGACCCGGCACCCCGGGAGGAGCCGACGGCAAAGGAAGAGAAGCCGGCTCGACGTAAAAGCACCCTACGTGATTCCAAGCCGGCGCGTGCCGAATCCGGCACCCGCCGAAGTGGGACCGCGAAACGTTCCACCCGGCAGTCCTGACCCTGGTACGTGATCCGTTCACCCTGCTGCGGAGCGCCACGGAAAAACCGCTGCGTACGCATTTTTGCGTGCCGAGAGCCGGGCGCCGGTGCGCACACGCGCCTTTGGTGGTGAAATATGAGGTGATGCGCATCCGATCAGCGCGACGAGGCCGTCAGGCGGCAAAATCGGAAGATCATCTGACGAGGAGGAGCCATGGACATCGAAGATTTCCCCGAGGTGGGTCCCATCGATTACCTCGTCCTGGAGTTCCCCGGCAACCGCATGACCGGAGAAGGGCTGTCCCATCTGCTCGATCTGGTCGATCGGCGCATCATCCGCATCCTCGACCTCTCCTTCCTGCGCAAGGACGTGGACGGCTCGGTCGCCGCACTGCAGATCGCCGATCTCGACGGCGACGGAGAACTCGACCTCGCTGTCTTCGACGGCGCCTCCTCCGGACTGCTCGGCGAGGACGACCTGCAGGAAGCCGCAGCTGCCCTTGAACCGGGCAACTCGGCGGGTGTGCTCGTGTACGAAAACCTCTGGGCCGCGCCCATGGCGACGGCGCTACGGCGCAGCGGTGCCCGACTCGTCGCCGGCGGGAGGATTCCTCTCCAGGATCTCCTGGCGACCCTGGAGGCTCTCGAAACAAGCTCCGCAGCCTGAGGCGATCAACCACCTGACGACAAGGATTTCCGCCATGCCCGGCCTTCTGCGCGGCGTCGCCCGTACCGCGGTCATCTCCGGTACGGCCACCGCCGTGTCCAACCGTGTCTCGCGCCGTCAAGCCGGCCGCTGGGCTCAGCAGAACGAAGAACAGGCCGCCCAACAGGCCGCCGCCCAACAGCCCTCCAGCGCGGCGCCTCCCGCCGCGGCACCCATGGACGCCAAGATCTCCCAGTTGCACCAGCTCGGTCAGTTGAGGGACCAGGGCGTGCTTACCGAATCGGAGTTCGAGGCGCAGAAGCGCCGCATCCTCGAGTTCTGAACCGCAGTGCCTCAGGGGTCCGCGCCGGTGCCCCGAGAAGCGTTCGGCAGGGTCCCCTCCCGCACGGTGACCCCGTGCGGGACGAGGCCGACGGGAGCCGGTGGACGCGACTGTGCTTGCGGCGTCGATATGAGGCCGAGGGGAAACGATCCGAAGAAGGAAACACGGACATGAACAGTGCCACGGACAAGTTCAGAGGCAGGATCAAGGAGATCGCCGGAAAGATCACCGGCGACGAGAGGCTCGAGTCGGAGGGCAAGACCGACCAGGCGAAAGCAAAGGTCCGCGAAGCCATGAGGGAGGCCCGTGAGCGCGCTCGGGGCGTCAGGGACTCACTCAGGAGGGGCCACTCCTGACACGTGCTCCCGTAGGACTGCCGGTACGCCGGGTCCGGCCCCTGCAGGCCCTGGGGCGCACCCCTTGTTCTCGATCCGCCATCGACCTCCACGTACCGCCGGTTCGTGACGCGGCGGGCCGCGGTGAATCCGGAGGAGGCCGGATGCCCGACCACCCCCCTGCTCCCGCCCGCTTCGAGGCACGGCGTCGGCGATGGCGGACCGCATCGTTCCGACGGCCCACGCGCGCCATGCGCAGGGACCTGTCCCAGCTGCTGTGCGCTGCCGCCGGTCTGGGACTGGGGCTCCTGGCCCCCCTGATCACAGCGGGGCCCCAGGCGGACGCGGGCCGGGTGGTCAGCGTGCTGTTCACCCTGGGCTTCGGTGTCATCAGCCTGGTGAGCATCATCTACTCGGTGCTCTTCCTCGTGGTGCAGTTCTCCGCGAGCACGTTCACTCCCCGCCTCGGCCTGTTCCGTCAGGAACCGATCGTCTGGCGGACGTTCGCCCTCACCGTCGGCGTGTTCGTCTTCTGCGTCACCTCGGGCCTGGCCATCGGTTCCCGGAAAAGCGTCTCCGTCCTCATTCCGGGCGCGGCCATGCTCCTCACCCTGGTCGCGCTCGGGCTGATGCGTACGCTGCAGATGAAGGCGTTCGACTCGATCCAGCTCGGTCACTCGCTCACGGCGATCGCGGCCCGCGCGCACCACCTGTACGACACCCTGTACGTCCGCCCGTACGTTCCGGCCGGAACGGCCGTGGGCCCGCCGCCCCCGGTGGCCGACACGGGCGCGGCGGTCCGCTGGACGGGGCCACCGGTCGTGCTGCAGAGCATCGACGTGCCCGCCCTCCTGGACATCGCTCGGGAACACGAACTCGCGGTCGCCTTCCACGTCTCCCCGGGCACGACCCTGACGGAAGGCATGGTGATCGCCCGGGTGTCCCCGGGCGGCGCGTGGGAGGAAGCGCTCCGCGCGGTCCTGTCGACGGGGGTCGAGCGGACCTTCGACCAAGACCCCGAACTGCCCATCAGGCTCCTCGCCGACATCGCCCTCCGCGCCCTGTCGCCCGCGGTGAACGATCCGGCCACGGCAGTGGAGGCCCTGGACCGCCTCGAAGGCCTGCTGGTCTGCCTCGCCGACCGCGATCTGGACATCGGCCGGTTCGACGATCCCGCCGGACGGACGAGGGTGAGCGTTCCGGCTCCGGGCTGGGACCGGTACGTCCGGACCGCCCTCGACGACGTGATCCTCGCCGCCCACGGGTCTCCGATGGCACTGCGCGGAACGCGCGACCTCCTGCGCAGGCTGGTGGAGCGGACCCCCGAGGCCCGGCGCGCCCTCGTGCACGCCCGGCTCCAGTGGGTCGAGCGGACCGGCGGCACGGCGTACCCGCTCGTCTGGACGGAGACCTGAGCCGGACGGGGCCGTTCCTACGGGGGCGCCCACCGGTCGGCCACGAGCGTGATCGTGCCGGCACCGGGGACGCATGCGTGGCACCACCGGACGAGGAGGCCGAGAATGGAAGGGTCGGACGATCCCCTCCGAAGTCGTCTCGCGGAGCCACGGGGAAAGAGGCCGGGCTCCGCAGGACACGGCGGATCCCCGCTCCGGAACACGGCAGTGACACAGGCGGTGACCCATGTGCCGATGGCTCGCTTACTCGGGCACTCCCATATTGCTCGACACCCTTCTCTACAAACCGGCGCACTCCCTGATCGACCAGAGCCTGCATTCAAAACTCGGTGTGGAGACCACCAACGGCGACGGGTTCGGGGTCGGCTGGTACACGGAGAGCAACGAATCCCCGGCCCTCTTCAGGGACATCGGCCCCGCCTGGAACAACCGGAACCTGCGGGAACTGGCGGACCACGTCCACTCCCCCTTGTTCTTCGCCCACATCCGGGCATCGACCGGAACCGCGGTGCAACAGTCGAACTGCCACCCGTTCCGGTACGGCCGCTGGATGTTCATGCACAACGGCGCCATCGCCGGGTTCCCCCTCATGCGCCGTGACCTCACCATGCTCATCGACCCCGGGTTGTACGTCGACATCGAGGGGACGACGGACTCCGAGGTCATGTTCTACCTGGCTCTCACGTTCGGCCTCGACCAGGACCCGCCCGCCGCCGTCGCCCGGATGGCGGGAACGGTCGAGCGCGTAGGCCGCGAACACGACGTGGAGTTCCCGCTCCAGATGACACTCGCCATCACCGACGGCGAACGCCTCTGGGCCTTCCGCTACTCCAGCGCGCACACCTCCCGTTCCCTCTTCTACAGCAGCCGGGTGGAAGCCCTGCGCAGACTGCATCCCGATGTCGCGTTCCTGCAGGACATCTCTGAGGAAACCCGTCTCATCGTGTCCGAGCCCCTCGGCGACCTGCCGGGCGCGTGGAACGAAGTACCGGAAAGCACCTACGGGATCGTCCAGTCCGGCGCCGACGAACTGCACCCCTTCGCCCCGGCAGCGGCGTAACACGGCCCACGGCGTCTCCCCGCGAGAAAGAACCGGGGCTGGTGGTGCCGTAGAAGAGACTTGGGGACGCGGGCGGGCCCCTCATCGGCGTTCGCCGCTGCGGAGTCGATCGACTGCCCGGGCCGCCGCCCAGACCCGGTCCCACCTCTTGAAGACCACGTACAGGCTCGTGCACACCACCGCCATCAGCAGGATCGCGAACGGCCACCCACCCGGCCGGTCTTGACGACGCTTCTGCCGCGGTGGGTGTCGGTCGGGGCTGTGGCTCGTGCGGTCGACGGGCGGGGTGGCGGGTGCTCGTGCGGTCAGGGTCGGTCGGGCCGGGCGGGGGCGCGCAGTTCGATCGTGTAGCCGCCCCGTGGGGTGGTTCGGCGGTGAGCGTGCCGTGGAGCAGTTCGGCGCGTTCCTTCAGACCGATGAGGCCGTGGCGGGCGCTGGGCAGGGCGACGGACGGCCGGGTGGGGGCGGTGTTGGTGACGGCCAGCGCCAGGAACAGACCGAGCACGACGGTCCACCGGTGTGGGCGGACATACCCGTACAGGGCCGTGAGCGTCTCGCGGACGCGCAGGGCCTCGGCACCCGTCGCCTCCGGGGCGGATGCGGTGTTCACAGGATTCCTTTCCTGGTGGTCTGCTGCTCTGGCAGGGCGAACGCCCCGTAGCGGGCGCCTCACGACGGTCCGCCGCACCGGCCGGTGACCGGTGGGAGAGGGCGAGCGCCCGCTCCTCCGTACGGCGTGTCATGCCCCAGCCTGCAAGGCGGGACGTCTCTTCGACCATCCGACGATCGGCAGGCGCACCCCCGCCGAGTGGCGGGAAGAGAAGGCCCCCCGGGAGCGCGCGAGACCTGGTGAACGGTTCCCCTGTCGACCCGCGAGTCGTCTGCCTCGGAGGGAGTCCGCGCCGTCCACATCCAGGGGCGCCGCAGTGATTTCGTGAATGCCGAGGGGCCGGTTGTCCTGAGGCCGAGGGCGTGGGACGGAGCGAACGCCCGACGAGCCCGCTCCCACCCACTGTGATTGATCACGGCATCGGTACGCCGCGCCGAGGATGTCGAACTGGACGGCGTACGGGCTTGTCGACGTACGGGTGAGGTGATGCCGGAGGCTCCGGTTCTCCCCCGCGGGGGTTGCCTCGGAAGGAGGATCGTCGCTGGTCGGGACCATGATCCGTGCGTCAGGACAGGCTGTGCGACGTAGTGGCAGCGGGATGGAAGCAGGCGAACCGCGGTCTGCGCGGCGGTTCGCGGTGGGGTGCGACGGCTCGTCCACAGGGAGAACAAGCCCTCCTGGAGCCCGCCCGCGACCACTGATCGTTCGGGGTGGAAGGGGCCGAGCAGCATGAAGGTCCTGGAATGGGCGGCGATGTCGCCGACAAAGAGGTGTATGGCGCGGTTCGGGGTGACCATGCGCTCGTACCGGCGCTCACGCAGTTTCTCGCGGACGTCGGCCTCACCGTACTTGCGCAGGAACTTCCGGTAGGACGCGCCGGCCTCCCGGTCCCTGAGGGTCATTTGGTGGCCGGGGCAGTTGTCGTCCGAGGAAGGCGTGGCGGACCTCTTAGGGGCCCACTCCGGGCGGCGGATGTCCTGCTCGGCGGAGGTCCGACGAGTGCGGTCAGCGGTGTCGCAGAACATCCGCCGGACGCACAGCTCGATGGCGACCGAGCGGCCGCCGAGGGCAGCGTCGGCCAGGTGGTGCTGGTAGCGGCTGTGCACCCGGCGAGCCGACACACCACCGTCAGGGCAGGGCGCTGTCGTGCCGTCCCGAGTTCGGGCGACGGCCAGCACCTTCCCCTCCTCGACCCGCACCTGCTCCACCAACACCTGGGCAAGATGCGGGAGCAGCAACCGCAGCCTCTCCTCACGCGATCGCAGCGTCCTACTGCCTCGACCAGCGCGTCACCGGCGCAGCGCAGCACGAGCAGAGCACGTCAACCGATCAGCATGACGCGCCGTCACCGCATCACGAGAATCTTGGCTGAACCCATGGCCTGCCCGGCTTCCTCCTCGAAGACCAGCCAGGCTCCCCGAGCCGCCACGGCGCGTTTTCCCGGGGCCAGACCTCCTTCTTCCACAACTGGGCCGCCTGCTCGTCGTGCTCGATGGCCCGGCGGGTCGGCTGCTGCCAGGACCAACCGTGGCGCTTGGGCAGTGCCCAGGTCCCCTCGACCATGTAGCTGACGGGGAACAGCCGGCCGACGGCCGATCAACGTCTTCACCCGCCCTGCGCGTATCTCACGGCCGTAGAAGTAGCGGCACCGCCCTGCAGCTATCAGGCAAACGGCTCCGACATCACGCTTTCAGGTTCAGTAGGAGGAATCAAAACATCAAGTTCGGTTGAGATACGGCTTCTGGGCCCAGCACGCGCCGATGGCCCTCCAACAGCTCCGCCAACATGGTGGCCACATCAGCCGCATTTCCTGCATGGTCTCGCCGACAGGCGAGGTGATGCCGGGTCGTGAGAGCGTCGGGATGACCTGGGCCCCGCAGGAGCGGATTGTCCTCCCAGGTGCGGCCCCAAGCCACTGCGCGTCCTGGCCGCGGACCGCGTAGTCTGGCTGCTATGGGCGGTGGCATATTTCATCCGGCGTCAGTGAGGGAAGACCCCGATGAATCAGGTCATCCGGCATCCTGAGGGGAAGTTTCGCCCTCGGGGCGAGCCGCGCTTCGTTCGTGGAAAGCGCTTCCGTTCCTGGCTGAGATCCCATGTAAGTCGGGCGTGGCGAATGCGACGCATTCGCGGCGAGGCCCGGCAGCGGGTGTCCACTCCCCGGGAATGGTACGGGAGATGGACACCCGGAAACTATGTCAAGATGTTCGCCTGGATCGGAACGATCCTCCTCCTGGGCTGGCTGTTCCTGGCCGTTGACGTGATCATCGACGGAAAGCCCGGGTTCGTCGAGAACACCTGCCTGAAAACCGGCCAGTCCTGCAGCGTGGTCATCAGCTTCGTCACGCCCTTCCTCGTTTTCTCGCTAAGCACGGCTGTCTTTCTGGGTGTTCGACACTGGAAGGCGATCCGGCCGATCGGGCGAACCGCGCGGAGGAACCCGCAGCAGCTGGTGCCCACGGCCGGAACGATCGTGGACGAGGTCGTCGGCCGGCAGGAGTTGTGCTCGGTCATCGCACAAGCCCTGCGGGACCGGCGCCGCCGCCGGCCGTACGTGCTCGTGGGTGGTATCGGCAGCGGGAAGACGGCCGTGCTCGTGCAACTGACCCAGGTGCTGGCGGAGAACGGCGCCGTTCCCGTCCCGATTCACCTCCGGCGCATCGATCTCGACGGTGACGACCTGAATTTCGGCGAGCTGGCAAAAAAGCGCTTCTGTGACGAGGTGGACCCCGGGGTGATATCCAGGGCCCAGGCCGAGCGGGTGTGGCGGCAGCTCTGTATGGAGGACAAGGCCGTGGTCGTCGCGGACGGTCTCGAAGAGGCGTTCTGCGACGACGAGAATCAGGCGAACCGGGACAGTTTGATCCGCCGCGCGATCGGCCGGGCCCAGAAGCAGAAGCTTCCGCTGGTGATCGCCTCGCGTCCGCACACGGCGCTCGAACGCACCCAGGCGGCCGTCATCGATCTCGAACCCCTCAGCGAGGAGGCCGCGCTTGGCTACTTGATGCAGGGGGAGCCCGGTGCGGACAACCGGAGGCTGGATTGGATCGTCGAGACGGCTGCGGTCGCCGAGTCGCCGCTGTACCTCCAGATCGCCCGTCAGCTACGACAGCACCAGCTTCTGGAGCATTTCGAGAAAACCAGGGAGCGGGGCCAGGTCGACACTCGGGGAGGCGACCGGTCGGGCATTCGGTTGAATCTCCTGGAATCCTGGACGAAGGCACTGGTGGGTGGCCATCTCCAGGCTCAGTTCGACATCTCGAAAGATCAGCGGGAGAAAACAGTTTCGGTTATTTCGGCGCTGGCCTGTATTGGACTGCTCAACGACCGGCTGGAGGTCAAATTCGAAGAACTGATCAGCTGGAACGGCGACATCGGCGAGCGGAAGAAGACCTCCTGTCCGGCGATCCTTGACGAGCTGCGCCGGAGGGTCGGAGACCTGCCGAGGGACGAGGATGAATTCTGCTGGCGCACCACCTTGTCGCGCTATGCGGCGTGGGGTGAACAACTTGGGCTGGTGGAAGCCCAGAGCTTCAAGGTGAGATTCCCGCACAGCATTCTGCAGGCCTATCTGGGGTCCTCCTTCCTTGACGCCGTCCAGCAGGACGCCGCGGGAGACCTCGGAACGGCACTCGCCGAGCCCGGTCGTGAGCTTCTCATCGCCCTGGTCCTGCGCTCCCGCCGTAAGCCGGAGACCCCGCAGCGCGCTAACGTCGAACTGCTGGTCAAGGCGGCCCGGGAGCGCCGGGACGAAAAGGCCTTCGACCTGTTCGCCGCAGCGTTGGAGATCGACACCGGCGAGGCCGATGACTCGGCCCACGTGCGGATTACCAAAACGATCCTGCGGCGGTGGCCGGCGATCGTCGATGGCGATCCGAGAACGCTCAACGCGGCAAAGCTGCGACTGGTGCACTCCTTCGGCGAGATGGCTCGCCGGCTCGACCACTTGAGCAAGGAAGACCCCAGGAAGTGGGCCAAGCCGGCCTACAGCGACATGATGAGGATCAGTTGGATCGAGGACAGCTATCCCGTCAGGCTGGCTATCGCCCAGGAGATCGGCGCGGGCGGTGACAACGCATTCGACGCACTGCGCAGGCTCTTCCCGTGGCCGAAGGGTAAGGAGATCTCTGACGCCAAAATATACGACCCCTGGGAACAGTACAAAACAGCAATGGAGGCCCAGAGGTACAAGGAGAGCACGGCACGTGAGGAGAAAATCGGCCCGCCCGACCAATCGGATGGGGTCGCGCGGGAGGCGCATACTGCAGTGGAGATCTGGCGCGAGTTCGTCACCAGGGCCTGGCTCGTTCCCATGATCGTGGGCTCGGTGGGCAACGAGCGGTGCAGCCAGGCCCGGGAGCGCATGGACC
The DNA here is from genome assembly GCF_900105415.1 of Streptomyces sp. TLI_105. Lineage (GTDB taxonomy): Bacteria > Actinomycetota > Actinomycetes > Streptomycetales > Streptomycetaceae > Streptomyces. Next base: position 1,756,728 of record NZ_FNSM01000001.1, on the reverse strand, counting down.
TCTGGCTGCAACACCTGATGCCGAACCCCGCGACGGGGCGCGCGGACCTGCCCATCTCACTGGAGATCGCCCTGGCCCAGGGCTTCAAGAGCGCGGCGAACCGCCGAAGACGGCATCCCGCAACCTCTCACGAGGCCCGTGAGTACCTGATAGAACGAGCGGAGCACTTGCTGACGCACGCACGCTACTGGTATTCCCAGGTCACCCTCATCCACGCCCTGTGCCTGTGGGAGCTGCCGGACGGCACCGACGACGGGCTGGAGGGCGTCGAGGACGGCCGCGGGGCCGGCCCCGACCCGCTGCAGGCCGTGGAACGCTGGCTCGGCATGGCGGGCAGTGAGCAGGCTCCTGGCGATCGGCCCGCGGACGAGGTGGCGGTGCGGGGAGGAAAGCGACTGCACCCCTTCGTCGCCGAGGCCGGGGACCTTGCGGTGCTCGCCCTGGAGACCCGGCGTCCCGAGCGGTTCATCTGGATCGACGAGAAGGGGACCATGGTCAACATCGGCTCACGGTCCGCCGATCCCACCGTCCATCGCAAGCACAACCTCTGGATTCCGCCATCGGTGGGGTGGAGCACCTTGAATCCGCGCGCCCAGCAGCTCCTCGCCGACATTCTGCTGCTGCTGAACCTCACAGAACGCGACGGCGTGATGGTCGACAGCCGGCTGGAGCGCACCAACCGCACCACTCTGCCGCCTTGCCTGACCAAGGACCGCACGGCGCTCCATCCCGAGCGTACGGTGGGCATGCCGGGCACGGCCGAACCCGGGACGAGCTGCCTGCGCAGCTGCCAGTTCGAGCTGTGCCCGTACCCCGCGAAGGGGACGCAGCCGGGCGCCGAGCTGCGCGAACCTTTCTGCTGGCAGCAGCAGGCCCTGCTGAAGAGGCGCACCATCCGGCGTACGAGGGCAGGCTGGCAGGGTATGACCGACCGTGAGCTCGGCCGGTTCTGGACGGCGATGGCGGAACGGACCCGGACACCCTCGGTAACGCAGGTTGCCGGTACGCCGGTCCGCCGGTCGGCCGGACGGTGGCGTCGGTCCGACGGCCGGGGGTGACAGCCGACCGGCCGGCTGCGCGAGGGCTCAGGCCGACAGTCCGCTGCGCGGTGCAGCGCTGTTGACGAGTGGCGGAGAGGGCGGGGCGGTGCAGTCGGTCGATGCCGCTGACTCATTCGCTGGAGCCGGTCGCGCTGTCGGCGCTTGCGAGCAAAGCCTGGGAAGTCCGGTGCGGAGCGGCACGGAGAGGCCGGCCCACTGCCCCGCACCAGTCGATGCCCGGGGCGTCGGACTCTTCGAGCAGGCGGGTCGCGAGGTCGTCGGCCTGCTCCAAGGCCCGGCCGCGCAGCGCGGCGATGTCGGCATCGTCGAGGCCGTAGGCTTCTTTCGGTACGGCGCGAGGCCCTCGGCGTCCGCGCCCGAGAGGTCCCCCGGCGTGGGTGCGGGGTGCTGCGGGCTGGAGGCAGGTGGACGAGGTCACCCGCATCACTTCTCCCCAGGGCCTCCCCAGGGCCCGAAACGGGTAGTTCGTGCAGCGGGTGCAGAAGCAAGCCACAGGCGCGGCGTGAGGGGGATCGGTCGCTCCCTAGAGCCAGTCCCGACGCTTGAAAATTACGTACAAACTAGTGCAGACGATCCCCATCAAGCCGATCGCGAACGGGTATCCGCCCGTCCAGTGCAGTTCCGGCATGGAGTCGAAGTTCATGCCGTAGATGGTTCCCACGAGGGTGGGTGCGAAGAGGATCGCGGCCCAGGCGGAGATCTTCTTGATCTCCTCGTTCTGTTCGAAGCCCGCTTCCGCCAAGGCGCGCATCTCGGCGTTCTGTTGTTGGGTGACCAGGGTCGCGTTGACCGTGAGGATGTCCGCCAGGGCCTGGCGGAAGCCGTCGACGCGTTCGCTGGTGTGGGTGACGTGGTCGGCGACGTCGCGGAGGTAGCGCTGGAGCTCCTCGTCCGTGCCGTACTTGGCGAAGCCGGCCATCAGGGCGTGGAGCATGCCCACGAGGGGGCGGGTGGCGCGCTGGAACTCGACCATCTCGCGGGAGAGTTCGTAGATGCGGCGGGAGACCGCCGGGTCGCCGCCGAAGACCTCCGTCTCGATCTCGTCGATGTCGTTCTGGACGCCCGCCACCACCGGCGCGTAGCCGTCGACCACCGCGTCGAGGATCGCGTACAGGACGGCTTCGGGGCCCAGGGCCAGCAGGTCCGGGTTCTCCTCCATGCGGTGGCGGACGGCCGAGAGGTCCGGGGCGGCGCCGTGCCGGACCGTGATGAGGAAGTCCGGGCCCACGAAGACGTGGAGCTCGCCGAACTCGACCTCCTCCGGGGCGTCGAGGTAGCGGGCGGCGCGCAGGACGACGAAGAGCGTGTCGCCGTACCGCTCCAGCTTGGGGCGCTGGTGGGCTTCCCTCGCGTCCTCGACGGCCAGTTCGTGCAGGTCGAACTCGGCCGCCAGGGAGTGGAGTTCCTCATCGGTCGGGCGCTGGAGTCCGATCCAGGCCATGCCGTCGGGGTGCTCGCGCAGCTGACGGAAGGTGTCCGCGAGGGTGGTGGGGGAGGAGACCCGGTGCCCGTCGCGATAGAGCGTCGACTGCGCCACGCTCGACCGCACCCCGTCCGACCGGACCCCGCCGGGCCCCGTCGCGCTCGGGGCCGCCGAGGGCGGCTGCGCGGACGAGGCCTCGGGCGGCGGTTCCGCGCGGCGGCGCCAGGCGGCGCGGGGGCGGCGGTCGGACATCGTCGCCCACCTCCTCCTCGGTCGGTGGCCTTGGCGAGTCCCCGGCTCCGGGGTGCGGATGCGGGCGGAGAGCGGAGTGCGGACGAGAGCAGGATATATGGGGTGAAACCTTTCCGTCCGGATCTCGCCGGTCCGCATCGAGGACATAGAGGACAGTAGCTGTCCGCAACTGTCGATAGCGTGCCGACCATGGCCCTCAAGACGACCCACCCCGTGCTCGGCCCCCGCGCCCTGAACCGCGCCACCCTCGACCGGCAGCTGCTCCTGCGCCCCGCCCCGCTCGGCGTCGAGGAGGCCGTCGGCCGCCTCGTCGGTCTCCAGGCCCAGAACACCAAGCCCCCGTACTACGCGCTCGCCGCCCGCCTCGACGGCTTCCGACCCGAGGACCTGTCCGCCCTGATGGAGTCCCGGAAGGTCGCCCGGATCGTCTCGCTGCGGTCCACCGTCCACACCCACACCGCCCGCGACGCCGTCGGCCTGCGCCGGCTCGTCCAGGCCGGGGCCATCGACCGGGAGCTGAAGATGTTCCGCAAGGGGCTCGACGGCGTCGACCTCGACCGGCTCGTCTCCCTGGCGACCGCCTACGTCGAGGAGCGGCCCCGCACCCCCAAGGAGCTGCGGGAGCGACTGCTCCGGGAGTGGCCGGGGGCCGATCCACAGGCGCTGACCATCGCCGCCCGCTGCCTGCTCCTGATGGTGCAGGTCACCCCGCGCGGTCTGTGGGGGCGCAGCGGGCAGGTCGCGCTCACCACCGTCCGTACGTGGTTCGACGGGCCCGAGGACGAGGCCGCCGACCTCGACGAGACCGTACGGCGCTACCTCGGCGCCTTCGGTCCCGCCTCCGTCAAGGACATGCAGACCTGGTGCGGTCTCACCCGTCTCCGCCCGGCCTTCGAGCGGCTGCGGGCCGAGCTGCTCGTCTTCCGGGACGAGCGGGGCACCGAGCTCTTCGACCTCCCCGACGCGCCCCGCCCCGACGAGGACACCCCCGCGCCGCCCCGCTTCCTGCCCGAGTTCGACAACCTGCTCCTCTCGCACGCCGACCGAGGCCGCGTCGTCCCCGCCGAGCACCACGGCCGCACCTGGACCGGCAACCAGGCGCACCGCGCGTTCCTCGTGGACGGCTTCCTCGCCGGGATCTGGCACCTCGACGAGGCGAAGGACCGCACGACGCTCACCATCGAACCCTTCGCGCACGTGACGCGCGCGACGCGCACCGCGCTCACCGCCGAGGCCGAGCGGACCCTCCGGCTCATGACAGCTCCCGGCACCCCGTACGACATCGTGTACGCGGAGGGCTGACGGTCGGTCGGGAACGCCATGGCGTACGGCCGGGGCTGTGCTGATGGATTTCCCCGGACACGGCAGGGTGTTCACACTTGCGTTCTGCGAACGTCTGTGCGTACGGGGGGATTTCCGGCCATGGCTGTGACGGTGCCGGACTGGGCGGACACGCTTCTGGATCTGGTGGGGGTGAACTGGCCCAACGTCGACGAGGACGCGTACCGCGACATGGCGGACGCGCTGCGGAGTTCGCGGACGATCTCGCCGACGACGGTCAGCTCGCCAACAACCACATGGAGCGTCTGCTGTCGTCGGGTCACGGCGAGGCGATGGACGCGCTCAACGAGCACTGGACCAAGGTGGAGGGCAAGCACCTGAAGGACATGGTGTCCGCGGCCCGTACGATCGCGGACGCACTGGACCTCGCCGCGGGCGCGATCGAGGCGATGAAGTGGAAGGCCGTCGCGGAGCTGGGAGTTCTGGCCGGCCAGACGGGGCCGGCGCTCGCTCTCATCCCGGTCACCGGTGGTCTGTCCGCGCTGCTCGGCGCCGGAGCGATCGCCTTCACGAAGAAGCAGCTGCTGAAGCTCGTCACGGCCGCGATGGAAGAGGCGGTCGGCCACGTCGTCTCGGTGATGACCGAGCCGGTCGTGGCCGCGCTGGAGAACATGGCGGCCGACCTAGTCGTCCAGGTGAGCATGGACGCCTTGGGCGTCCAGAACGGCGTGAACCTCGGACGGACGAAGCAGGCCGGCAAGGACGGCTTCGACGAGGGGGTGCAGGGCGCCAAGGAGGGCCTGAACCTCGCCTCCGCCGGAGGCGGTGGCGGTGGCGGTGGTGGCGGCAAGGGCAAGGGCTTCCACATCGAGCGCGACGAGCACGAGCAGGCCGGCACGAAGCTGAACGGCGTGAGTGCCGGCATCCACGGCAGGACCGCCGGGAAGCTGAGCAAGGCCAAGGGGCACCAGCGCCGCAACAAGGGCCGGGACGACATCGCCGACGCCCTCGACCCGGTCATCGAGAAGGCGATGGGCGCCCTGGTGAAGTCCGCCAGGACCATGGGCGACCACATCGGCGAGACGCTCCCCAAAGCGGTCAAGCAGATCTCCAAGGACCACAAGAACAACGACGACGCGATCCGCGACCGCCTCGCCCGCGAGCGCAAGGACGACCACGAGACCGGGAACGGCTCCGGCGGCGGTGCGGGAGGCAGGAACCCGGGCGGTGGAGACGGCGGAACGCCCCCGGGCGGTGGAAGCGGCCACAACAACGGGGGCAGCGGGAACAACCCCGGGGGAAAGCCGATCAGCCCCCAGCCGCCCAGCAATCCGTACCCGGAAGGCAAGCACCGGCTGAAGACGGCGTGCGCCGGAACCCTGCTGCACGACGGCACCCTGACCGCGCATTCGAGCAGCTACCACCGGCGACTCCACGGTGTCCACCCATCCGGCGCTCAAACAGATCCTGGACCCGGTGGAGGCGGACATGGAGGCGGCCGACCAGAATCCGGGCAACGGCCACGGGAAATGCGCGGAAGTCTCGCTCATATCCGACCGATTGCACCACATGGATCCGAACGGGACCGGCATCGTCACACCGGAGGACGTACGGAAGGCCATGGAAGGGTCCCGCGTCTATTCGGTTCAGATCGGCAACGTGCGCCCCGGAGACGATCAGTTGCTGCACGGGGAGTACAAACCGCCCTGCCGATCCTGTGAGAGAATGCTGCTCCTCGCCGGCGTCATTGCGCACCACTGAGAGAGCCTGCAAATGCCGAGAATGACAACGGAGGAAGTCGAGGCCGTCCTGACCGAGGCGGGCTGGACGCGGGGGCGTGACATCGGTGCGCAGCTGCCCGAGCTCCTGAACTTCGTGACCGACCGTTTCGCCGAGGGAGGCCATCCGGTCGAACCGTTCCAGGCCGCCCAGGAATTCGTCCGGGAATTCGGCGGACTGCGCCTGGTGATTCCGGGAACGCCGCCGGACGCCGTCGGATTCACGCCGCACTGGATCTACGAGGAGAGCGGCGAGGACGTCGCCGAACTCGCCCGGAACGTGGGGAAGAAGCTTTTCCCCGTGGGATGCGAGACGTTCGACGGAGCGATGGTCCTCATAGACGAGACCGGACGCTTCTTCCTCATGCACCACACCGGCCCCTATTTCCTGGGAGCGAACACGTACGAGGCCATCAGCTGTCTGCTGCGCGGCCCCCAGCAGGAAGCGCGGGACTACTTTGTCTGACACCGTTCCGGAAACGGCCTCCTCCCTTCTCGTCCAGGGCACGATCACCAGCCAGAGCAACCTGACCGGCGACGGCGAGCCCCGGCTCCATCCCGCCGTCCAGGAGTTCTTCGACGGGCTCGCACCGAGCCTGCGCGAGCCGTTCCTCGGGTACTGCGCCGAGTCCGCCCTCGTCTCGGACCGGCTGTACGCGGTCGACGCCCAGCGCGCGGACGGTGGGACCACGAGCCTTGCCGAGGCGCCGTCGCACTTCGCGGGCGCGGCCCTCGTCTCCCGCAAGGTGCGCCCCCACGGAGACCCCGAGCACGGCACGCCCGCCGCCCTCTGCCGGTCCTGCGCGGCCCTGGCCGACGCGCTCGGCATCACCGTCCTCCAGGATTCCTGACGCGGGGCCCACGATGACGACCGAGCCTGCCACGACCGGTCTTGCGGCGACCGAGCCTGCGACGACCGGCTCTGCGAGGACCGACCCCGTACGCGGAGGCGAGGACGGCACGCCCCTGACCCTGGCCGGCTGGCACCCCGGGCGGGACGCCGGTGACGCCGCCATGATCGCCGTCCTCAAGACGACGGGCCCGGGACCCTGGTCCTTGTTTCCCGCCGCCGAGCGCGCCGTCCGGGAGTTCCACGGCCTCCGTCCGGCGCCGGCGGCCCACGGCGGCCGCGAGGTGGCGGCGACCGGCTGCGTCGTCGACCCGCAGGAGGCCCGGTACTCCGGCCCGCCCCTGCACCGGCTCGCCGAGACGCTCGGCACCCGGCTCTTCCCCCTCGGCCGCACCGACGCGGACGCGCCGATGGCCGTGGACGAGGAGGGCCGACTGTTCTCCCTCGGCGCCGGAGGTGCCTGGCTCCACGGGGAGACCGTGCGGGACGGGCTCCTCGCGCTGACCGAGGGGCTACGGCCGTACGCCTCCGGGGACGGGAACGGCGGTGGCCGCTGCGGGCGGCAGCGGCCGACCCGGCCGCCGGCGTCCGGGCGGCGCTCGTCGCCGTCTACGTCCTGCACACCCACGGCGTGTTCGACGCCCGCGCCCTCCGCCTGCGGGCCACCACGCTCCGCGGGATCGGCGTGACCGTCCTGGACCGGGAATTCCCCCTGCGCCCCGGGTCCCTGGAGGACAACGCGCCGGCTCTGGTCGAGGCGATGGAGGCGGAACTGTCCGCCCTGGCGCAGCCGGCCGCCACCTGCGAGCTGCTCCTGTCCGTACCGGCGCCGCCCCGCACACCGGCGCCGCCGGCGGCCCTCGACCGCGGCGTCGCGCTCGGTGGCCAGGACGGCTTCACCCTGACCCTGGCAGCGGGCCCGGGCCCCTCGGTCGGCCGGCCGTCGACCCTTGTGGACGCCTCCGTCGCCGCCTTCGACGCCGGGGCCGCCGCCTCCTGAGAGGGACGGACCCGCGCGCTTCGGCCCCTCAGGGGTGTCATGTCGATCAGGCCAGGCGTCGCGAGCCCGGCCTGATCGACACGACACCCCCTACGGCAGCGCCCCCGCCCTCCGGGCCGCCACCACCGCCTCCAGGCGCGTGTGGGCGCCCAGCTTGCGCATCGCCGAGCGGAGGTAGCCCTTCACCGTCTCCGGGCGCAGACCGAGGCGCTCCGCCGCCGTCGCGTTCGTCGCGCCGGAGGCGACCGCCGCGAGGACGTCCGTCTCGCGGGGCGTGAGCGCCACCCCCGGCACCGGCGAGGGGGGCGCGGCGGCCGTCTCCAGGCGCCCGCACACCGCGAGCAGGCGCGCCCTCAGCTTCGGGTCCAGGACCTTCGGCGCGAGCTCGCGCAGCTCCCCGTACGCCTGGCGGACCTCCTCCCAGGACGGCCCGGGCGCCGGGGGCGCGAGCAGCTGCCGCACCTCGTCCCGTACCGCGAGGGCCTGCTCGACGTCACGGGCCGCCGCCATCGCCGCGTCGAAGACGCGCTCGCCGATCGGCAGGGACTCGCGCAGGGCCCCGTACAGCACGCCGCGCACCTTGCGCCGCACCACGACGGGGACGGCGATCACCGCGCGCAGGCCCTCCGCCGAGACCGGGACGTCGTACTCGTGCGTGATGTGCCGCGACGACGGGTAGTCCGTGACCGCGCACGGCCGCGACAGCGCCAGGCACTTCCCGCCGAGCCCGGAGCCGGCCGAGATCGCCAGGCCGCGCAGCGCGGGCGTGACGGCCCCGCTCAGCTCGGCGATCCGCATCGTGCGGCCCTCCTGGAGCAGTCCGCCGAAGACGACGGGCAGCCCGCTGGCGCGCCTCAGCCGCAGCAGCGCCGTGCGCAACTCCACCGCTTCCACCTTCTCGGACACGGAACCACTCCTTCACCCCCGAACGGGGGTAGTGAGACCTGGGTCACCGATTACACGATGTCCGGGACAGTCCCGCAATGAGGAGGACACATGACGGCCACGAGCGCGACCGGTGCGACGGAGAGGTTCCGGGCCGCCCGGGACTTCCTGCTGCAGCATCGCGAGGACTACGAGACGGCCTACGAGGGCTTCGCCTGGCCCCGGCCCGACCGTTTCAACTGGGCGCTCGAATGGTTCGACGTCATCGCGCGGGACAACGACCGGACCGCGCTGCACATCGTCGAGGAGGACGGCTCCGAGACGCGGGTGAGCTTCGCCGAGATGTCCGCCCGCTCGAACAGGGTCGCGAACTGGCTCCGGGCCCAGGGCGTGCGCGCCGGCGACCGGATCATCCTGATGCTCGGCAACCAGGTCGAGCTGTGGGAGACCGTGCTCGCCGCGATGAAGCTGCGCGCCGTCCTCATCCCCGCCACCCCGCTCCTCGGCCCCGCCGACCTGCGCGACCGCGTCGACCGGGGCCGCGCCCGGCACGTCATCGTGCGCGCCGAGGACACCGCCAAGTTCGACGACGTCCCCGGGGACTACACCCGGATCTCCGTCGGCGGCGACGGGGCGGACTGGCTGGGGTACGAGCTCGCCTCCCAGGAGTCGGACGTCTTCGAGCCCGACGGCGTCACCCTCGCCGACGACACCCTGATGCTGTACTTCACCTCCGGCACCACCGCCCGCCCCAAGCTGGTCGAGCACACCCACACCTCGTACCCCGTCGGGCACCTCTCGACGATGTACTGGATCGGCCTCAAGCCCGGAGACGTGCACCTCAACATCTCCTCGCCGGGCTGGGCCAAGCACGCCTGGTCCAACCTCTTCGCCCCGTGGAACGCGGAGGCGACCGTCTTCATCCACAACTACACCCGCTTCGACCCGGCCCGGCTCATGGACGAGATGGAGCGGAACGGCGTCACCAGCTTCTGCGCCCCGCCGACCGTGTGGCGGATGCTGATCCAGGCCGACCTCGGCCAGCTGAAGACCCCGCCGCGCGAGGTCGTGGCCGCCGGCGAGCCGCTCAACCCCGAGGTCATCGAGTCGGTGCGGCGCGCCTGGGGCGTCACCATCCGGGACGGCTTCGGCCAGACCGAGACTGCCGTCCAGGTGTCCAACAGCCCCGGCCAGCGGCTCAAGGAGGGCTCCATGGGGCGCCCCAGCCCCGGCTTCCGGGTCACCCTCGTCGACCCGGTGAGCGGCCGGGCGGACGTCGAGGAGGGCGAGATCTGTCTCGACCTCGCCGCCAAGCCGGTGGGCCTGATGACCGGCTACCACGGCGACCCGGAGCGCACGGCGGAGGCGATGGAGGGCGGCTACTACCGCACCGGCGACATCGGCTCCCGGGACGCGGACGGCTACATCACGTACATCGGGCGCGCCGACGACGTCTTCAAGGCCTCCGACTACAAGATCAGCCCCTTCGAGCTGGAGAGCGCCCTCCTGGAGCACGAGGCCGTCGCCGAGGCGGCCGTCGTCCCCGCGCCCGATCCGCTGCGGCTCGCCGTCCCCAAGGCGTACATCGTCCTCGCGGCGGGCTGGGAGCCGGGCGAGGAGACCGCGAAGGCCCTCTTCGCCCACTCGCGCGCGGTCCTCGCCCCGTACAAGCGGGTCCGGCGCATCGAGTTCGCCGACCTGCCCAAGACCGTCTCCGGCAAGATCCGCCGCGTCGAACTGCGCCGGTTGACGGCGGAGGGCGGCGGCAAGGAGTACGTGGAAGGGGACCTCGGATGAATCTCTCGTACGCGCACGGGGTGTCGGAGACGCCGCTCCTCGGCGACACCATCGGCGCCAACCTCGACCGGGCCGTCGCCGCCTGGCCCGACCGCGAGGCCCTCGTCGACGTGCCGACGGGGCGCCGCTGGACGTACGCCGAATTCGGCGCGGACGTCGACCGGTTGGCGTCCGCGCTCCTCGGCAGCGGGGTCGCCAAGGGCGACCGGGTCGGCATCTGGGCCGTGAACTGCGCCGAGTGGGTCCTCGTCCAGTACGCGACCGCCCGCATCGGCGCGATCATGGTCAACATCAACCCGGCCTACCGTGCCCACGAGGTGGCGTACGTGCTCAAGCAGGCCGGCATCTCCCTGCTCTTCGCCTCCCTCGCCCACAAGACGAGCGACTACCGCTCCATGGTCGAGCAAGTGCGCGGTGAATGCCCGGAGTTGCGCGAGGCGGTCTACTTCGGCGACCCGAGCTGGGACGCGCTGCTCGCCCGGACGGCCGGGGAGCTGCGTCCGGAACCGCTCTCCTGCGACGAGCCCGTCAACATCCAGTACACCTCGGGCACCACGGGCTTCCCGAAGGGCGCCACGCTCTCCCACCACAACATCCTCAACAACGGTTACTTCGTGGGCGAGATGATCGCCTACAGCGAGCAGGACCGCATCTGCGTCCCGGTGCCCTTCTACCACTGCTTCGGCATGGTCATGGGGAACCTCGCGGCCACCTCGCACGGCGCCTGCATGGTCATCCCGGCCGCCTCCTTCGACCCCGCCGCCACCCTCCGGGCGGTCCAGGAGGAGCGCTGCACCTCGCTGTACGGGGTGCCGACGATGTTCATCGCCGAGCTCAACCTGCCCGACTTCGCCGACTACGACCTCTCCACGCTCCGCACCGGGATCATGGCGGGCTCGCCGTGCCCGGTCGAGGTGATGAAGCGGGTCGTCGCCGAGATGAACATGGCGGAGGTGTCGATCTGTTACGGCATGACCGAGACCTCGCCCGTCTCCACCCAGACCCGCCGCGACGACGACCTGGAGCGCCGCACCGGCACCGTCGGCCGGGTCATGCCGCACGTCGAGGTGAAGGTCGTCGACCCGGCGACCGGGCTGACCGTCGAGCGCGGCACGGCGGGGGAGCTGTGCACCCGCGGCTACAGCGTGATGCTCGGCTACTGGGACGAGCCGGAGAAGACCGCAGAGGCGATCGACACCGGCCGCTGGATGCACACCGGGGACCTCGCGGTCATGCGGGACGACGGCTACGTGCAGATCGTCGGCCGCATCAAGGACATGATCATCCGGGGCGGGGAGAACGTGTACCCGCGCGAGATCGAGGAGTTCCTCTACGGACACCCCAAGATCGCGGACGTCCAGGTCGTCGGCGTCCCCGACGAGCGGTACGGCGAGGAGATCCTGGCCTGCGTGATCCCGCGCGACCCCGCCGCCCCGCCCACCCTGGACGAGATCACCGCCTTCTGCCGCGACCGGCTCGCCCACTACAAGATCCCGCGCAGGATGGAGATCCTCACCGAGTTCCCGATGACGGTGAGCGGCAAGGTACGGAAGGTGGAGCTCAGGCAGAAGTACGGAGAGGGGTCCTAGGGATTGTCGGACACCCCCTGGACCACTTCCCGGCGCATGCAGACGCGGGGCCAGAGCGACAGACCGTGGGCCGCCTCGGCGCGGCTGATGGCCCGCAGGCCCTCCGTCAGCGCCGGGTCGGAGTCGGCGAGCGGGCGGAAGCCGAGCCGCGTGTAGTACGGGGCGTTCCACGGGACCTCGGCGAAGGTCGTCAGCGTCAGGGCCGCCAGGCCCTGTTCCCTGGCGGCCGCCGCCAGATGCTCGATCAGCGCCCGGCCGACGCCCCGGCGGGCGGCGTCCGGGTGCACCGACACCTGCTCGATGTGGGCGGCGCCGTCGACCGTGTCCGTCAGCAGGTACGCGACCGGGCGGTCGGCGGCGTCCACCGCCACCCACGCCCGGCCCGCACGGCGGTAGGTCTCCAGGACGTCCAGGGGCAGCGGGTCGTCGTCGGCGATCGCCGCCATGCCGAGGGTGCGGAACGGCTCGCCCGCCGCCCGTTCGATGTCCTGGAGCAGCGGGAGTTCGGCCGGAGCGGCCGCTCTGATGCGCATACGCCAGTATGGCGCGGCCTCAGCACGAGGCGCCGCCCGCGACCGGGCCTCCGTCCGCCGGGGGCCGGTTCCCGTCGTCCTCCGGCGGCCGGTCGAGCAGGCCTCCCTCACGCGAGAAGCGGGGCAGGAACAGGGCCAGGGCCGGATCCCCGTACAGCGCCACGTACAGCTGGACGAGCCACCCGTCCGTCACCTCGCGCCGGTGGGCCGGCAGCGGATACCGCTCCCGCAGGCCCGCGAGGAGCCGCCGCGCCGCCCCCGTCGTGTCCGGCAGCCGCAGCAGCGCCAACGCCGCGACGGCGGGCGGCGCCCCGGCCGCGAGCGCCACGGCGAGGCCCGTCCCGGACGCCCCGGCCGCGTACGGCCCCACCAGGGCCGTCAGCGGTACGCAGCCCAGCAGCGCCCGGGCGGTCCACAGCCGCTCCGGCGGCCGCAGCAGCCCGGCCCCGCACAGCTCGCCGCGCAGCGCGTCCACGGCCCGCCGCGCCTCGGGGCGCTGCGCGAGGGTCCCCAGCGCGAGGGCCCGGCGCAGTGCCCGGTGCACTCCGAGCTGTACGGGGTCACGCGTGCGGCCCGGTCCGCCATTGGCCCGAATCGTATGTTTACGCCCCGCCGCGACCGCCCCGCGCTGGTGCAGCGCCACCAGGGCGACCGTGACGGCCGCCCGCCGGCCGCCCCGCAGCAGCGCGAGGGCCTGCGGCGGTGGCACGTCGACCGTCCCGCCCTCCGCGCTGCGTGTTCCGCCGCTTCTCAACAGCAGGGCGGCGAGCAGCAGTCCGCCCCAGGCCGCTCCGATGAACCACCACGTCCCCGTCGGCATGACGCCCACCCCCCGAGGGTGTTGTGCCCGGCGGAGCGTGATCGTCACGCGTGAATGGCCGATTTCGCATGCCGAGGAGTTGTGAGGCTCAGGCGCCGCCCGCCGTCAGTTCGTCCGCGGCGTCGTTGACCGGCTGCGGGGTGCCGGTCAGGTCGAGGACGAAGAGCGGGAGGCCGACCTCGGCGGCCCGCGAGCGGGCCTCCGGGGTGTAGCCCGCGAGCGAGAAGAAGACGCTCACGGCGGCCGTGCTGAGCCCGTTGAGCCAGAGGCACTCGACGGCCCGCAGCCCGGTGGGCCGGGTGCTCGGGTCGACCTGGGCGACCAGGCCGGGAGCGCGCAGGTCCACGCCGGACGCGGGGCGCTCCTCGGGCTGCACGACGTCCCTGAAGCCGAGCCAGCGCAGGTACCCGGCCGCCGCCGCGACCGCGTCCCGCGAGGTCCGGATCGTCACCGGCCGGAACGCCCCGCGCAGCGGAGCCGGACGGGGGGCCGTGGGCGGCAGCGGTACGCGCGCGGGGTACCGCTCGGCGAACGTACGGTGCCCCACCGGGCCGGTCGCGTCCGCACCACGCCCGGCGGGGCCGGTCTCGCCCGGGCCGCGCCCGACGGGACCAGTCGCGTCCGAGCCGCGCCCGGTGGGGCCGGTCGCGTCCGTACCGCGCCCGGTGGGGCCGGTCGCGTCCGCACCACGCCCGGCGGGGCCGGTCTCGCCCGGGCCGCGCCCGACGGGGCCGGTCTCGCCTGTGCCGCGCCCCGTCGGGCCGGCGAAGCCCCGGGCCTTCGGCCCCGGCCCGAACCATGGGGATCCGGCTTCCCCGGGCGCGGAGGGGACCCCACGGAGGGGCGCCTCGCCCCCGGCCCGCCCGTCGGCGGCGCTGTCGGCGCCGCCGGACGTGCCCCCGGTGGTCTCGGCGGCCCGTCTGCCGGTAGCGCTGTCGGCCCGCCCGCCGCGCGCCGTGCCGTCGGCGCCGGACGCACCCTCGGCGGCCCCGCGGGCCCGCCTGCCGGCGGCCCCACCGGCGTCGCCGGCCGCAGCACGGGCCGCCCCTCCAGAGGCACCCTCGGCCGTCCCGCCGGCCGTCCCGGTTCCGCCGGTTCCGGGAGCTCCCGTGCCGAACCCGTCCGGCCCGGGCCCGGCCGCCTCCGGGCCGTGGCCCGTACCGGCCCGGCCGGGGGCAGCCCCGCCTGTACCAGATCCGCCCGTATAGACCCCGCCCGTACCGGATCCGTCCGTAGGGACCCCGCCAGCGCCGGGAGCGCCCCTACCAGCCCTGCCGGCACCGGACCCGCCCGTACCGGACCCGCCCGTACCGGACCCGCCCGTACCGGACCCGCCCGCACGGCCCCCGTCCGCGCCGGGGCCGCCCCTGCCCCGTCCCCCCGCCGCTCGCGGGGGTCGCGAGCCGGGAGTCAGTGGCGACGGGGGCGCCCCCGGTTCCCGGCCCGGGGCGGAAAGGCCCCCCGTTCCGGCCACGCCGTCCGCCGTGCCGTTTGAACCGTCGGCGGCGGTTGCCCCCTCCGTCGGGTCCGGTTCCACCGGGCGTACGGGGACCCGCAGCACCGCCCCGCACGGGCAGCCCAGTTCCGGGTGCGGCCAGTCGTTCTCGTGGCCGCAGGCCCCGCAGCGGACGGTGACCCATTCGTCCGCCCAGTTCCGGTGCGTGATCGGCTCCGCGACCGCGCCCGCCAGGACCGGTGGCGCGACGGGGCTCCCGCACGCGCAGGGGAAGACGGGTGCCGCGTACGCCTGCGTGCGCAGGCATTCCGGACAGCGCACCGGTATCGACTCGCCCACAGCCCAACCCCCTGTCGTTCCGCCCCATCGTCCACCCATCCGACGGCCCGGGGGTGGGTGTTCGGCCACTTCCGTGATCCCGGCGGGCGGACTTCTCTTGACGGCCCTCCGGACCCCGACCTACATTGCTTCCGTATAGCAGAACAGCATTTCCGCATTACGGAAACAGGTGCCGGAGCCTCCCGAGACGAGGCGCCCGCCTGGATCCGCCCGGCCGAAGCAGGAGCACTCCCATGCCTCGTATGACCGCCGCCGCAGCGGCCGTTGAGATCCTCAAGCGCGAAGGCGTCACCCAGGCGTTCGGCGTCCCCGGCGCGGCGATCAACCCCTTCTACCGCGAGCTCAAGAACGTGGGCGGCGTCGGCCACACCCTCGCCCGCCACGTCGAGGGCGCGTCCCACATGGCCGAGGGCTACACCCGTGCCAAGGCCGGCAACATCGGCGTCTGCATCGGTACGTCCGGCCCCGCCGGCACCGACATGATCACCGGCCTGTACTCGGCCATCGCGGACTCCATCCCGATCCTCTGCATCACCGGCCAGGCTCCGGTCTCGAAGCTCCACAAGGAGGACTTCCAGGCCGTCGACATCGCCTCGATCGCCAAGCCGGTCACCAAGGCCGCGACGACCGTCCTGGAGGCCGCGCAGGTCCCCGGCGTCTTCCAGCAGGCCTTCCACCTGATGCGCTCCGGCCGCCCCGGCCCGGTCCTCATCGACCTGCCGATCGACGTCCAGCTGACCGAGATCGAGTTCGACCCGGAGACCTACGAGCCGCTGCCGGTCTACAAGCCGTCCGCGACCCGCGCCCAGGCCGAGAAGGCCCTGGGCTTCCTCCTGGAGTCCGAGCGCCCGCTGATCGTCGCCGGCGGCGGCATCATCAACGCCGACGCCTCCGACCTGCTCGTCGAGTTCGCCGAGCTGACCGACATCCCGGTCATCTCCACCCTCATGGGCTGGGGCACCATCCCGGACGACCACGAGCTGGCGGCCGGCATGGTCGGCGTCCAGACCGCGCACCGCTACGGCAACGCGACCTTCCTGGAGTCGGACTTCGTCCTGGGCATCGGCAACCGCTGGGCCAACCGCCACACCGGTTACAACATGGACGCCTACACCAAGGGCCGGAAGTTCGTCCACGTCGACATCGAGCCGACCCAGATCGGCAAGATCTTCGCCCCGGACTACGGAATCGCCTCCGACGCCAAGGTCGCCCTGGAGCTCTTCGTCGAGATCGCCAAGGAGTGGAAGGCCGCGGGCAAGCTCCCCGACTTCTCCGCCTGGGCCGCCTCCGCGCAGGAGCGCAAGGCCACCCTCCAGCGCCGCACGCACTTCGACAACATCCCGATCAAGCCGCAGCGCGTCTACGAGGAGATGAACAAGGCCTTCGGCCCGGAGACCCGCTACGTCACCACCATCGGTCTCTCCCAGATCGCGGCCGCGCAGTTCCTGCACGTCTACAAGCCGCGCCACTGGATCAACTGCGGCCAGGCCGGCCCGCTCGGCTGGACGATCCCGGCCGCCATCGGTGCCGCCACCGCCGACCCGGAGACCCCGGTCGTCGCGCTCTCCGGCGACTACGACTTCCAGTTCATGATCGAGGAGCTGGCGGTCGCCGCCCAGCACAAGGTCCCCTACGTCCACGTCCTCGTGAACAACGCCTACCTCGGTCTGATCCGCCAGGCGCAGGGCAACCTCGGCATCAACTTCGAGGTCAACCTCGAGTTCGAGAACATCAACACCCCGGAGATCGGCGTCTACGGCGTCGACCACGTCAAGGTCGCCGAGGGCCTGGGCGTCAAGGCCATCCGCGTCACCGACCCGGACAAGCTCGGCGAGGCCCTGGAAGAGGCCAAGAAGCTGGCCGTCGAGCACCAGGTCCCGGTCGTCGTCGAGGCGATCCTGGAGCGCATCACCAACATCGCCATGAGCAAGACGGTCGACATGAGCGACGTCACCGAGTTCGAGGAGCTGGCCACCGAGCCCGGCCACGCGCCGACCGCGATCAAGGCCCTCCAGGCCTGATCGTCCCCCTCGTCAGAGGGACCGACCCCCGCCCCGAGGAGCACCGGGGCGGGGGTCTCCCCGTGCGGCCACGAGGGCGGGCGGGAGCCTCAACCTGCCTGTGCCCGCACGAGCACCGCGCCCGCCTCCGTCCACTCGTACAGCACCGAGCGGCCCGCCCGCCCCCGCCGTACGAGTCCGGCGTCGAGCAGCACCTTCAGGTGGCGGCCGACCGAGCCGAGGCCCTGGCCGGTGAGCGCCACCAGCTGGCTGGTGGACAGCGGGGACTCGAGCCGTACGAGCACCCCGGCGCGGGCCGTCCCGAGCAGGGCCCCCAAGGCCTCCGGGACCGTCGGGCCCGCCGCGTCCGCCAGGACTCCCGCGCAGGCGTAGACGATCGCGTACCGCTCCGTCCCCTCCCAGGACACCCAGCCGGTCGCCGGCGTCACCGGCACGAACAGCAGACGCCCCCGGTCGACCGAACGCGGCGGATAGTCACGGGCGTTGACCTGGAGACGTCCGTCGCCGAGCCAGCGCATCTTCCCCGGGCGCAGCTCGTCGAGCGCCGCCGCCCAGCCGCCGCGGCTCAGCATGGCGGTCCGCGCCATCACGTCGGCCTCCAGGATCCGCCGCCGCCGCGCCCACTCCGGCCGTACCGTCTCCCGCCACACCCAGCCGAGCACGCCCGCGAGCCGCTCCGGCAGATCGCGCGCCGAGCGCAGCGGCTCCGGCACGGGGCCGCCGATCGACACCGCCAACTGGTCGACGGCATCGTAGGGTTCGGTGGCCCGGACCGCCTCGACCTCCTCCTCGAAGCTCCGCTCGCGGTCGCCCAGCGGGGTCGGGGTGAGGAAGTCCGCGTTCCAGGTGGGGCTGATCGCCGCCCGCACGAGCAGCGCGTCGAGCGGCTCGGCCGCGAGTCGCTCCCGGTACGCGGGCAGGTGCCGGCCGAGCCATGCCCGCTCGCCCGGGTGCGTGGGGACCGCCGCGTGCAGGGTTTTGAGCGAGGCGACCGTCTCGGCGAGCGGCGAGAGCAGGAACGAGCTCCCCGCCAAGGGGTCCGTGCCGATCCGCCACCAGCCCATGTTTCGCCTCCCCACGAAACAGTACCGGTGGTCCGCCGCCCTCTCCCAGACTCCCCGCATGCCCCGCTACCGCGCGCTCTTCCGCACGCCCGAATTCACCCCGCTCTTCCTCACCGGCGCCGCCCACACCGCCGCCCAGACCGTCGCCGGACTCGGTCTCGCCACGCTCGTCTTCCGCGCGACCGGGTCCCCGTTCCTCTCCGCCCTGGCCCTCTTCGGCCCCTCGCTCGCCCAGCTCCTCGGCGCGACCACCCTGCTCTCCGCCGCCGACCGGCTGCCGCCGCGCACCGCGCTCTGGGGCATCGCCCTCTTCTTCGCCCTGGGCACCGCCGTCCTGGCGATCCCCGCCCTGCCGACCTGGGCGGTCTTCGTGATCCTGCTCGCGGAGGGGCTCGCGGCCTCGCTGGGCGGCGGGGTCCGCCACGGGCTCCTGAACGAGATCCTCCCGCGCGAGGAGTACCTCCTCGGCCGCTCCGTGATGAACATGGCCGCCGGCGCCTGCCAGATCGGCGGCTTCGCCGCGGGAGGGCTCCTCGTCGCCCTGCTCTCGCCGCGCGGCACGGTCCTGGCCGGTGCCGGGCTCTACCTCGCCGCCGCCCTGACCGCCCGCCTCGGCCTCGGGGCGCGCCCGCCCCGGGCGGCCGGGCGGCCGTCGGTCGCCGAGACCTGGCGCACCAACGCACGGCTCTGGGCCGTGCCCGCCCGCCGCCGCGCCTACCTCGCGCTCTGGGTGCCGAACGGTCTCGTCGTCGGCTGCGAGTCCCTCTTCGTGCCGTACGCCCCCGAGCGCGCCGGGCTCCTCTTCGCCTGCGGCGCGTTCGGGATGCTGGTCGGTGACACCGCCGTCGGCCGCTTCCTGCCGGCGCGGCTGCGCGGCAGGATCCGCTTCCCGCTCCAGGCGCTGCTCGCGGCCCCGTTCCTGCTGTTCGCCCTCGATCCGGGGCTTCCCCTCGCGCTCGTCCTCGTGACCGTGTCGGCGGTCGGGTACGGGGCGAGCCTGCTGCACCAGGAGCGGCTCATGACGCTGGTGCCGGAGGAGCTGAGCGGTCACGCCCTCGGGCTGCACACCTCGGGGATGCTGGCGCTCCAGGGGGTGAGCGCGGCGCTGGCCGGCACCCTCGCCCAGTACACGTCGCCGCGCGCGGGGATGGTGCTGCTCGCCCTCGCCTCGCTCACCGTGACGTTCGTGCTCGCCCGGGCGGAGGGGAGGGACGAGGCCGGCGAGGTGCCGCTCGGCTGCGACCCGGTCGGCGTGCGCTGACTTCCGTACCCGCGGAAAAAGAAGAAGAGCGCGGAACCAGGGACCGTAAACCTGGTTCCGCGCTCTCCCGTTGGTGACCGCCCGGCGGCACGAGGCTGGCGCGACAGGACGTTCGCGTCGCCGGGCGGAGTCTCGGGGCCCCTCGGAAGGGGGCTTTCATCCCCTCGGAAAGGGGGCGTTGGGACCGCGGCGGTGCCGACGGGCGCCGTGGCGGTTCCCCTTCCTTCAGGTCAAGAAGGGGGCCCGGCGTCCTGACCACCGCACTGGCTCGGAGCCGCCGCGGTCCTCACGCTTGTCCGGTCCGCCGACCACCCCTCATCCGGGCCGGCGATCCGGACCGCGTACTGCACTGACCTCCCGTCAGATGCCGTACGCAGTCTGGGTGTTGCTGTGCGGTCAGTCCTCGCGCAGGGCGCGGACCGCCTCGGCCACGCGCTTGCCGTAGTCCGCGTCGGCGGCGGCGAAGTGCGCGAGGTTCTTCTCGATGACGTCCTCGCGGGACACCTGGGACAGACCGCCGGCGATGTTGGCGACCAGACGCTTCTTCTCGTCCTCGGACATCAGGCGGTAGAGCTCGCCGGCCTGGAAGAAGTCGTCGTCCTTGGTGTGCTGCGGCGCCTCGTGCGTGCCGGTCCAGCCGTGGATCGCGAGCGGCGCGGAGAGCGCGGCGTCGGTCTGGGCCGGGCCCTGGTACGAGTTGGGCTCGTAGTTCTTGTCGTGGCGCGAGCCGTTGCGGGTGGCCATGAGGCCGTCGCGGCCGTAGTTCTCGGCCACGGTCGCCTTGGGGGCGTTCACCGGGAGCTGGGTGTGGTTCACGCCGAGGCGGTAGCGGTGGGCGTCCGCGTAGGCGAAGAGGCGGCCCTGGAGCATCTTGTCCGGCGAGGGGCCGATGCCCGGGACGAAGTTGTTCGGGGAGAACGCTGCCTGCTCGACCTCGGCGAAGACGTTGTCCGGGTTGCGGTCGAGGACCAGGCGGCCCACGCGCTGCAGCGGGTAGTCGGCGTGCGGCCACACCTTGGTGAGGTCGAACGGGTTGAAGCGGTAGTCCGCGGCCTCGGCGGCCGGCATGATCTGGACGTACAGGGTCCAGGAGGGGTTCACACCGCGCTCGATGGCCTGGAGCAGGTCGGTCTGGTGCGAGTTGGCGTCCTTGCCGACGAGCTCGGCGGCCTGCTCGGCGGAGAGGGAGCGGATGCCCTGGTTCGTCTTGAAGTGGTACTTGACGAAGAAGGCCTCGCCCGCCTCGTTGGTCCACTGGTAGGTGTGCGAGCCGTAGCCGTTCATGTGGCGGTACGAGGCCGGGATGCCGCGGTCGCCCATGAGCCAGGTGATCTGGTGGGTGGCCTCGGGGGCGTGCGCCCAGAAGTCCCAGACGTTGTCCGGCTCCTGACGGCCCGTGAAGGGGTCGCGCTTCTGCGAGTGGATGAAGTCGGGGAACTTGATCGGGTCCTTGATGAAGAACACCGGGGTGTTGTTGCCGACGAGGTCGTAGTTGCCCTCTTCGGTGTAGAACTTCAGGGCGAAGCCGCGGGGGTCGCGGACCGCGTCCGCGCCGCCGAGCGAGTCGGCCACGGTGGAGAAGCGGATGAAGGTCTCGGTCCGCTTGCCGACCTCGCCGAGGAAGTTCGCCTTGGTGTACGCGGTGACGTCGTCGGTCACCTCGAAGTAGCCGTACGCGCCGGAGCCGCGGGCGTGCACCACGCGCTCCGGGATCCGCTCACGGTTGAAGCGCGCGAGCTTCTCCAGCAGGTGCTGGTCCTGGAGGAGGAGAGGGCCACCGACGCCGGCGGTGGCGGAGTTCTGGTTGTCGGCGACGGGGGCGCCGGACTCGGTCGTAAGCACGCGCTTCGACATCGTGACCTTCCGTACGGGAGCTCTGCTGACGGTGCGAGGAGCGTAAATTCGGCTTGAACGTACCGTCAACAGTTTGTTGAAAATGAAGTGTGGTGTTCCGGTCGGCGGCGACGCCTGGGCGCGACAGGACAGGTTGTCAGCGCCGCCGCCGACCGGAAATCAGGGGCCCCGGGAAGGGGCTGGGGCCTGGCCCGGAAGACAGGCCCCAGGGATCAGACCTGCTGGCCGGAGAGGCGCTCGACGGCGCGCAGCAGGGCCGAGTGGTCCAGGCCGCCGTCACCCTGCGCGCGGAGCGAGGCGACGAGCTGGGCGACGACCGCGCCGACCGGGAGGGCCGCACCGACGTTGCGGGCGGCGTCGGTGACGATGCCCATGTCCTTGTGGTGCAGGTCGATCCGGAAGCCGGGCTTGAAGTCCCGGTTCAGGAAGTTGTCCTTCTTGCGGGTCAGCACGGTCGAGCCGGCCAGACCGCCGTTGAGGACGTCGAGGGCGGCGTTCAGGTCCACGCCCGACTTCTCCAGGAAGACCACGGCCTCGGCGCACGCCTGGATGTTGACGGCGACGATCAGCTGGTTGGCGGCCTTCACCGTCTGGCCGGAGCCGTGCGGGCCGCAGAGCACGATGGTCTTGCCGAGGGCCTCCAGGATCGGGAGGGCCTCGTCGAAGTCGGCCCGCTCGCCGCCGACCATGATCGAGAGCACGGCCTCGATGGCGCCGGCCTCGCCGCCGGAGACGGGCGCGTCGATGACGCGGATGCCCTTCTCCTTGGCGTTCTTCGCCAGGTCGACCGAGGTCTGCGGGGTGATCGAGGACATGTCCACGATCAGCGCGCCCTGCTTGGCGTTCTCCAGGATGCCGTCGGGGCCGTAGGCGATGGCCTCGACCTGCGGGGAGGCGGGCACCATCGTGATGATGACGTCGGCGTCCTTGACGGCCTCGGCGATCGAGCCGGCTGCGGTGCCGCCGGCGGCGGACAGGCGCTCCAGCTTGTCCTGCTCCAGGGTGAAGCCGGTGACGGAGTAGCCGGCCTTGATCAGGTTCTCGGACATGGGGGAGCCCATGATGCCGAGGCCGATCCACGCGATCTTGGGAAGAGTGCTCATGGTGAGGGTGCCTCTCAAAACAAGGTGATACGGGGAGGGGGCCTGCGTCAGCGGGCCGGGCGGGCCTCGGCGGGCAGCCACTCGAAGGAAGCGGCGGCGTCGGCGGCCTTGTACTCCAGGCCGACCCAGCCGTCGTAACCGGCCTTCTTCAGCTCGTCGAGGAGCTGCTCGAGCGGCAGGTCGCCGGTGCCCGGCGCGCCACGGCCCGGGTTGTCCGCGATCTGGACGTGGCCGGTCTTGGCCGCGTACTCCGCGATGACCTGGCTGACGTCCTCGCCGTTCATCGACAGGTGGTAGACGTCGAGGAGGAACTTGGCGTTGCCGAGGCCGGTGGCCGCGTTCACCTTGTCGATGACCTCGATCGCGGCGGGGGCGCTCACCAGCGGGTAGAGCGGCGACTCCGGCTTGTTGAGGGTCTCGACGAGGAGGATCGCACCGATGCGGTCGGCCGCGCGGGCGGCCAGCACCAGGTTCTCCAGGGCGAGGGTGTCCTGGATCTGCGGGTCCACGCCTTCGACGCGGTTGCCGTAGAGGGCGTTGAGCGCCTTGCAGCCGACCGAGGCGGCGAAGTCGGCGGCCACCTCGATGTTGGCGCGGAAGCGGTCCGACTCTTCCCCGGGCACGGAGAGGGCTCCGCGGTCCGGGCCGGGGAGCTGCCCGGCGTAGAAGTTCAGGCCCACCAGCTGGGTGCCGGCGTCCTCAAGAGCCTTCTTGAGGGCGTCGAGCTCGCTCTGCTCGGGGGTGGCGGTGTCGATCCAGGGCCACCACAGCTCGACCGCGGTGAAGCCCGCCGCGGCGGCGGCCGCGGGGCGCTCCAGGAGCGGGAGTTCCGTGAAGAGGATCGACAGGTTCACATCGAAGCGCTGGTCCGTGTATCCCATGAGGGGCGGCGCTCCTTCCGTATTGCGGAAGTAAGTTTCTGTCTGACGGAATGTTGCAAGGCGGGCGCCGCACTTGTCAAGGGGTCCCCGCAGGTCCGGGGCTCCCGCGCGGCCGGGTGGGGCCGTAGCGTGGGGCCATGGAGCGTTTGAGAGTGGAGTTCACGACCGAGCCGTTCGACCTCGACGAGGCGCCGGCGCACGCGGTCGTGGCTCGTGAGGTCATCCAGTCGGCCGAGCTGGACGCGGTGGACGTAGGTCCCTTCGGCAACACGGCGGAAGGCGACGCCGACGCGGTGCTCACCGCCGTCGACGCCCTGCTGCGCGAGTCGCTCGCGGCCGGCGCCACGCGCGTCTCGCTCCAGGTGAACGTGATCGGGGAGGGCGGCAAGTGAGCGAGCACCCCTTGGTCGCGGCGGTGAAGCCCCTGGTCGACGCCATGGGCGCCGAGCTGCTCGTCCCCGCGCAGGCGGAGGGCGACGACGTCGTCCTGTCCTGGGAGGGCGAGGACGTCCTCGCCGTGCGCCTGCCCCAGCTTTCGGACTCCCTGGACCACATCCTCGCGGCGATGGAACGGCGGCACGGGATGCCGCTGGCCGAACTGGACCGCAAGGCGAAGCAGGAGGTCGTCCGGATCCTGGAGGCGCGCGGTGCCTTCTCGGTGCGCCATGGGGTGGAGACGGTGGCGGGCGCGCTCGGCGTCAGCCGTTTCACGGTGTACAACTACCTGAACCGGGAGACCGCCCTGAACAGGGAAAAGGCCGCCAAGGCCGAGTAGTTGATCATGTGTGGCCGGGAGCCGTCGTCCAGATGTCGGGACGACGGCTTTTGTGTGGCCGAGTTTTCAACAAAGTGTTGACGTTGTGTTGCGGAGGGCGTTAGCTATCCGCAGCCCGTCCGACGCACAGCGAAAAACAGCCACGGAGGCTTCCCGTGACTTCAGGTACGACACCGGGCCTCACCCGGTTCAACACCTCCTCGGACAGCGAGGCCGTCGCCGCGCTCCACGAGGTGTGTTCCAGTTCGGCGTGGGGGAGCAAGGTCCTCGCCCAGCGCCCGTACTCCACCGCCGAAGCCCTCTTCCTCGCCAGCGACGCCGCCATGGCCGAGCTGACCGCCGAGGATCTGGCCGAGGCGATGGCGGGGCACCCGCCGATCGGTCGTCCGAAGGCAGGGGACCCGACCTCCTCCCGCGAGCAGAGCGGGATGGCCGGCGCCTCCGCGGAGCTCAAGGCCGAGATGCTCGAACTGAACCTGGCCTATCAGGAGAAGTTCGGTCATGTCTTCCTCATCTGCGCCACCGGCAGGACCGGCGAGCAGATGCGCGACGCGGTCCGGGAGCGGATCGGGAACTCGCCCGAGACGGAGCGGGAGATCGTCCGCACCGAACTGGGCAAGATCAACCGCATCCGGCTGACCCGTCTCGTGGAGACCACCGAGAACCCCGAGACCTCCGAGACCTCCGAGGAAGAGAGCTCCGCATGAGCACCGACACCACCGCCTCGGTGTCCACGCACATCCTGGACACCAGCATCGGCCGCCCGGCCGAGGGCGTGGCCATCACGCTCGCGGCCCGCAGCGGCTCCGACGCGCAGTGGGTCACGCTCGGCGGCTCCGCCACCGACGCGGACGGGCGCTGCAAGGACCTGCCGGCGCTGCCGGAAGAAACCACCCACGTGCGTCTCGACTTCGAGACCGAGACGTACTTCGCCAAGAAGCAAGCCGAGGCGCAGCAGGACGCCCCCCGCGTAAGGGACAGCGGTGCGTTCTTCCCGGAGGTGGCGATCACGTTCGCCGTCAAGCCGGGCGAGCACTACCACGTACCGCTGCTGCTCAACCCGTTCGGCTACTCCGTTTACCGAGGGAGCTAGCAGACATGCCCACGATTCTCGGCCAGAACCAGTACGGCAAAGCAGAGAACCGCGTCGTCAAGATCACGCGGGACGGCGCCACCCACCACATCAAGGACCTGAACGTCTCCGTCGCCCTCTCCGGCGACCTCGACGACGTCCACCTCACCGGCTCCAACGCCCACTGCCTCCCCACCGACACGACGAAGAACACCGTCTTCGCGTTCGCCAAGGAGTACGGCATCGAGTCCGCCGAGCAGTTCGGCATCCACCTCGCCCGCCACTTCGTGACGAGCCAGGAGCCGATCAAGAAGGCGCGCATCCGGATCGAGGAGTACGCCTGGGAGCGCATCGCCTCCTCCGACGCCAACTCCAAGTTCATCGGCGCCGACGAGGTCAACCACTCCTTCGCCCGCAAGGGCCAGGAGACCCGCGTCTCGCAGATCACCTACGACGGCGAGAAGTGGGAGGTCATCTCCGGCCTCAAGGACCTCGTCGTCATGAACTCCACCAACTCGGAGTTCTGGGGCTACATCAAGGACCAGTACACGACGCTCCAGGAGGCGTACGACCGCATCCTGGCCACCCAGGTGTCCGGTCGCTGGCGGTTCAACTGGACCGACGACGACCAGCGCATGCCCAACTGGGAGCGGTCCTACGAGCAGACCAGGAAGCACATGCTCGAGGCCTTCTCGGAGACGTACTCGTACTCCCTCCAGCAGACGCTGTACCAGATGGCCACGCGCATCATCAACCACCGCTCGGAGATCGACGAAGTCCGCTTCTCGCTCCCGAACAAGCACCACTTCCTGGTGGACCTCGAGCCCTTCGGCCTGAAGAACGACAACGAGGTCTACTACGCCGCCGACCGCATGTACGGCCTCATCGAGGCCACCGTCCTCCGCGACGGAGCCACGGCGCAGATCCCGGTCGACATGACCAACCTCTAAGCGGCATCCGCGTCACCGGCCCCGCCCGCCCGCAGTCGGGCGGGGCCGGTGAACCGGACCGGAGGGAACAACAATGGCTCAGCCTGCAAAGGGGCCGGCGAACGCCGAAGGCCCGTGTTCCACCCTTCCGTCCACCACCGCCTCGGCGTCGGTCGAGTGCCACCCGGTGGACGAGAAGCTCCCCGCCTCGCGGCTCGTCCCCGCGGCACTCCAGCACATCGCCGCCATGTACGCCGGCGTCGTCACCCCTCCGCTCATCATCGGCCAGGCCGTCGGCCTGGACGCCGCAGGAATGACACGGCTCATCGCGGCCAGCCTGCTCATCGCCGGCTGCGCGACCATCCTGCAGACCCTCGGCCTCGGACGCTTCGCCGGCAACCGGCTCCCGTTCGTCAACGCCGCCTCGTCCGCCGGCATCGCCCCGATGCTCGCCATCGCCGAGACCAGCGCCACCGGACACCAACTCCCCGCCATCTACGGCGCGGTGATGGTCGCCGGAGTCTTCTGCCTCGCCGTCGGACCCTTCTTCGGCAGGCTGCTGCGCTTCTTCCCGCCGCTCGTCACCGGCGTCGTGATCACCCTCATCGGGGTCACCCTCATGCCCGTGCCCGTCGGCTGGGCCCAGGGCGGCGACAAGACCGCCGACGACTTCGGCTCCATGAAGTACCTGGCGCTCGCCGCCTTCACGCTCGTCGTCATCCTGCTCTTCCAGCGCTTCGGCAAGGGCTTCGTCAAGCAGATCGCCCTGCTGCTCGGACTCCTCATCGGCACCCTCGCCGCGATCCCCTTCGGCATGGCCGACTTCAGCGCCCTGCGCGAGGCTCCCGTCGCGGCCCTGCCCGCCCCCTTCGCCTTCGGCGCCCCCGAGTTCCAGCCCGCCGCGATCCTCTCCCTGTGCATCGTGATGCTGGTCCTCATGACCGAGTCCAGCGCCGGCATGCTCGCCCTCGGCGAGATCTGCGAGCGCCGCAGCGACGGGAAGACCATCACCCGCGGCCTGCGCACCGACGGCATCGCCACCCTGCTCGGCCCCGTCTTCGGCGGCTTCCCGACCTCCGCCTTCGCGCAGAACGTCGGCGTCGTCTCGCTGACCCGGGTCCGCTCCCGGTACGTGGTCGCCGTCGCCGGCGGCGCCCTCCTCGTCCTCGGCGCCTTCCCCGTCCTCGGCGCGGTCGTCTCCATGGTCCCGATGCCCGTCCTCGGCGGCGCCGGCATCGTCCTCTTCGGCTCGATCGCGGTCAGCGGCATCCGTACCCTGTCCGAGGCCGGACTCGACGACAGCTCCAACATCATCCTGGTGGCCGTCGCGCTCGGAGCGGGCATCATCCCGCTCGCCGCGCCCACCTTCTACGCCGGCTTCCCCGCCTGGGCGCAGACGGTGCTCGGCTCCGGCATCAGCGCGGGCGCGCTCGTGGCCGTCCTGCTGAACCTTTTCTTCCACCATCTCGGCACCCGGAGCCGTCACACCGCTCCGGCACTCAAATCCTCCTAGGGTCCTGCCGTGCCCGAACCATCCCCGAGGAATGAAGGAAGCACCGCCATGGCAGCACCTTCGGCAGCCCAGCGCATCGTCATCGAGAACGCGGCGATCGCGACCGTGGACGCGAACGACACCGAGTACGCCTCCGGGTACCTCGTCGTCGCCGACAACAAGATCGAGTCCATCGGCGCCGGCAAGGCGCCCGAGGGCCTGGAGAACGTGGTCCGCCGGATCGACGCCACCGGTCATCTGGTGACGCCCGGTCTGGTCAACACCCACCACCACTTCTACCAGTGGATCACCCGGGGCCTGGCCACCGACCACAACCTCTTCGACTGGCTGGTCGCGCTCTACCCGACGTGGTCCCGGATCGACGAGTCGATGGTCCGCGTCGCCGCGCAGGGCTCCCTGGCGATGATGGCCCGCGGCGGTGTCACCACGGCCATGGACCACCACTACGTCTACCCGCAGGGCTCCGGCGACCTGTCCGGCGCCATCATCGGCGCCGCCTCCGACATGGGCGTCCGCTTCACCCTGGCCCGCGGCTCCATGGACCGCAGCGAGAAGGACGGCGGCCTGCCGCCGGACTTCGCCGTCGAGACCACCGAGGGCGCGCTCGCCGCGACCGAGGAGACGGTGCGGAAGTACCACGACGCCTCCTTCGACGCGATGACCCAGGTCGCCGTCGCCCCCTGCTCGCCCTTCTCCATCTCCACCGAGCTGCTCCGCGAGGGCGCCGCGCTCGGCCGCCGCCTCGGCGTGCGCATGCACACCCACGGCTCGGAGACCGTGGAGGAGGAGAAGTTCTGCCACGAGCTCTTCGGCATGGGCCCGACGGACTACTTCGAGTCGACCGGCTTCCTCGGCGAGGACGTGTGGATGGCGCACTGCGTCCACATGAACGACTCCGACATCGAGGCCTTCGCCCGCACCAAGACCGGTGTGGCGCACTGCCCGTCCTCCAACGCGCGCCTCGCCGCCGGCATCGCCCGCGTACCGGACATGCTCAAGGCGGGCGTCCCCGTCGGCCTCGGCGTCGACGGCACGGCCTCCAACGAGTCCGGCGAGCTCCACACCGAGCTGCGCAACGCGCTCCTCATCAACCGCCTCGGCGCCCACCGCGAGGCCGCGCTCAACGCCCGCCAGGCCCTGCGCCTCGGCACCTACGGCGGCGCCCAGGTCCTCGGCCGCGCCGACAACATCGGCTCGCTGGAGGCCGGCAAGCTCGCCGACTTCGTCCTCTGGAAGATCGACGGCCTCGGCCACTCCTCGATCGCCGACCCGGTCACCGCCATCGTCTTCGGCGCGGCGGCCCCGGTCACCGCCTCCTTCGTCAACGGCAAGCAGATCGTCGAGAACAACCGACTCCTGTTCGCCGACGAGGAGCAGATCGCGCGCGACGCGCGCGCGGAGGCGCAGCGCCTGGCCCGGATCACGGCCCAGAGCTGACCCTCCCCATGGAGTCCGACCGAGGGGGACGGCCCTCGGCCGGTCGCCGCGGACCCGAGCGGGGTCCGCGGCAGCCCGACCGGGTGGTGCCGTACGCACAAGTCGTACGGCACCACCCGGGACGGTGAAGCGTGCCCGCACCCCCACACCGGGCACCCGTCCCCGCACCGCACCCCTCCGCGGTACCGCTCCACCCCGCAACGAGCCGCACCTCCTGCACTTCGCACCGCATCGCACCACCTCCCTGAACCCCTCGTCGCCGCCGACGTGTAACCGACCGGAGGAACCGCCGTGGCCGCCAAGCCCCAGGTTCGCAATGCACCAGACGCAGGCTCCGCCCCCGAAGACCGCGAGAAGCATCCGGTCGACGAGACGTTGCCCCCACTCAAGATGCTCACCAGCGGCCTCCAGCACGTCGCCGCCATGTACGCGGGCGTCGTCGCCCCGCCCCTGATCGTCGGAGCGGCCGTCGGCCTCTCCGGCACCGAGCTCACCTTCCTCACCGGAGCCAGCCTCTTCACCGCCGGCCTCGCCACCTTCCTGCAGACGCTCGGCGTCTGGAAGATCGGCGCCCGGCTGCCGTTCGTCAACGGCGTCACCTTCGCCGGTGTCGCGCCGATGCTGGCGATCGTCGACACCACAGAGAACAAGGCCGACGCGCTTCCCGTGATCTTCGGCGCGATCATCGTCGCCGGACTCCTCGGCTTCGCCGCCGCCCCCTTCTTCTCCCGGCTCGTGCGGTTCTTCCCGCCGGTCGTCACCGGCACCGTGATCACCCTCATCGGTGTCTCCCTCCTCCCGGTCGCGTTCGGCTGGGCCCAGGGGCCCAACCCCAAGGCCGAGGACTACGGCTCGACCACCTACCTCTCGCTCGCCGGCATCACGCTCGTCGTGGTCCTGCTGCTGCGCCGCTTCACCCGCGGCTTCCTCAAGCAGGTCGCGGTCCTGGTCGGCCTCGTCCTCGGCACGCTCATCGCCATACCCTTCGGGGTCACCGACTTCAGCCCGGTGAAGGAGGCCGACATCGTCGGCTTCCCGAGCCCCTTCCACTTCGGCGCCCCGCAGTTCGCCCTCGCCGCGATCATCTCCATGTGCGTGGTCATGCTCGTCTCCATGACCGAGTCGACCGCCGACATGCTGGCGCTCGGCGAGATCGTCGAGCGGCCCGCCGACGAGAAGACCATCGCGGCCGGACTGCGCGCCGACACCCTCGGCTCCGCGCTCAGCCCGCTCTTCAACGGCTTCATGTGCAGCGCCTTCGCACAGAACATCGGCCTGGTCGCCATGACCAGGATCCGCAGCCGCTTCGTCGTCGCCTGCGGCGGTGGCTTCCTGGTCCTCATGGGGCTCTCGCCGGTCGCCGCGTCGCTCATCTCGGTCGTGCCCCGGCCGGTCCTCGGCGGCGCGGGCGTCGTCCTCTTCGGCTCGGTCGCCGCCAGCGGCATCCAGACCCTGGTCAAGGCCGGCCTGGAGAAGGACAACAACGTGCTGATCGTGGCCGTGTCGCTGGCCGTCGGCATCATCCCGATCACGAAGCCGGATTTCTACCACGCCTTCCCGGAGACCGCGCAGATCATCCTGGACTCCGGCATCTCGACCGGCTGCGTGGCCGCCGTCCTCCTCAACGTGGTCTTCAACCACCTGGGCCGGGGCCGCGACGCCGACGAGGTGACCGCGCCCATGGAGCCCGGCGAGGAGATCTCCGGCAGCCACACCGCGAAGGCGGCGCACGCCCACTGAACCCGCTCCTCGTCCCACTGCCCGCCCCGGTCCCCGCGCACGCCGCGGGGCCCGGGGCCGTGGTGCTGGTCAACCCCAACACCTCCACCGCCACGACCGCGATGATGACCGCCATCGCCCGGCGCGCCCTCGGCCCCGCCCGACCCGTCCGGGGCGTGACCGTCGCCCGGGGCCCGCGCATGCTCACCGACCCGGAGGCCCTGCGGGCCGCCGCGCCCGAGGTCCTCGCCGCGGGCCTCCGCGCCACGGCCGAGGGCGACTGCGCCGCCCTCCTCGTCGCCGCCTTCGGAGACCCGGGCCTCGCGCGGCTGCGCGAGGCGGCCGCCCCGGCCGGGGTCCCGGTGGTCGGCCTCGGCGAGGCGGCGCTCCTGGAAGCGGCCGCCGAAGGAACGCCCTTCGGGATCGCCACCACCACCCCGCTCCTCGCCGACGCCATCCACGCGCGCGTGACCGCCCTCGGCCTCGCCGACCGGTACACCGGCCTCCGGCTCACCGCCGGCGCCCCCGAGCGCCTCTCCGCCGACCCGGTGCTCCTCCTCGACCGGCTTGAACGCGCCGTCCGCGCCTGCGCCGAACGAGACGGGGCCCGCGCCGTCGTCATCGGCGGCGGACCGCTCGGCGAGGCCGCCGAGGAGCTCCACGCCCGCTGCGCGGTCCGCGTCGTGGCCCCGGTCCCGGCGGCCTGCCGCGCGATCACCCGCCTGCTGACGGCCCGAAGGCCGACGGGCTGACGGGCCGCGGGCGGACACACCCCGCTCACCGCTCCACCGCGATCCGCCGCCGGCACTCACCGGCCAGCGAGGGGTAGGCGGCGGCGATCGCCTCGTACAACCGCCGCCTCAGCAGCCGCTCCGCCTCGCCGCGCCCGATCTCGCCGTACAGACCGTCGAGCAGCGACTCGTACCGCGACAGGGCGTGCCGCAGATAGCTCACCTGCCACCGCACGAGCGCCCCGGAAGGCGCGGGCACGGGCGCGGGTGCAGATCCGGACGCGGGCGCGGGCGCGGGTGCGGATCCAGATGGGGGCGCGGATGCGGATGCGGATCCGGTCCCGGGTGCGGATCCACGCCCGGGACCGGGTGCCGCCGCCCCGGCCGATGACCCCTCCCGCCGTGGCCCGGGACTTCGCGCCCCCAGCAGATGCCGGTGCCGCACGGCCCGCCGCTCCAGCTCGGGCCGGGGCAGCAGGGGCACCTCGATCGGCTCCGCGCGGATCGCGGCCAGGACGGCGGCCCGCCGCCGCTCCGCGTGGATCCCGGTGGCCGAGGCCCGGGCCCGGCAGAGCGCGGCCGTCTCGGCGAACTCGGGCGTCCGCTCCACCGCCTCCACCCGGGCCAGCAGATAGAGCCGCACGGGCGCGAGGGACCAGCGACGGGGATCGCGCCCCTGCACATCCGGCGTGCCGAGCAGGTCCCGCACCATGGCGTCGGTCCAGCCGCGCCGGCGCACTCCGGCGAGCGTCACATAGGTCGTACGGTCCGTCATGATTCCCCCTGGGTCGACTACGGAGCGTAACGATTCCAGTGAAGCGCACCCCACTGACAACGCCCCCCTTGCCGACCCGGCGCGGACTGTGCGATATAGGTCTGGACCTTTTCGACGGACGGAGGCCGGCCCGTGCAACGACCGCTCGCCGCAAGCCTGTCGACCGCCCTGGCGCTCACCGCGGCCCTCGCCCTCTCCGCCTGCTCCACCGTCGCCGCCCCCGCGCCGAAGGACACCCGGGCACCCACCGTCCCCGCCGGAGTCACCGCCACCGCGGGCAGCGCGAGCACCGTCCACGTCATGTGGAGCGCGGCCACCGACGACCGCGCCGTCGTCGGATACGCCGTCTACCGCGACGGCCGCAAGGTCAAGGACCTCCCCGCCACCACCCTGATGACCGACGTCGTCGGCCTCGCCCCCGCCACCCGTCACCGCTTCACCGTCCGCGCCCGCGACGCCGCCGGCAACGTCTCGCCCCCCAGCGCCGGCGTCACGGCCACCACCCTTCCCGCTGCCCCCGAGGACCGCACGCCGCCCACCACCCCGACCGCCCTCCACGTCACCGCCGACGGCAGCCGCGCCGCCACCCTGCGCTGGTCGCCGGCCCGCGACGACACCAGGGTCACCGCGTACGACGTCTACCAGGCCGACACCCGCGTCCACACCGTCCCCGGCACCGCCACCACCGCCCACCTCACCGGCCTGCGCCCCGGCACCGCCTACGCGTTCACCGTCCGCGCCCGCGACGCCGCCGAGAACTCCTCCCCGGACAGCGCCCCGGCCGACCTCACCACCGCCCCCTCCCCGGGCGCCCCGCCGAACACCGCCCCCAGGGACCTCACCGCGACGGCCGCCGGGGGCGAGATCACCCTCACCTGGACCCCACCGGAGACGGGCGCCCCCGTCACCCACCACGAACTCCACCTCGACGGCCGCTTCGCCACCACCATCATCTGGGGCACCACCCCGCCCCCGGGCCGCGCCACCTACACCTTCCTGGTCCAGGACCCCCCGGGCACCCGCCACACCGTCACCCTCCGCGCCCGGCTCCCGGACGGCACCTGGGGCGACTTCTCGGCGCCGAGGACCGTGGTGGTCCGCTGAACTCCCGGATCTTGGCCGGAAT
The DNA here is from genome assembly GCF_900105415.1 of Streptomyces sp. TLI_105. GTDB lineage: Bacteria > Actinomycetota > Actinomycetes > Streptomycetales > Streptomycetaceae > Streptomyces. Next base: position 1,723,403 of record NZ_FNSM01000001.1, on the reverse strand, counting down.
CGCGCCCTTTCGCGCATCCTGACGGTCCCTCACCCTGCGACCAGGGAAAGCGACGGGTCGCTGGGGGGGGGCGCCGATGACCGAGCCGTTGTCCGTACCGCCGTCCGAGCCGCTCTACGTACCCGCCCTGCCCGCCCGGCCGAGCGCGCTCGCCGCGTACGACCGGCTGGCTCCCGGCGTACGCGCGGGCGTGGCCCCGCTCTGGAGCGTCCCGCCCCGGACCGGCGGCGCCCGCACCCTGGGCCGTCGTCCGTACCGCCCGCTCGACCCGGACCCGTCCGCACTCGCCCGCCACCTGCGGACCGCCCTGCGCAGGCTGGTCGGTGTACAGCGCGGACTGCCGGCCTGGGTGGACGCCTTCCACGCGGAGGACGAACCCCGGCACCTCGTCACGGAGTTCCGGCAAGGCCTGGCCGGCACCCCGCTCCGGCCGGTCACGGGCTTCGAGCGGGACGTCCGGCAGCAGACGGCCAGCGCCGAGGCCGCCCGCGCGAGCGGAAACGGGCTGGGCGTCCGGGTGTTCCTGCACGCCCTCCCCGACGAGCCGCTCCGGGACGAGATCCGCGGGCTCCTCGCACGGATCGCGTTCGCCGGCTGCCCGGTGGACCTCCTGCTCGACCTGGGCGGCGTCGTCGACGAGCACCACCCGGCAGAGAAGTGGGCCCTGCGCGCCCTCGCTCTCCTCGGCCCCCTCCACCCGTGGCGGACGGTCGCCGTGCTCGCCGGTTCCTTCCCCCGCACGTTCCCCGAGGGCTACGGAGCCCCGCTCGCGGAGGCCCAGCGATTCGACTGGGACCTGTGGCACATGCTCGCCGACGGACCCGAACGGCCGGGCGTACGCGTCACGTACGGCGACTACGGGGCCGACCACACCGGAGGGGTCGACCGGCCGAGCGAGGCGGGCGGGGGTTCGCCCTGGGGCATCGTGCGCTACACCACCGACCGCACCTTCCTCCTGGGACGCGTGCCCACTCAGGGTTCCGGTCACGCGGACGCCGTCCGCGCGCTGGTCCGGGAGATCGTCCACGCGGAGGACTTCCGGGGAGCCGGGTTCAGCGAAGGCGAACGCCGGCTCGTCGGCTGCGCCGAAGGAAACGGAAGCAGGGGAGCGGGCACCCCCGCCGTCTGGCTGGGCACCGGCCACATCCAGCACATGGCCCAGGTCGTCCGCGGCCTGCGGCGACACTCCTGACCGGTGCTCCTTGCCCGCCGGAACCGGCTCCCCGGAATTACCCTGGGAAGCGTGGCCGAGACCGTTCTCACCAACACCGGGCTCGACGGCTTCCTCGACGGAGCGCCCGAGCATCGTGACCCCGCGTTCGCGCGGGCCGCCGAAGCGGTCCTGGGACTGCTCGCCCTGCGCGGCGCCGACCGGGCGACGGGGCTGCCCGAGCCGACGCCCGGCCTCGTGCGGCAGCTCCTGGTGGAGGACCTGCCGACCTTCGTGTACGCCCCGCCCGGACAGCTCGCCGCCTACCCGGCCGTCCTCGGGGCCCTCGCGGCACGGTTCGACGGAGGGCGGCGCGAGCGGATCGCCGAGGTCGTCGCCGAGTCCGCGCCCGACTTCGAACGCGCCATGAACGACCCCGGCAACCTCACCTGGCACCGCTGGTACGCCTCGCTCCTGCGGACCTGCGGCGCCGACCTCACCGACCCCGAGGACGTACGGCGCCGGCTCGCCGCCCTCGACGGGGCGCCGCTCCCCGACGGGGTGCGCCGCGCCCACCTCATGGGGCGGACCGCCCTCGCCGACGTCCTGCTCGCCGAGGCGCTCACGCGCGCGTACGTGCGGGACGCCGAAGCACCCCCGGCCGCCGGGCCGCTGCTCACCGACCACGCCGTCGCGACCGGCATCGGGCGGCTCGCCGCCGCGCTCCAGGACCGGTGGACCGCCGCCGGGCTCGCCGAACAGCTCGCCGGGCCGTACGCGCGGTTCGCGCCGGGGCCCGAGGCCTTCCCCCACCTCGTCCTCGCCGACGCCCTGCTGGACGAGCACCTCGACTACCACGGGGACCCCGCGGCCCCCGTGCCCCCGCCGCCCGCGATCGAGGCCGGGCCCGTCGAGGAGGACGCCGACGGTCTCATCGCCGCCGTCGAGGAGCTCGCGGAGGAGGAGTTCGAACCCTACGGGGGCGAGGCGCCGCACCTGCTGTACGTGGTCTACCAGCGTGGTTGTGCCGCCGAGTCCGTCGCCCGCAAGGCCGCCGAGTACGAGGACTGGACCGTGGACCCGGCCCTGGAGGACCTGCCGGTGCCGGTGCCGGACGCGGCGCCCGAGGAGTACACCGCCCCGCCCCTGCCGGAGCTCGTACGGCTCCTCGGCACGGTCGAGCTGACCGAGGCCGACCGGGCCCGGCTCGAAGGAGCGGCCCGCGACCTCGCCGCGGTCCTCGACCGCCTCGCCGCCACCGGCCTGGTCTTCCGCCGCGGCGACGCCTTCGGTCTCACCCCGCGCGGGGCGGGCGCCGTGCGCTATCTGCTCGCGGTGCGCGGGGTCACCGCGCCCGACGCCGCCGAGGCCGCCGCCTGGACCGCGCCGGAGGTGGTCGCCGCCGCCGGGGGCTGGCCGGCCTCCGTCGCCGCGCGCGTACTCGCCGACTGGCTCCACGCGCGCGTGGACACCGTGGACGCCTGGTCCGAGCTGCTCGCCGCCCTCGGCACCGTCCACGCCGGGACCTCCGACGCGGCCACCACCCGCGGCCTCTTCGCCGTACTGGACACGGCCGGGGCGCCGCCGGAGGCCCTGCGCCGCGCCCTCCGCGACCCGGTCATCGGCGCGTACGCCCTGGAAGCCCTGCGCGAGCGGGGCGAGCCGGCGGACCCGATCCAGGTGCGGGCCTCGGCCCGGGCCCTGCACGTCCTCGACGGGCTGCCGGCCAAGAAGGGCCCCCTGGAGTCCCGCCGCGCCGCCTTCGACAGGGCGGCGGCCGCCTGGCCCGGCGGTTCCGCCGCCCTGGTCCGCGCGATGGCCGCGGCGGACCGCCACGAGACCGAGCGGGTCCTCCGCCCGCTCGGCATCACGCTCCCGTGACCATGCCCGTGACGAGCGTCAGCCCGCCGTGAGGTACATCCCCGACGCCCCCGTCCCCGCCGTGTTCCGGCAGCTCTGGTTCCCCGTCGGGCGGGCGTTGATCAGGGCCAGGCAGCGGCCGAGGGCCTGCTGGCCGTAGGCGTTGGGGTGCATCGACTCCTGGACGAGGCCCTGCGTGCTCTGGCTGTCGATCCAGCGCGCCCACTCGCTCGTCGCCGCCGACGGAGGCACGGTCGACGTGACCTGCTTGCTCGCCTTCGCGCAGACCTCACGGCCCTGGAGCATGTCCCGCAGGTCCAGGAACTGCACGCCCTTGGCCGTGGCGACGCCCTTGAGACGGTTGGCGATCTGGGGGACCAGCGAGTCGCGGGCCCAGTCGGAGTCGGCGTCCCAGAACGGGCAGCCGCCGGTGTTGGTGCGGGCCCAGCCGCTCTCCGCGTACCGGTTCTCGGCGGCGCGGGGGATGGGGGAGGGGTACGACTGGAGGACGATCCGGTAGTCGGCGGCGGCGTAGCCGGCGGCCGACATGACCGCCCGGATCTCGTCGACGGACCGGCCGACGTCGGCCATCACGCCGTCGATCTTCGCGTCGACGGCGGCCTGCTGGTCGTCGTGGCAGTACGAGTACCAGACGATGTAGTCGGTCGCGCAGGTGCTGATGATGTCGCCGAAGCCGAGGTCGTTGCCGCCGATGGACAGGGCGATCAGCTTGACGTCGTTCGCGGCGGCCACGGCCGCCAGCTGATCGGCCTGGGGCGCCTCGCCCTTGAAGGCCTGGCCGCCCTGCGAGGCGCGGAAGACGTTGTCCGTGGTCGCCCCGGAGCAGGCGAGGTTGATCAGCGAGCTCGCGATCGGACCGGCGCTCCTCACCTCGGAGACGTCCGAGCGGTGGCAGCCGCCGGCGGTGGCGCCGTACACCTTGGACGGGTCGTAGGTGCTGCCCGTCCAGGCGCGGTCGGTGCCGTTGCGGCTGCCGGAGTTGGTGAGGCTGTTGCCGAGCCAGCGGCCGGCCTCGCCGGAGATGTAGCTGTCGCCCATGGCGACGACGGCGGTGGGGCCGGAGCCGGGGGAGGCGTGGGCGGCGGGGGCGGTGAGCGAGGCGAGCCCGGCGGCGGTACACAGTGCCAGGAGTGCGCGCAGCGCACGGTGGGGGGACGAAGGCATGGCTGTGCTCCTGCGGTACGCAGTGACGTGGGGGACAGCCGCCGGCCGGTGGCATGGCGGAATCTCGCACGGCGTGGCTTGTTACCGCTAGGTAGCTGCATATCTCGGTTCCGTCACGTCACCTGTGCCGCAACCGGGGACGGCACAGGGCCCCGTCCCCGGCGATGTGCGTCACCGGGGACGGAGCCCTGTTCAGGAGGTGTGCGGCCGCTGTGCGGTCGGCCGATGTTCCTGCGTCAGCCGACCAGCTGCTCGTACGCGGGAAGGGTGAGGAAGTCCGCGTAGTCCGCGTCGAGCGAGACGTGCAGGAGCAGGTCGTGCGCCTGCTGCCACTTGCCGGCCGCGAAGGCCTCCTCGCCGATCTCGGCGCGGATGGCGTCGAGCTCCTGCGCGGCGACCTTGCGGGCCAGCTCGGGGGTGGCCTTCTCGCCGTTCTCGAAGACCACGCCCGCGTTGATCCACTGCCAGATCTGGGAGCGGGAGATCTCGGCGGTGGCCGCGTCCTCCATCAGGTTGAAGATGGCGACGGCGCCGAGGCCGCGCAGCCACGCCTCGATGTAGCGCGTGCCGACCTGCACGGCGCTGACCAGCCCCTCGTAGGTGGGCTTGGCGTCGAGCGAGTCGATGGCGATGAGGTCGCCGGGCGCGACGGAGACGTCCTCGCGAAGGCGGTCCTTCTGGTGGGGCTTGTCGCCCAGGACCGCGTCGAAGGAGGCCATCGCGATCGGGACCAGGTCGGGGTGGGCGACCCAGGAGCCGTCGAAGCCGTCGCCGGCCTCGCGGTCCTTGTCGGCCTTGACCTTCTCGAAGGCGACCTTGTTGACCTCGGCGTCCTTGCGGGACGGGATGAACGCCGCCATGCCGCCGATCGCGTGCGCGCCGCGCTTGTGGCAGGTGCGCACCAGGAGTTCGGTGTACGCGCGCATGAACGGGGCGGTCATCGTGACCGCGTTGCGGTCCGGCAGGACGAACTTGGCTCCGCCGTCACGGAAGTTCTTGACGATGGAGAAGAGGTAGTCCCAGCGGCCCGCGTTCAGGCCGGCGGCGTGGTCGCGGAGCTCGTAGAGGATCTCCTCCATCTCGTACGCGGCCGTGATGGTCTCGATGAGGACCGTGGCGCGGACGGTGCCCCGCGGGATGCCGACGTAGTCCTGCGCGAAGACGAAGATGTCGTTCCAGAGGCGGGCCTCCAGGTGCGACTCCGTCTTCGGGAGGTAGAAGTACGGGCCCTTGCCGAGGTCGATCAGACGCTGGGCGTTGTGGAAGAAGTACAGGCCGAAGTCGACGAGCGCGCCGGGCACCGGGCGTCCGTCGAAGGTGAGGTGACGCTCCTCCAGGTGCCAGCCGCGCGGCCGCATGACGACGGTGGCGAGCTCGTCGGCGGGCTTCAGGGCGTACGACTTGCCCGAGCGCGGGTCCGTGAAGTCGATCTTCCGGGTGTACGCGTCGATCAGGTTGACCTGGCCGAGGACGACGTTCTCCCAGGTCGGCGCCGAGGCGTCCTCGAAGTCGGCGAGCCAGACCTTCGCGCCGGAGTTGAGCGCGTTGATCGTCATCTTGCGGTCGGTCGGGCCGGTGATCTCGACGCGGCGGTCGTTCAGGGCCGCCGGGGCCGGCGCGACCTTCCAGGAGTCGTCGGCGCGGATCGCGGCGGTCTCCGGAAGGAAGTCCAGGGTGGACGTACGGGCGATCTCGGCGCGGCGCTCCGCTCGGCGGGCGAGGAGCTCGTCCCGGCGCGGGGTGAACCGCCGGTGCAGTTCGGCGACGAAGGCCAGGGCGGCCTCGGTGAGCACCTCCTCCTGACGCGGGAGGGGCTCGGCATCGACGACGGCCAGGGGGGACGGCGCTGGTGCGGACATGAACTGTCACTTCCTTCAGCGGACTTCACGGGCGGTGCCAGGCGGCCGCCGGGCGTACGGGACGGCACGGAGTGCCGCAGGCGCCGAGATACGGCCGCGAGCGCCTTCTGGACGAGCAGGCGCTTCTGAACAGTGGATACTAGTTTCCTCATGGTGGAAGTTCAATGGTTTGTTGATGTCGAGATTCTCCGGATCGACAGAACATGGCGCTCGGTGCCAAGCCGTTCACTCCAGGTGGGACAGATCCGCCTCCGTGTCGATGTCGTAGGGCTCGGCCACATCCGAACAGTCCACCGGGGTGATCGCATCCCGGTGCGCCGCCAGATAGTCCCGCGCACCCCGGTCGCCCACCGCCGTCTCCGCGATCCCCGCCCAGTGCCCGGCCCCGAACAGCACCGGATGGCCCCGCTCCCCGTCGTACGAGGCGGCCGCCAGCGAATCCCGCGAGCCGTACGCCGCCCGCACCCGGGCCACGGCCTGCGCCCCGATCCCCGGCTGGTCGACGAGGAGGACGAGCGCCCCGTCCACACCGCGCGGGTCGGCGGCCAGCGAGGCGAGCCCGGCCCGCAGCGAGGAACCCATCCCCTCCGCCCACTCCGGGTTGTCCACCAGCACGCACCCGGGCAGCTCCGCCCGCTCCCGTACGACCTCGGCCGAGGCCCCCAGCACCACGTGCACCACCTCGCAGCCGGCCCCGCGCAGCACCCCCACGGCATGCTCGACCAGCGGTCGCCCCCGGTGCGTGAGCAAGGCCTTCGGCCGCCCTCCGAGACGCCTGCCGCCCCCCGCGGCGAGCAGCAGTCCGGCGACGACGGGGCTTCGATCCTCTGCAGCTGTCATGAGGACTGCATACCTCATGAGGCGGAATCACACGGTCGCCTGAATTCCGTCCACCAAGGGTGGCGCGCCGGGGTGGCGAAGGAGTTAACTGGCCCGCGACTCAGGGCGCCCGGCCGCCGACCGGGGGGTCGGCTCGGAGTGTTCGGAGTGGAGTTCTGCGCACAGTGTGGTGCGAGGGGGAGAACCGTGTTGCGAAGCGTGGGGCAGAGGCGAGTGACCGGCGAGGGCGTGGACCCCAGGGTGGCCGAACTGCGGGCCGCCGTGTCCCGGCTCCGGCGCGAACTGGCCGCACACCGGGTCGATTTCGCCGACCGGGAGATCGCCGAGGACGAACTCGCCGCCCTTGACGCCATGGCGCTCAGCGGCGACCCCGAGGTACGGCGGCTGCGCCGCTCGCTGCTGCTCGTCGCGGGCTCCGTCGGCTCCGTCAGCGCCCTCGCCGAGGGCCTCGCCGGGGTCCGGCACGCGGTGGAACTCTTCGGCCCGCCGCCGACCCCGAACGGCTAGCCGGGTCGACCGCGTACGGCTGGCCGGGTCGACCGCGTACGGCTGGCCGGGTCGACCGCGTACGGCTGGCCGGGTCGACCGCGTACGGATGACGTCGGATCGGCCGAGGGCCCGCCCGCCGGTCCGGAACGCCTACCGCCTGATCAGTCGTCGTGCCGTCGCCGCCGCCACCGCCGCCGTGCGCGAGTCCACGCCCAGCTTCGCGAAGACGTGCACCAGGTGGGACTTCACCGTCGCCTGGCTCAGGAACAGCGCCTTGCTGATCTGCTGGTTCGACAGGCCCTCGCCCACCAGCTGGAGCACCTCCAGCTCGCGCTTGGTCAGGGCCTCCGCCGGTGTCCGCATGCGGTCCATCAGCCGGTGCGCCACCGCCGGTGCGAGGGCCGACTGGCCGGCCGCCGCCGTCCGGACCGCCGCCGCCAGCTCCTCCGGCGGCGCGTCCTTCAGGAGGTAGCCGGAGGCGCCCGCCTCCACCGCCGCCAGGATGTCCGCGTCCGTGTCGTACGTCGTCAGGACCAGCACCTTCGGCCCGCCCGCCGCCGCCGTGATCGCCGCCGTCGCCTCCGAGCCGTGCATCCCGGCGCCGAACTGCAGGTCCATCAGGACCACGTCCACGCCCCCGGCGGCAGCCAGCTCCACCGCGCGCTCTGCCGTGGCCGCCTCCGCGACCACCGCGAAGTCCGGCTCGGTGTCGAGGACCGCGCGCAAGCCCGCCCGTACCACCGGGTGGTCGTCGGCGAGCAGGAGTCGGATGGTCATGCGGACGCTCCAGCGGGGAGGGGGAGGGAGACGGCGACGGCGGTGCCCTGGCCGGGCGCCGACTCGACGGTGAACGTGCCGCCCAGCGACTCCGCCCGCGAGCGCATCGCCGGAAGCCCGAAACCGCCGTCCGAGGAGGGGCGTACGGACGCGGGGTCGAAACCCCGGCCGTCGTCGACCACGTCCAGGGTCACCGACGCGTCCATGAACGACAAGGTGATCTCCGCCCGCGAGGCCGAGGCGTGCCGCACCGTGTTCGCGAGCGCCGACTGCGCGATCCGCAGCAGCGCCACCTCGTACGGGGTCGGCAGCTCGACCGGCGTGCCGCTCACCGAGAACCGGACCCGAGGGCCGCCCCCCGGCCCGTACGGGTGCGCACCGGACGGGCCCTCCGGGGGCGGCTCGTACGGGTTCGCACCGGCAGGCCCCTCCGGGGGCGGCCCGGCACCCGGCTCGCACAGCCGCTCCAGCGCCGCCGCGAGGGAGCCGTGCTCCAGGTCCGGCGGCGAGAGCGCCCGGACGAAGCGCCGCGCCTCCGCCAGGTTGTCCTGCGCCGCCTCACGGGCCCGGCCGATGTGGCCCGCGGCGGGGGAGTCCGGCGGGAGCACCCGCTCGGCCGCCCGCAGCAGCAGCTGGATCGAGGACAGGCCCTGCGCGAGCGTGTCGTGGATCTCCCGCGCGAGCCGCTCCCGCTCGGCGAGCGTCCCCGCGTGCCGCTCCGCCGCCGCCAGTTCCGCCCGCGTCTCGATCAGCTCCTCGATGAGCCGGCGCCGGCGCTCGCTCTCCCGGTACAGCGCCTGGTAGCCGAGGACCGTCGCCACCGCGACCGCCGCACCGAGCAGCGGCCCGATGAAGACCCCCGGATTGAGCGCGGCGCCGTGTCCCACGTACGAGAGGATCGCCGCGCCCGCCGTCAGCGCCACGGCCGGCAGCGACCAGCGCGTGGGCAGCAGGTGCAGCTGGAGGAAGTACAGGGGGAAGGCCAGCCAGAGCGCTTCCGGGGTGAGCCAGAGCAGCCCGAGCCAGGACGCTCCGAGGACCGCCAGCCACGCGGCGGCGGCGCGCTGCGAGCTCCGCACGGACGGCAGGTACGAGCCGGCCGCGTAGACCGCGCCCATGACCACCGCCATGACCGTCCCGGCGGCCGAGTCCGCCCGTACCGCCGCCAGGACGAGCAGCCCCGCCATGAGGAGGTGCAGACAGAGGCGCAGCGCGCGCAGGGCGGGGGTGAGAGAGCGGGGATCCATGATCCCTCCAGCGTAGGCATCGGGCGACGATCCGGACTCAACCGAAAGTTTGATTGCGGAGCCATCCGTGGCGCGATGCCCGTGGGGCGCCTCGCCGACCACTCTGGTCGGCATGTTCGTGGCATGGAGAGACCTGAGATTCGCCAAGGGGCGTTTCACCCTCATGGGCACCGTGATCGTGCTGATCACGCTGCTCGTGGGGTTGCTGTCCGGGCTGACCGCCGGACTCGCGCGAGAGAACGTCTCCGCGATCACCGGTCTGCCCGCCGACCGGCTGGCCTTCGCGGCGCCGCCGTCCGGGCAGTCGGTCTCCTTCACCAACTCGACGGTGACGGAGGAGCAGTGGCGCGGCTGGGCGGAGCGACCCGGGGTGACGAAGGCCGATCCGCTCGGCATCCGCACCCTCAACGCCGCCGCCGGGGACCGCACCGCCGCCGTCTCCGCCTTCGGTACGGAACCGGCCGCGGGACTCGCCCCCGGCGCCGTCGGCGCCGGGAAGGCGGTCCTGTCCGAGTCGGCGGCGGACGAGCTGGCCGTGCGCGCCGGTGACACCGTCCGCCTCGGCCCGCTGGAGGTCACCGTCGCCGCGGTCGCGGGCGACGCCTCGTACAGCCACACGCCCGTGGTGTGGACCTCCCTCGACGACTGGCAGGAGCTCGGCCACAGCGGGCCCGCCTCGCAGGAACAGGCCACCGTCATCGCGCTCGGCGGCGACGGCGTCGACTGGGCGGCCGGCGACAAGGCCGCCGGCACCGAGGCCCGCACCCTCGACGGGGCCCTCACCGCCATAGGGTCCTACCAGGCCGAGAACGGCTCGCTGCAGCTGATGCGCGGCTTCCTCTTCGCCATCTCCGCGCTCGTCATAGGAGCCTTCTTCACCGTCTGGACCATCCAGCGCAGCGGCGACGTCGCCGTCCTCAAGGCGCTCGGCGCCTCCACCCCGTACCTCCTCAAGGACGCCCTCGGGCAGGCCGTCCTCATGCTCACCGCCGGCACCCTGCTCGGCACCGCGCTCGCGGTCGGGATCGGCGCCCTCGTCAGCGGCGGGAACGTGCCCTTCGTCCTGGAACCGCTCACCGTCCTCGGGCCGGCCGCCGTGATCGTCGTCCTCGGTGTCCTCGGCGCCGCCCTGTCCATCCGGCGGATCACCGCCGTCGACCCCCTCACCGCCCTCGGGAGCGCCCGATGAGCCTCGTCCTCGACGCCGTCACCCTCACCTACCCCGACGGCGACGGCCGGCTCACCGCCCTCGACGCCGTCTCCCTCACCGTCCCCGCCGGCACGCTCACGGCCGTCGTCGGGCCCTCCGGCTCCGGCAAGTCCAGCCTCCTCGCGGTCGCCGCCACCCTGGTGACCCCGGACGAGGGCCGGGTCGTCGTCGCCGGGACGGACACGGGGGCGCTCACCCCCGCAGCCAAGGCGGAGCTGCGCCGCGAGCACATCGGGATCGTCTTCCAGCAGCCCAATCTGCTGCCCTCGCTGAGCGCGGCGGAGCAGCTGCAGGTGATGGCCCATCTGTCGGGACGCTCCCCGAAGGCGGTACGGGACCGGGCCCTGGGCCTCCTCGACGCGGTGGGCCTCGCGGACCAGGCCCACCGGCGGCCGCACCAGCTGTCGGGCGGTCAGCGGCAGCGCGTGAACATCGCGCGGGCGCTGATGAACGAGCCGTCCGTCCTCCTGGTCGACGAGCCGACGAGCGCCCTGGACCACGAGCGGGGGGCGGCGGTCATGGACCTCCTCGCCGCGCTGACGGCCGAGCGCGGGACGGCGACGGTCCTGGTCACCCACGACCGCACGCACCTGGCCCGCACGGACCACACGGTGACGGTCCAGGACGGCCGCCTGACGGAGTCGGTACGGGCCTGAGGCGGGCGCCGGTCATCCGGTTCGGCGGGTCTGAGGCGGGCCGGTCATCCGGCTCGGCGGGCCTGAGGCGGGCCGGTCATCCGGTTCGGCGGGCCCGGGAGCGGGCCCGCCACCCGAGGGCGACCGCGACCAGGCCCACCAGCACGGCGACGTACGCGCCGCCGAGACCGTTGCCGGTGCCGAGGCCTCCGTCGGCGGTGACCGCGACCGCCGTCCCGACGACCACGGCGATCGGCCCGGCCGCGAGAGCCGTGGCGGAACCGTTCCGGCGGGCCCAGGTGCGGAGGCGGCCCCGACCCGTCGTGCGGGCCAGGGCGAGGCCGCCGTTGACCGCTCCGAGGAGGCCGACCAGCGCGGCCACGGAGGCTCCGACGCGGCCGACGCTCAGGGTGTAGACGCTCGCGGCGACCGGCTGGACGGCGGCTTCGGCGGCCGCCGGCACGGCGAGCGCGAGACCGCCGATCAGGACGGCTCCGGTCATGGCGAGCACGGTGCGGACCGACATGGGGTGCTCCTTCTCCTCGGGGGAACGGGACCACCCGAGCATGGCCACCGGACCGGCCGCCCGTCGTCCGGCGGACGTGGTCACTTCGCGCTGCCGCGGACGCGGCAGGAACCGGCCGGACTACCGCGTCCGCGGTAGTCACGGCCTCCTCCGCGAGCGGGATCCGCCCCAACCCCCACGCGGCTAGGGTGCGCGCATGATCAGAGGACGGTTCGGTGTCCCGGACGGTGTCGTCGACGGGGTGATCGCCGTCGGCGTGGCGGCGGCACTGCTGCTCACCGGGGCTTCCGGGGAGCACTCGGCCGACGGCCCCGGCCTGCTCGGCCATGCGCTCCTCGCCGCCGGTGGACTGGCCCTCGTCGCGCGCCGCCGCGCTCCCGTGGCCGTCCTGGTCGTGACCGGGCTGTGCGCGGCCGGTTCTCAGGCGGCCGGTTTCGACGTGCCGGCCGTCGCGTACCTGTTCGCGGTGTACGCGGCCGTACGGGCGGGGCACCGCGCCGTCACGGTCGCCGTGAGCGTGGTCGTGCTCGCCGCCCTGCCGGTGGCGGCGCTGGTCTCGGGCCTGCACGACACGGGCGAGGCGTTCGCGCGGGCCCGCGGCGCCCTGGAGCTGGCCTGGCTGGTCGCCGCCGGCGCCGCGGGGGAGGCGCTGAGGCAGGCCGAGCGGCGGGCGGACGAGGCCGAGCGCACCCGGGAGGAGACCGCGCGGCGCCGCGCCGACGAGGAGCGGCTGCGCATCGCGCGCGAGCTGCACGACTCGCTCACCCACCAGATCTCGATCATCAAGGTGCAGTCCGAGGTCGCGGTCCACGTGGCCCGCCGGCGCGGCGAGCAGGTGCCGGAGGCGCTGCTCGCGATCCAGGAGGCCGGGCGGGAGGCGACCCGGGAACTGCGGGCGACCCTGGAGGCGCTGCGCGACGACGACACGGCCCCGCCGCGCGGCCTCGACGACGTTCCGGGCCTGGTGGCGCGGGCCCGGCTGACCGGTCTGGACGCCACGCTGACGATCGAGGGCGAGCGGCACGACGTGCCGGTCGCGGTGGACAGGACCGTCTACCGGATCGTCCAGGAGTCGCTCACCAACATCGCCCGTCACGCGGACGCGGCCACGGCCTCGGTACGGATCGACTGCCGTCCCGACGCCCTGACCGTACGGGTCGACGACGACGGGAAGGCGGCGCCGGACTCCGTGCCGGCACCCGGCACGGGGCTGCTCGGGATGCGCGAACGGGTCACCGCCCTCGGCGGCGGCCTGAGCGCGCGGCCGCGCACGGAGGGCGGCTTCACCGTCCGGGCCCGGCTCCCCCTGGAGCGGACCTCGTGATCCGCGTCCTGCTGGTCGACGACCAGCCGCTCATCCGCAGCGGTTTCCGCGCGCTCCTCGACCTGGAGGACGACATCGAGGTGGTGGGGGAGGCCGGCGACGGGCGGGAGGGCCTGGCGCTGGCCGGGCAGTGCCTGCCCGACATCGCTCTTGTCGACATCCGGATGCCGGTCGTGGACGGCGTGGAGATGACCCGGCGGGTCGCCGCCGATCCGGCTCTGGCCGGGGTGCACGTGGTCATCCTGACCAACTACGGCCTGGACGAGTACGTCTTCGAGGCGCTGCGCGCCGGCGCCGCCGGGTTCCTGGTCAAGGACATCCTGCCGGAGGACTTCCTGCACGCCGTACGGGTCGCGGCGCGCGGTGACGCCCTCCTCGCCCCGTCGATCACGCGCAGGCTCATCGACCGGTACGTCTCCGAGCCCTACGAGACGGGCGCCGGAGCCGGTCTCGAGGAGCTGACCAACCGTGAACGCGAGGCCGTCGCCCTGGTCGCGCGGGGCCTGTCCAACGACGAGATCGCCGACCGCATGGTGATCACGCCGATGACCGCGAAGACCCACGTCAACCGGGCCATGGCGAAGATCGGGGCCCGCGATCGGGCCCAACTCGTCGTGCTGGCCTACGAATCGGGCCTGGTGTCACCGCGTGCGCCGGGGCTCTGACGGCCCGGCGTCACCGTCCGCCCCGAGCCCGGACGTACGCCGTCAGCCGAACCGGACGACCAGGCGGACGTTCTCGTCGCCGTGGACGGCGGCCCGTTCCCGCATCGCCGTCCGGGCATCCTCGATGGTCGAACAGGGGCCGTTCCACCTGGAGGGCCCCGCCGTAGCCGAAGAGGGCCTCCCGGGCGTGCCGGTCGCGCCGGAGCGCGGACTCCGGCGGGTCGAGGGAGGACTCCCAGCGGCCGCCGGGCCCGCGCACCTCGATCACGCCGTCGATGCCGGACCCCACGAGGGGCTCAGCCCTGGCCGTTGCCCGAGGTGTTCGCCAGGGCCGCCGACAGTTCGCGGGCCACTTCCTGGAGGATCGGGACGATCTTCTCGGTGGCCGCCTCGGTGACCCGGCCGGCCGGGCCCGAGATGGAGATGGCCGCCGCGGTGGGGGAGTCGGGGACGGAGACCGCGAGGCAGCGGACTCCTATCTCCTGCTCGTTGTCGTCGACCGCGTAGCCCGTCTCGCGGACCGCCACGAGCGCGTCGAGGAAGCCGTCCGGCGTGGTGATGGTCTTCTCGGTGGCGGCCGGCATGCCGGTGCGGGCGAGCAGCGCCCGTACCTCCTCCGCCGGCGTGTGCGCCAGGAGCGCCTTGCCGACGCCGGTCGAGTGCGGCAGGACCCGGCGGCCGACCTCGGTGAACATGCGCATGGAGTGCTTGGACGGCACCTGCGCGACGTACACGATCTCGTCTCCGTCGAGCAGCGCCATGTTCGCGGTCTCGCCGGTCTCCTCGACGAGCCGCGCCAGGTAGGGGCGGGCCCAGGTGCCGAGGAGGCGGGAGGCGGACTCGCCGAGCCGGATGAGCCGGGGGCCGAGGGCGTAGCGGCGGTTGGGCTGCTGGCGCACGTAGCCGCAGGCGACGAGGGTGCGCATCAGGCGGTGGATGGTGGGGAGCGGAAGTCCGCTGCTGGCGGAGAGCTCGCTCAGCCCTACCTCGCCCCCGGCGTCGGCCATCCGCTCCAGGAGGTCGAAGGCGCGCTCAAGGGACTGGACGCCCCCGCTCGCGGCGGGCTTGGCGGCGTCGGTGGTGCTGGCGCTGGACGTCGGCACGTCAACGGTCCTTTCGGGGCAGGCGGGCAAGGCAGCAGCCTACCGGGCCGCCGACCGGGGCACACGGCCCCGGTACTGGCGTCAGCGCCGGTCAGGGGGTGTTTGTCCGGTGTAGGTGACGGCCCGGAGCGGTCCGGGTCCGGCTCGCATGTGTAGAGCTACCTTCTACTGTACGAAATTTCCATTCCACTTTGTGGAAACCTCTAAGGCGGGTCCCTCGGCGGCCGATGCTGGAAGTGTGCCCTTGACGACCCCTCGCTCGGAAGTGAAGACTCCTTTTCAACAGTTCGTTGAAATTCCCGTTGAAGTGCTTCAAGAAGGGGTACGGGTGGACGTCAACCTGGTCCTGCGCTCGACACGCGTCATCACCCCCGAGGGGACGCGCCCGGCGTCGATCGCCGTCTCCGGAGGGACGATCGCGGCCGTGCTGCCGTACGACGCCGAGGTGCCCGCCGGTGCCCGGCTCGAGGACGTCGGCGACGACGTCGTCCTCCCCGGACTCGTCGACACCCACGTCCACGTGAACGACCCGGGCCGCACCGAGTGGGAGGGCTTCTGGACCGCCACCCGCGCGGCCGCCGTCGGCGGCATCACCACCCTGCTCGACATGCCGCTCAACTCGCTGCCCCCGACCACCACCGTGGAGAACCTGCGCGTCAAGCAGGAGGTCGCCCGCAGCAAGGCCCACATCGACGTCGGCTTCTGGGGCGGCGCCCTGCCCGACAACGTCAAGGACCTGCGCCCCCTCCACGACGCCGGCGTCTTCGGCTTCAAGTGCTTCCTCTCGCCCTCCGGCGTCGAGGAGTTCCCGGAGCTCGACCAGGAGCAGCTGGCCAACTCGCTCGCCGAGATCTCCGGCTTCGACGGCCTGATGATCGTGCACGCCGAGGACCCGCACCACCTCGCCGCCGCGCCCCAGCGGTCGGGCGGCGCGTACGCCGACTTCCTCGCCTCCCGCCCCCGGGACGCCGAGAACACGGCCATCGAGAACCTGATCAACCAGGCCCGCCGGCTCAACGCCCGCGTCCACGTCCTGCACCTCTCCTCCTCGGACGCGCTGCCGGCCATCGCCGCCGCCAAGGCCGAGGGCGTGAAGATCACCGTCGAGTCCTGCCCGCACTTCCTCACGCTCACCGCCGAGGAGATCCCGGACGGCGCCACCGAGTTCAAGTGCTGCCCGCCCATCCGCGAGGCCTCGAACCAGGACGCCCTGTGGCAGGGGCTCGCGGACGGCACGATCGACTGCATCGTCTCCGACCACTCCCCGTCCACCGCCGACCTGAAGACCCCGGACTTCGCCTCCGCCTGGGGCGGCATCTCCTCCCTCCAGCTCGGCCTGCCGGCCATCTGGACCGAGGCCCGCCGCCGCGGCCACACCCTGGAGGACGTCGTCCGCTGGATGTCCGAGGGCCCGGCCCGGCTCGCCGGACTCACCCGCAAGGGCGCCATCGAGGCCGGCCGCGACGCCGACTTCGCCGTCCTCGCCCCCGACGCCACCTTCACCGTCGACCCGGCCGAGCTCCAGCACCGCAACCGGATCACCGCCTACGCGGGCAAGACCCTCAGCGGCGTCGTCACCTCCACCTGGCTGCGTGGAGAGCGGATCGCCGACCACGGCACCCTCGCCGAGCCCTCCGGCCGCCTCCTCGAAAGGAACAACTGACGTGTCGTCCATACCCAGCTTCACCGGTGACGCGAGCCCCTACGGCGGCGGCGACCCGTACGCCGACTACCGGACGGCCGACTTCCCCTTCACCCAGTACGCGGACCTCGCGGACCGGCGCCTGGGCGCGGGCGTCATCGCGGCCAACGACGAGTTCTTCGCCGAGCGCGAGAACCTGCTCAAGCCCGAGGCCGCCGAGTTCGACCCCGAGCACTTCGGCCACAAGGGCAAGATCATGGACGGCTGGGAGACCCGCCGCCGCCGCGGTGTCTCGGCCCAGCAGCCGCACCCCACCGAGGACGACCACGACTGGGCCCTCGTACGCCTCGGCGCGCCCGGCGTCGTCCGCGGCATCGTCGTCGACACCGCCCACTTCCGCGGCAACTACCCGCAGGCCGTCTCCGTCGAGGCCACCTCCGTGGCCGGCTCGCCCTCGCCCGAGGAGCTCCTCGCCGACGACGTGAAGTGGACGACGCTGGTCCCGCGCACCGCCGTCGGCGGCCACGCCGCCAACGGCTTCGCCGTCGACGTCGAGCAGCGCTTCACGCACCTGCGCGTCAACCAGCACCCCGACGGCGGCATCGCCCGCCTCCGCGTCTACGGCGAGGTCGCCCCGGACCCGGCCTGGCTCGGTGTCCTCGGCACCTTCGACCTCGCGGCCCTGGAGAACGGCGGCCAGGTCGAGGACGCCTCGGACCGCTTCTACTCCCCGGCCACCAACACCATCCAGCCGGGCCGCTCCCGCAAGATGGACGACGGCTGGGAGACCCGCCGCCGCCGCGACAAGGGCAACGACTGGATCCGCTACGGCCTGGTCGCCGAGTCCGAGATCCGCGCCGTCGAGATCGACACCGCCTACCTCAAGGGCAACAGCGCGGGCTGGGCCGCCCTCTCCGTCGCGGCCGAGGGATCGGAGGAGTGGACCGAGATCCTGCCCCGGACCCGCCTCCAGCCCGACACCAACCACCGGTTCGTGCTCGACACCCCGGCCGTCGGCTCCCGCGTCCGGATCGACATCTACCCGGACGGCGGCATCTCCCGCCTCCGTCTCTTCGGCTCCCTCACGGAGGCCGGTACGGCGCGGCTGACCGCCCGCCACCAGGAGCTCGGCGGCTGACCGACTCCTCCACCGACTGGGCGGGCACGACACCCCGCCCGGCCCGCGAGGGCGCACCGACCCGACAGCACCGGTGCGCCCTCGCGTAACCGTTCCCTCCTGGGGATCGTCAGACGCGCCTAGGCCGCGTGCCCGCCGTCCACCGAGAACTCGGCGCCCGTCACGTACCGCCCGCCCGGCCCCGCCAGGAAGGCGACCATCGCCGCCACCTCGTCCGGGGTGCCGAAGCGGCCGAGCGCCGTCATGGCCGCCTGCCCCTCCGCGTACGGCCCGTCCGCCGGGTTCATGTCGGTGTCGACGGGGCCGGGGTGGACGATGTTCGCCGTGATGCCGCGCCCGCCCAGCTCCCGGGCGAGCGCCTTCGTCAGGCCGATCAACGCGGCCTTGCTCATCGTGTAGAGGCTCCCGCCGGGGCCCGGCACCCGCTGGGTCATGCAGGTGCCGATCGTGACGATCCGGCCGCCCTCGGGCAGTCGCGCGGCCGCCGCCTGCGAGGCGAGGAAGGCCGCCCGGACGTTCACCGCCAGGACCCGGTCCACGTCCGCGAGGGAGAGCGACTCCAGCGGGCCGAGGACCCCGGCGCCGACGTTGTTCACCAGGACGTCGAGACGGCCGAGGGCATCCGCCGCCCACTCCACCGCGCCCGCCGCGTCCCCGGCGTCGGCCGCGTCGGCCCGCAGGGGCAGCGCCTTGCGGCCGGCCGCCTCGATCCGCGCGGCGACCTCCTTGGCCCGCGCCTCGTCCTGGACGTAGGTGAAGGCCACGTCGGCGCCCTCCTGGGCCAGCCGCACCGTCGTCGCCGCGCCGATCCCCCGGCTGCCGCCCGTCACCAGGACCGCCGTGCCGTTCATCGTGGACATCCCGAAACCTCCGTGAGAAGAACCAACTGGTTGCGGGTTCAATGAAAGTCGGCGGGGCGCCCGGACGCTGGCGGGAATCGGACGCCGAGCCGACCGGCGACCGGGCGCCCGAACCGACCGGCGAGACACCGCCCCGAGTACCGATGACTTCTGTCGTGCGGTGGAGCCGGAAGGGGTGGGACACGATGGTCCGGAGTACAGAAAGGGCGCCCGCCATGGCCACCCTCAGCCTCCCCCGGTTCCTCACCCTCGACGGCGTCATCCAGGCCCCCGGAGGCCCCGAGGAGGACCCCGGCGACGGCTTCCAGCACGGCGGCTGGTCCGTGCCGTTCGGCGACGAGGACTTCGGACGGCGCATCACCGAGCT
Source organism: Streptomyces sp. TLI_105 (assembly GCF_900105415.1). Classification (GTDB taxonomy): domain Bacteria; phylum Actinomycetota; class Actinomycetes; order Streptomycetales; family Streptomycetaceae; genus Streptomyces. Next base: position 1,704,526 of record NZ_FNSM01000001.1, on the reverse strand, counting down.
CTTCGCCCGCCCCACCGCCTTCCGCCTCACCGACGCGCGCACCACCGCCGCGGGCGTCGCCCTCCACACGTACGAACTGGCCGGCCGCCCCACGTACGGGAGTCACTGACCAGAGCCGCCGAGTCGGGCCGAAGGAAAGGTGTAGCCGCCACGGGCCTGTCCGGGTACGGTGATCGCTCCGAGTGCGAGCCGTCGAAGTCTCCACCCCGTCAGAAGAGTGGGAGAACCGGCTCGCGATGTCCTCGATCGCCGCACCCGTGTCCCTCGGCGCCCCGCGTCGTGCCTGGCTCACCGACCTGCCCGTCCTGCTCGTCGCCCTCGTCTGGGGCGCCAGTTATCTCGCGGCCAAGGGCATCACCACCGGCCACACCGTCATCGCGGTCCTCGTGCTGCGGTTCGCCGTGGTGCTGCCCGTCCTCGTCGCCGCCGGGTGGAGCAGGCTCCGGGCCCTGAGCGCGGCCCAGTGGCGCGGCGCCGCGACCCTCGGGCTGATCCTCAGCGGGATCTTCCTCCTGGAGACGTACGGCGTCGTCCACACCTCCGCCACCAACGCGGGCCTGATCATCAGCCTCACCATGATCTTCACCCCCCTCGCCGAGGCCGCCGTCACCCGGGCCCTCCCACCCCGCGCCTTCCTCGCCGCCGCCGCGCTCTCCGTCACCGGTGTCGTCCTGCTGACCCAGGGCGGAGGCTTCACCGCCCCCTCCCTCGGCGATCTGCTCATGCTGCTCGCCGCCCTCGCCCGCACCGTCCACGTCCTGGCCATGTCCCGGATCAAGGCGGTCCGGTCGGCCGACTCGCTCTCCCTCACCACCGTCCAGCTCGGCTCCGCCGTCGCCGTGTTCGCCGTCATCGCCGCCCTCCCCGGCACCGGCGCCTCGCCCTGGGCCGTCGCCCTCGACTTCGGCCCGCGCGAGTGGGCCGGGCTCCTCTTCCTCTCCGTCTTCTGCACGCTCTTCGCCTTCTTCGTGCAGATGTGGGCCGTCCGCCGCACCTCGCCCTCCCGGGTCAGCCTCCTGCTCGGCACGGAGCCGCTCTGGGCCGCCGCCGCGGGCATCGCCCTCGCCGGCGACCGTCCCGGCGCCCTCGGCCTCGCGGGTGCCGTACTGGTCCTCGCGGGGACGAGCTGGGGCCGCCGCACGGCCGACAAGGACGCCGGGTAGGTTCTTCGACCATGCGTTCACTCGTGTACGACAATGCGTTCCGCGCCCGTGCCCGACGCACCCGGGCATGGGGTCTCGGACTCCTCGCCGTGGCCGTGCTCCTGTGGATCTGGCTCGCGGTGCTCCTCTTCACGCCCTACGAGACCGGTGAGCGCGGCCGCGAGTGCACCTCCCGGTTCACCAGCGAGAACCTCCACAACAGCGACAGCCGCTGCGTCAACGAGCGCGACTGGCCCGAACTCCTCGCCGTTCTCGGCGCGTCCGTGCCCGTGGCCGTCATCGGCGGCGTCATCTACACCAGCGGCTCCGTGTCCCACCGCATGGCCGAGCACCTCGCCGAGGTCACCCGCCTCAACGCGGCGAGCACCTGACCCCGCGGGGGCTCAGGCCTCGGCTCTTCGGCTCCCCGCGATCGCGAGGACCAGCCCGAGGACCGCGATCACGATGTTCGCGAACAGCTCCCGGCCCTGCAGGAACCACACGTTCTCCGTGAGGAACCGGGTCAGACCCAGGAACCTGAACCAGCCGTCGGTCAGCTCACGGATCACTCCGGCGATGCCGGACACCAGCAGCAAGGCCCCGAAACCCTCAAGAAATCCCTTCATGATCCGATCATGGAGGGGAGGGCCGACCGGCCGCGTCCGCCGTTCGTCCATCGAGGTCGATACCAAAGTATCGACCTCGCCGACTCCGGTAGCCCGACGGCCCGTACGACCGCCGGCACGCGCCCGGCCTGCGTACATTTGCGGACATGACTCGTACGGACCGGCAGCGTTGGCTGCTCCCCTCCCACCTGGTCGAACCGGGCGGGAGCGGGGCGGCCCGGCCCCGCCGTACCGCCCGCGACTGGGCCGTGGACACCGCCCTGTTCCTCCTCGCCGCGTTCGTCGGCCTGCTCGCCGCCGACGCCAGCGCGCAGTACACCAGCGAGACCGTCACCCTCCTCGACCAACTGGCCGGTGCCGCCGCCTGCTGCGCCCTCTGGCTGCGCCGACGGTGGCCCGTCGGGCTCGCCGTCGCCCTCTCCCTGGCGAACCTCGTGGCCCCGGTCGCCGCCGGGGCCCTCCTCGCGAGCCTGTTCAGCGTCGCCGTGCGCCGCCCGTTCCGCGAGATCGCCTGGATCGGCGCGCTCGCCGTCGCCACCTCCGCCGCCCAGGTCTTCGTCCGCCCCGACCCCACCACCAACGCCGGTCTCTCCGTCGCCCTCGGCTTCATCCTCATCCTCCTCGTCACCGCCTGGGGCATGCTCGTCCGCTCCCGGCGCCAGCTCGTCGAAGCACTCAGGGAGCGGGCCCGCCGCGCCGAGGCAGAGGCCGAACTGCGCGCCGCCCAGGCCCAGCGGCTCGCCCGCGAGGCCATCGCCCGCGAGATGCACGACGTGCTCGCCCACCGGCTCACCCTGCTGAGCGTGCACGCCGGAGCCCTGGAGTTCCGGCCGGACGCCCCGCCCGAGCAGATCGCCCGCGCCGCCGGAGTCATCCGCGACAGCGCCCACGAAGCCCTCCAGGACCTCCGCGAGATCATCGGCGTCCTGCGCGCCCCCGGCGAGAACGGCGACGGCGACCGGCCCCAGCCCACCCTCGCCACCCTCGACGCACTGGTCGACGAGTCCCGCGAGGCCGGTACGGAGGTCGTCCTCGACACCACCGTCGACGACCCGGCCGTGGTGCCCGCCGCCACCGGCCGCACCGTCTACCGCATCGCGCAGGAGGCCCTCACCAACGCCCGCAAGCACGCCCCCGGCACCACCGTCACCGTCACCGTGCGCGGCCGGCCCGGCGAAGGCCTCACCGTCGACATCCACAACCCGGCCCCCGCGGGCCCGGTGCCCCACGTCCCCGGCTCCGGCCAGGGCCTCATCGGCCTCACCGAACGCGCCGCCCTCGCCGGCGGCCGGCTGGAGCACGGCCCGGCCCCCGACGGCGGTTTCGCCCTGCACGCCTGGCTACCGTGGCCGGCATGAGCTTCCGGTCGATCCCGCCGTGCGCGCGGCTACCGTGGCCCCCATGACCATCCGGCTGATCATCGTCGACGACGACCCCCTGGTCCGCGCGGGCCTCGCCCTCATGCTCGGCGGCGCCGACGACCTCGAGATCGTCGGCGAGGGCGCCGACGGCCGGGACGTCCCCGAACTCGTCGCCCGGCACGCCCCGGACGTCGTCCTCATGGACATCCGCATGCCCCACGTGGACGGCCTCACCGCCACCGAGCGGCTCCGCGTCGGCCCCGGGGCCCCCGAGGTCGTCGTCCTCACCACCTTCCACGCCGACGAGCAGGTGCTGCGCGCCCTGCGGGCCGGTGCCGCCGGTTTCGTCCTCAAGGACACCCCGCCCGCGGAGATCGTCGCCGCCGTCCGCCGGGTCGCCGCGGGCGACCCCGTCCTCTCGCCGGCCGTCACCCGCCAGTTGATGACCCACGTCGCCGGGCAGCCGGATCCCGCGGAGCCTCCTGAGAGGACCCGCCGTACCGTCGCCGCCGAACGGCTCGCCGAACTGGCCGAGCGGGAACGGGAGGTGGCGTTGGCCGTCGGCCGAGGCCGGTCCAACGCCGAGATCGCCGCCGCCCTCTACATGAGCGTGCCGACCGTGAAGACGCACGTCTCGCGGATCCTGGCCAAACTCGGCCTCAACAACCGTGTCCAGATCGCGCTCCTGGTGCACGATGCCGGGCTGTCGGAGGGCGAGGACGAGGTCTAGGGTCGGACGATGTCCGTCATCGATCTGGGGGAGTACGGCGCGGATTTCACCGCGAACCCTTATCCGTACTACGAGAAACTGCGCGAGGCCGGTCCGGTCCACCAGGTGCGCACACCCGACGGGGCCACGGTCTGGCTGGTCGTCGGTCACGAGGAGGCGCGGGCCGCGCTCAACGACCCGAGACTGTCCAAGTCGCCGTCCGTGCTCGGGACGACCATGCTCGACGAGGAGCTCATCGGCCCCAACCTGCTGATCCTCGACCCGCCCGACCACACGCGGATACGCCGGCTGATCGCCGGGGAGTTCACCGGTCGGCGCGTCGAGTCGCTGCGCCCCCGTGTCCAGCGGCTCACCGACGAGCTCCTCGACGCCATGGAGCCGGCCGGGCGCGCCGATCTCGTCGACGCCCTCGCGTTCCCGCTGCCCATCACCGTCATCTGCGAACTCCTCGGCGTACCGGCCGCCGACCGCGACTCCTTCCGCCGCTGGTCGAACGAGATCGTCGCGCCCAGCGGCGCGGAACCCGAGCGGGAGGCGATCGAGAGCCTCGCCGCCTACCTCGGCGAACTCGTCGAGGACAAGCGGGCCGCCGGACCCACCGACGATCTGCTGTCCGCGCTGATCGCCGCCCGCGCCGAGGACGGCGACCGGCTCTCCCTGCCCGAACTGCGCGGACTCGCCTACCTCCTGTTGCTCGCGGGCCACGAGACCACCGTGAACCTCATCGCCAACGCGGTACGGGCGCTGCTCACCCACCCCGAGCAGCTCTCCGCGCTCAGGGCCGACCCGGGCCTGCTGGACGGCCTGATCGAGGAGACGCTGCGCTGGGAGGGGCCGGTGGAGACGGCCACGTACCGGTTCAGCCGGGAGGCCGTCGGTTTCGGGGAGACGGTGATCCCCGCGTACGAACCGGTCCTCGTCTCGCTCGCCTCCAGCGGCCGCGACCCCGAGCGCTTCCCCGACCCGGACCGCTTCGACATCACCCGCGACACGCGCGGCCATCTCGCCTTCGGGCACGGCGTCCACTACTGCCTGGGCGCCCCGCTCGCCCGCCTGGAGGCGCAGGTCGCGCTCCGGACGGTCCTCGACCGTTTCCCGGGGCTGGAACTCGACACGGATCCCGGCGCGTTGGACTGGCTGCCCGGCATGCTCATGCGCGGCACCCGTCATCTCCCCGTTCGGTGGTGAACCCTTGAGCGACCAGACCCCCGCCCTCGACCTCGACCTCGCCCGGAAGGTCCTCGACGCGCAGCCGTTCAGCCGGCTCGTCGGCGCCCGCCTCACCGAATTCGGCGCGGGCCGAGCGGTCCTGGAGCTGGACCGTCGCGACGAGCTGAGACAGCAGAACGGCTTCCTGCACGGCGGGGTGCTCTCGTACGCGGCGGACAACGCGATCACTTTCGCCGCGGGCGCCGAGCTCGGCGCGGCCGTGCTGACGGCCGGGTTCTCCATCCAGTACGTCCGGCCCGCGACGGGCGGCGTGCTGCGTGCCCGGGCGGAGGTGGTCCACGCCGGGCGGCGGCAGGCGGTGGTGCGCTGCGACCTGTCGACCGTCGACGAGCAGGGCGCCGAGACGCTGTGCGCGGTGGCCCAGGGCACGGTGCTGTCAGCCGGCTGATCCGGCCCCGTCGCCCCCGGCCGGCTCACCCACCCCGGCGAGCCGGACCGGCCCCCGCTCCCGTCGCGAGCGCTCGCACGCCTCGGCGATCCGGAGCGCCGCCAGGGCCTCCCGGCCGTCGCAGGGGTTGGGCGCCTCGCCGCGCACCAGCCGTACGAAGGCGTCCAGCTCCGCCTCGTACGCGGGGGCGAACCGCTCCAGGAAGCCGGGCCAGGGCTTGCCCGGGGCGGGCGGGCCCTGCGGCTCCACCGAGGCGAGCGGGGTCCGGTCGTCCAGGCCCACCACGATCTGGTCCCGCTCGCCCGCCAGCTCCATGCGGACGTCGTACCCGGCGCCGTTGCACCGGGTCGCGGTCGCCGTCACCAGCATGCCGTCGTCCAGGGTGAGCACGGCCGCGGCCGTGTCGACGTCGCCGGCCTCCCGGAACATCGCCGGACCGGTGTCCGAGCCCGTCGCGTACACCTCGACGACCTCCCGCCCGGTCACCCAGCGGACGATGTCGAAGTCGTGCACGAGACAGTCGCGGAAGAGGCCGCCGGAGAGCGGCAGGTACGCGGCGGGCGGCGGCTCCGGGTCGGAGGTGACCGCCCGCACGGTGTGCAGCCGGCCGAGCCGCCCCGACCGCACGGCCTCGCGCGCCGCCCGGTACCCCGCGTCGAAGCGGCGCATGAATCCCAGCTGGAGCACCGTGCCCGCCTCCGCCACCGCGTCGAGCGCCCTCAGCGTCCTCGGCACGTCCAGGGCGATCGGCTTCTCGCAGAAGGCCGGCAGGCCCGCCCGGGCGGCGCGGGCGATCAGCTCCGCGTGCGCGGCCGTCGCCGAGGCGATCACCACGGCGTCCAGGGCCTGCCCGAGCAGCGCGTCCACGTCCGGCGCCGCCTCCGCGCCGAGCGCCCCCGCCACCCCGGCCGCCCGGCCGGCGTCCGCGTCCGCCAGGACCAGCGATTCGACCTCCGGATGCCGGGCCAGCACCCCCGCGTGGAAACTCCCGATCCGTCCCGTACCGATCAGTCCGATGCGCATGGCCCCACCGTGGAGGCGGGCGGCCCGACTGTCAAGGATTTGTCAGGACAACCGGACGTCACGACTTCCCGTCATCAGCTTCCGGTCCTCAGCGGCCCCGGGCTACGCTCGCCCCGTGCCCAAGCAGTCCGGCTCCCCCCTGCCCCCGCTCTCCGTGGACCGCACCAGTCCGGTCCCGCTCTACTTCCAGCTCGCCCAGCAGCTGGAGAGCGCCGTGGAGAACGGGACGCTCGCCCCGGGCACCCTCCTCGGCAACGAGATCGACCTCGCCACCCGCCTGGGCCTCTCCCGGCCCACCGTCCGCCAGGCCATCCAGTCCCTCGTCGACAAGGGCCTCCTGGTCCGCCGCCGCGGCGTCGGCACCCAGGTCCTGCACAGCAGGGTCCGCCGCCCCATGGAGCTCAGCAGCCTCTACGACGACCTCGCCGCCGCCGGACAGCGCCCCGCCACCCGGGTCCTGGTCAACCGGCTCGAACCCGCCGCAGGACCGGTCGCGGTCGCCCTCGGCCTGCCCGAGGGCACCGAGGTCCACTACCTCGAACGGCTCCGCACCGCGCACGGCGAGCCGATGGCGTACCTCCGCAACCACCTGCCCGCGGGACTCGTCGACCCCGACACCGAACGCCTGGAGACCACCGGCCTCTACAGCGTGCTCCGCTCCGCCGCGCTCACCCTGCACAGCGCCCGCCAGGCCGTCGGCGCCCGCGCCGCGACCGCCGAGGAGGCCGCGCTCCTCGACGAGCCGGAGGGCGCGCCGCTGCTCACCATGGAGCGCGTCACCTTCGACGACACCGGACGCGCCGTCGAGTACGGCTCCCACCTGTACCGGGCCACCCGCTACTCCTTCGAGTTCCAGCTGATGGTCCGCCCGTGAACCAGGTCCGCGGACCGGCTCCGTGACCCGGGGCAACCCCCTGACGAGCGCCACGACCCGCATGACCGATACTGCAATGCACGCAGAAGGACACAAAGGAGGGCACGGCCTCGTGACCAGGCTTCGGACAGGAGGGGTACGCGCCGCAGTCGGCGCCGTGCTCGCCCTCGCACTCACCGCGGCGCTCGCCGGGTGCAGCAGCACCGGCGGAAAGCGGGCGGAGGACGCACGCAAGGCCGCCGAGGCCCAGGGCAGGGCGGCCGTCGACACCCCCCGGTGGACCTTCGCGATGGTGACCCACTCGGGCGACGGCGACACCTTCTGGGACATCGTCCAGAAGGGCGCGAAGCAGGCCGCGGCCAAGGACAACATCAACTTCCTCTACGCCCACAACGACGAGGCCCAGCAGCAGGCGCAGCTGATCGACTCGTACGTCGCCAAGGGCGTCGACGGACTGATCGTCACCCTCGCCAAGCCCGACGCCATGAAGGCCGCCGTCGAGAAGGCCGTCAAGGCCGGCATCCCGGTGATCACCGTGAACTCGGGCGCCGAGCAGTCCAAGGCCTACGGCGCGCTCACCCACATCGGCCAGGACGAGACCGTCGCCGGCGAGGCCGTCGGCGAGGAACTCGACAAGCGCGGGAAGAAGAAGGCCCTCTGCGTCCTGCACGAGCAGGGCAACGTCGGCCACGAGCAGCGCTGCGCCGGAGTGAAGAAGACCTTCGGCGGCGAGCTCGTGAACCTGTACGTCGACGGCACCAACATGCCCGACGTCAAGGCCTCCATCGAGGCCAAGCTCCAGTCCGACAAGGACGTCGACGCCGTCGTCACCCTCGGCGCCCCCTTCGCCGACACCGCCGTCCAGGCCGCGAAGGGCGCCGGCAGCAAGGCCGAGGTCGACACCTTCGACCTCAACGCCAAGGTCGCGACCGCCCTGGAGGCCGGCACCCTCGGCTTCGCCGTCGACCAGCAGCCCTACCTCCAGGGCTACGAGGCCGTCGACCTGCTCTGGCTGTACCGCTACAACGCCGACGTCCTCGGCGGCGGCAAGCCGGTCCTGACCGGCCCCCAGATCATCACCAAGGACCAGGCCGCCGCGCTGAAGCAGTACGCGGATCGGGGCACCCGATGAGCTCCACCGCCCCGCCCTCGGACGGTGTCGACCACGTCGACGAACGGCTGCTTCGCACCACCCCCCTGAAGAAGCTGCTCGCCCGCCCCGAACTCGGCTCGGTCGTCGGCGCGATCGCCGTCTTCGCCTTCTTCACGGTGGTCGCCGACAGCTTCCTCAAGCCCTCCAGCCTCGGCACGGTCCTCTACGCGGCCTCCACCCTCGGCATCATGGCCGTCCCGGTCGCCCTCCTGATGATCGGCGGCGAGTTCGACCTCTCCGCCGGCGTCCTCGTCACCAGCTCCGCGCTGGTCTCCTCGATGTTCAGCTACCAGATGACGGCGAACGTCTGGGTCGGCGTCGGCGTCTCGCTGCTCGTCACCCTGGCGATCGGCGCCTTCAACGGCTTCATGCTGACCCGTACCAAACTCCCCAGCTTCATCATCACGCTCGGCACCTTCCTCATGCTGACCGGCCTGAACCTGGGCCTCACCAAGCTGATCAGCGGCACCGTCTCCACCAAGACCATCGCCGACATGGAGGGCTTCCCCTCCGCGCGGAAGCTCTTCGCCTCGGAGGCGACGATCGGCGGCGTCGAGTTCAAGGTCACCATCCTGTGGTGGTTCGGCCTCGTCGCGCTCGCCACCTGGATCCTGCTCCGCACCCGCTTCGGCAACTGGATCTTCGCCGTCGGCGGCGGCGCCGACGCGGCCCGCGCGGTCGGCGTCCCCGTCCACCGCACGAAGATCGGCCTCTACATGGGCGTCGCCTTCTGCGCCTGGATCTCCGGCCAGCACCTGCTCTTCTCCTTCGACGTCGTCCAGTCGGGCGAAGGCGTCGGGAACGAGCTGATCTACATCATCGCGGCCGTCATCGGCGGCTGCCTGATCACCGGCGGATACGGCTCGGCCATCGGCTCGGCGGTCGGCGCCCTCATCTTCGGCATGACCAGCAAGGGCATCGTGTACGCCGAGTGGAACCCCGACTGGTTCAAGTTCTTCCTGGGAGCGATGCTCCTCCTGGCGACCCTGCTGAACGCCTGGATCCGCAAGCGCGTGGAGGCGACCAAGTGACCACGGAGTCGACTCCGCTCGTGGAGCTGGCCGACGTCAGCAAGTACTACGGCAACATCCGCGCCCTCGAAGGGGTCTCCCTGGAGGTCCGCGCGGGCGAGATCTCCTGCGTCCTCGGTGACAACGGCGCCGGCAAGTCCACCCTCATCAAGATCGTCGCCGGTCTCCACCGGCACGACGGCGGAACCTTCCGCATCGAGGGCGAGGAGGTCACCCTCGCCAACCCGCGCGACGCCCTCGACCGGGGCATCGCCACCGTCTACCAGGACCTCGCCGTCGTCCCCCTCATGCCGGTCTGGCGGAACTTCTTCCTCGGCTCCGAACCCACGAGGGGCAGGGGCCCGCTCAAGCGGCTCGACGTCGAGCTGATGCGCGCCACGACCCGCGAGGCGCTGCTGCGCATGGGCATCGACCTCCGTGACGTCGACCAGCCCATCGGCACCCTCTCCGGCGGCGAGCGCCAGTGCGTGGCCATCGCCCGCGCGGTCCACTTCGGCGCCAAGGTCCTCGTCCTCGACGAGCCGACCGCCGCGCTCGGCGTCAAGCAGTCCGGGGTCGTCCTGAAGTACGTGGCGGCCGCCCGCGACGAAGGCCTCGGAGTGGTTCTCATCACCCACAACCCGCACCACGCCTACCTCGTCGGCGACCGTTTCGTCCTCCTCAAGCGGGGCGTCATGGCCGCGAGCCACACCAAGGACTCCGTCACGCTCGACGAGTTGACCCGGCAGATGGCGGGCGGCAGCGAGCTGGAGGACCTGCGCCACGAGCTGGAGCGGCCGACCGGCGCGTGACCGGCCCGCTCCACGACGTAACGGCCCCTTCACACCCCACCTGGCAGAATCGGAGCCGATGAGTACCTACCGTGACCTCGCCCACCGGGGAGCCGCCCGCGGGACCGTGCTGCGGACCGTCGGGTCCCGGGAGCGGCGCTCCCACCTGACGGCGCCCCGGGTGCCGACCGTCGGCATCGACATCGGCGGTACGAAGGTGATGGCCGGCGTCGTCGACGCCGACGGCAACATCCTGGAGAAGCTCCGCACGGAGACCCCGGACAAGTCCAAGAGCCCCAAGGTCGTCGAGGACACCATCGTCGAGCTGGTCCTGGACCTCTCCGACCGGCACGACGTGCACGCCGTCGGCATCGGCGCGGCCGGCTGGGTCGACGCCGACCGGGCCCGGGTCCTCTTCGCCCCGCACCTCGCCTGGCGCAACGAACCCCTCCGCGACGCCCTCCAGGGCCGCCTCGCCGTCCCCGTCATGGTCGACAACGACGCCAACACCGCCGCCTGGGCCGAGTGGCGCTTCGGCGCCGGACGAGGCGAGGACCACCTCGTCATGATCACCCTCGGCACCGGCATCGGCGGCGCCATCCTGGAGGACGGCCAGGTCAAGCGGGGCAAGTACGGCGTCGCCGGAGAGTTCGGCCACATGCAGGTCGTCCCCGGCGGCCACCGCTGCCCCTGCGGCAACCGCGGCTGCTGGGAGCAGTACAGCTCGGGGAACGCGCTGGTCCGCGAGGCCCGCGAGCTGGCCGCCGCCGACTCCCCGGTCGCGTACGAGATCATCGAGCGGGTCAAGGGGAACATCCCCGAGATCACCGGCCCCCTCATCACCGAGCTCGCCCGAGAGGGCGACGCCATGTGCGTCGAGCTGCTCCAGGACATCGGCCAGTGGCTCGGCGTCGGCATCGCCAACCTCGCCGCCGCCCTCGACCCCTCCTGCTTCGTCATCGGCGGAGGCGTCTCCGCCGCCGACGACCTGCTCATCGGCCCCGCGAGGGACGCCTTCCGCCGCCACCTCACCGGCCGCGGCTACCGCCCCGAGGCCCGCATCACCCGCGCCCAGCTCGGTCCCGAGGCCGGCATGGTCGGCGCCGCCGACCTCGCCCGGCTCGTCGCCCGCCGCTTCCGCCGCGCCAACCGGCGCCGCGTCGAGCGGTACGAACGGTACGAGCGCTACGCCCAGGCCCTGCGCAACGGCACCTCGGGCCGGGCCGCACGCACCCCCGAGGACCCCACTCCATGACCCTGTCCCAGCAGGCCACCCTGCCTCAGCAGACCACCCTGCCCCGCCCCCCGCAGGGCAGGCTGCCCGAGGACCGCCGGCACATGATCCGCCGTCGCTGGCTGACGGCCGTCATCATCGTGCTCCTCGTCGGCATCCCGGCCGGCTACCTCGTCATCTCCGCGGGCCAGAGCCGCGACAGCGGCCGCGACAAGGAGCGCGAGTCCTCGGCGGCCGGCCTCCAGGCCAACTGGCCCTCGCTGATGAAGCGCCGGGTCTTCGAGATCCCGATCCCCTCCGGGGCCTGGGACGTCGCCTACTACGAGACCAGCAACTGGAAGACCAGCCGACTGTACGTCCAGTTCACGACGACCGCCGGCGGCCTCGACGCCTTCCTCGCCGAGTCCGGGACCGCCCGTTCCGCGCTCACCTCTGGCCGGATCACCGTCGGCGAGCGCGACGCCGACATCGCCGGCTGGACCTTCGCCCACGGCGTGACCTGGGCGGGCGCCATCGTCCCCCGCGAGGAACCGCGCCCGCGGACCGACATCACCGTCGACCTCACCGACCCGGCCTTCCCGCGGGTGTACGCGGTGTCGACGACGAGCCCCTGACGCGGCCTCCCGCGGGTGAGCGGATGTGCCACCGTCGGCAACCGGCCTCAAGGCCCGTCGCCCGTACGGTGGTTGCCCGCCGCGCGTCGCCCGCCGCCGAAGGCCGCCGACATGCTCCGGGCGTGCCCGGGTAGGCGGACCGCACACGGCCCGAGGAGGAACCATGTCCGGACTCATCACCCGCATCAAGCAGTTCACCCGCAGTCCGCAGGGACGGCGGACGATCGCGTCGGCCCGTCGTGCCGCCGCCGACCCCCGCAGGCGCGAACAGGCCCGCAGGCTGCTCGGGCGGCTGCGCGGGCGACGGTGAAGGGCGGCAGGCACGCGGCGGGGGAAGGGCTTTCGCGGTGGGAACGCGCCCTGGAACGCTGGCAGAACAGGCTGGTCTCCAAGGTCCGCCACCGCGAACCCGTCGAGCTGGTCGACGCGCTGCACCACGAGTGCGACGACCACGCCGTGGTGTGCAGCGAGAGCAGAGTGGTCGTACCGAACGCCTACGAGGTGGAACTCGACGCCGGGGTGCACGAGGAGCTGGTCCGCCGAGGCCGAGGTGACGTGGGCGAGTCCCTGACGGACGATCTGGCCCGGTACGGGGAGCGCAAGGGCTACGAGTGGGCGGGACCGCTGACCGTGCGCGTCACCCCGTCCGCGTGTTTGGCCGGCGAGCCGTACCGGGTGAGCAGCCGCCCCATGCCCCACGTACGGGCCGACGCCTTCCCCGAGGGCGACTGAACGGGCCGCGGACCTCAGCGTCCGGGAGGGCGGACGTCGCCCAGGGCGCGGTCCAGGGCCGCCACCCCGAGGGCGGAGAGCACGACCTGGACCAGGCACTCCGTCCAGTCGACGCCCCGGGTGCCCGACAGCCCGAAGAGGGCGGCGATCCACGATCCGACCAGCGCCGCCGCGATTCCCACGACGATCGTCCACAGAACGCCTATGTGTTGTCTTCCGGGCAGGACGAGGCGGCCCAGCAGGCCGACCGCGACACCGATGACCAAGGCGCTGAGGATTCCCGAAATCGTCACGACTTCCCCTTCGTCGAGGCCTGGTGGGTTCCTTGAGGCCTGATGGGTTCCGTGCCCGCCTACCCGTGCGAAGACGGGGCATTCGAGCGCGGAAACCGTGGGAGCGACATGCGTGAGGTGCCACCGGCCGCTCGGTGAATCGGCCGCGACCACGCATACGTTCGGAACGGAGGGGCACGCGAACCGCAGCCGCACTCGGCGGCCGGGGAATTTCCCCGGACCGATTTCCAGGGGCACGAAGGCGAGATCAGGAACATGACCGACGACAGGAAAGGCGGGACGGCCGATGCCGCCGCCGGCGGGCGCTGCGACATCGCCACCGCCATGCGCCGCGCCTCCGGCCAGCTCGCGGACCTGCTCCAGTGCGAGCCGGGAGCCGTCTCGGCGGTGAAGGGCGGCGACGAGGGCTGGTCCGCGGACGTGGAGGTGGTCGAACTCGAAAAGGTCCCCGACACCATGAGCGTCATGGCGACCTACCACGTCGAACTCGACACCGAAGGACGACTCGTCGCCTACGAACGCGTTCGCCGTTACGCGAGGGGGCAGATCGACCGCCGCTGAAACCAGCGGGTGACCGGCGGGTTTCCGGCCGTCGCCGGCCCCGTGCGATCACCGGAAGGAGCTTCATCGTGACACTCGTCCAGCAGAGCAATCCCACGACCAGTGGCAGTGGTTCGGGCAATCTCTACGACGTTCTCGAACTCATTCTTGACCGGGGGCTCGTGATCGACGCCTTCGTCCGCGTCTCCCTGGTCGGAATCGAAATCCTCAAGATCGACGTCCGGGTGGTCGTCGCCAGCGTCGACACGTACCTGCGGTTCGCGGAGGCGTGCAACCGCCTCGACCTGGAATCCGGCCGCAAGGCGCCCACCCAACTCACCGACATCGTCGGCGAGATGACCGAGAGCGGCGCCAAGGGCAAGTCGAAAGGAGCGCTGAGCGGCGCCGTGGAGGCCTTCACGGACACGCTGAAGGGCAAGCGCGACGAGTCCGAGGAGGAGTCCGACAAGCGTCCGGTCCGCAAGTCGACGGCCGGCCGCCAGACGGCCCGGAAGCGAGAGGAGTGACACCTTGTCCACGTACGTCTACGCCATCACCGACGCCACGCACCCCGTGCGCCTGGACGGTCTGCGAGGAGTCGGCGATCCGCCCTCACCCCTGCGCACCGTCCGCACCGACACCCTGACGGCCGTCGTGAGCGACGCGCCTCCCGGCCTGCGGGCCAAGCGGCGCGACGTCATGGCCCACCAGAACGTCCTGGAGTCGCTCATGGCCGACGGAGCGACCCTGCCGATGCGCTTCGGCCTGCTCGGCCCCGACGACGAGCGCGTCGCCGACGTCCTGGACCGGGAGGAACCGGCGTACCGGCAGCGGCTCGCCGAGCTCGACGGCCACGTCGAGTACCACCTCAAGGCCGGCAGGGACGAGGACGACATGCTCCGCGCGGTCCTCGCCGACTCCCAGCAGGCCCGGGAGCTCAACGAGCGCACCCGCGGCGGCTCCGGCACCCACGAGGACCGGGTCGCGCTGGGGGAGCTCGTCTCGCGCGAGGTCGCGGCCCGGGGCGAGCGGGAGGCCGGGGAGATCGTGACCCGGCTGGACGGGGCGGCCACCCGTTCCGCCGTCGCCGACGTCGGCGGCAACCACTTCCTCAACGCCTCGTTCCTGGTCCCGGCCGAGCGCACGGACGAGTTCGTCCGGGCCGTGCGGGCCGAGGCCGACCGGCTCGGGGACGCCTACGACTTCACCCTCACGGGACCGCTGCCGCCGTACAGCTTCGTCTGAGCAAGGGGAGGTGAGGGGACATGGGCCTCGTCACCGGCGTTCTGACCCTTCCGCTGGCCCCGGTCCGCGGCACCGCCTGGGTCCTCGACCAGGTGATCCTCGCCGCGGAGCGGGAGCACTACGACCCCGAGCGGGTGCGCGGGGAGCTGGCGGCGCTCGAACAGGAGCTGACGAGCGGCCGCATCGACGCCGACGAGTTCGACCGCCGCGAGGACGAGCTCCTCGACCGGCTCGAAGAGGCCGAGGAGTACCGGCGGGGCTCGCGGAGCAGCCGCTGAGTCCCCACCGACGACAGACGACCGAGCCGGGGAGGACGACGAGCTCCCCGACGACGAGCCAGACGAGCCCGACGAGCCCGGGCCCGTCCGTCGCTCCCGGCCTCGCCCCGCGGCCTCCGCCCGCTGACCGACACCGCAGCACAGGGAGACATCGTGTCCGATTCACTGGCCGGCCGCATGCCGGGTTCTCCGCGAGCCGCACCGGCGTACGGGGCGCAGGGCTCGTCCGCGAACCTCGCGGACATCCTGGAGAGGGTGCTCGACAAGGGCATCGTCATCGCGGGCGACATCCAGATCAACCTGCTCGACATCGAACTGCTGACGATCAAGCTGCGCCTGCTGGTCGCGTCCGTCGACAAGGCGAAGGAGATGGGCATCGACTGGTGGGAGCACGACCCCTCGCTCTCCTCCCGGGCCGGGCCCACCAGGTCCGTGACGACCGCTCCGACCGCCGAGGGCGAGTCACCGGCCGAGGAGAACGAGCGGCTGCGGGCCGAACTGGCCCGGCTGAGGGCGGCGGCCGGGCTCTCCGGCCCCTCGTCCGACGCGGTGCGGGCTTCCCGGCAGGAAGAAGAGGAGGAGACGCGGTGAGCACCGACTCGCAGCTCCGGCGGGCGGACGAACCCCTCGACGCCGGTGAGGAGATGTCGTACGTCTACGCCCTGGGCCGTGTCGGCGAGCCCGCCCTGCGGGACGCCGTCGCCCGCCTGGCCGGCGTCGACGGGAGGGCGCTGCGGCTGGTCGAATCCGCCGGCCTCGCGGCGGTGGTGTCCTCCGTTCCGTCCGGCGCGTTCGGGGAGCAGGGGCTGCGCACGCAGCTGGAGGACATGGCCAGGCTGGAGGTGATCGCCCGGTCCCACCACGCGGTGGTCGACGCCGCGTTCGCGGGGACGACCGTCCTGCCCATGCGGCTGGCGACCGTGTACCTGGACGACGCCCGGGTGGCCGAGATGCTCACCGCTCGGCGCGGTCGCTTCCTGGACCTGCTGGATCGCCTGGACGGCCATGTGGAACTCGGCATGAAGGTCTACGCGGACGCGGGCGCGGTGACGCCGCCGAAGGCGGAAGGAGAGGCGGAGGCGGTCGCGGAGAGCCCGGGGCGCGCCTACCTCCGGCGGCGCCGGGCTCAGCGCCGCAGCATCCAGGACCTCCACCGCGCGGCCGCGGACGCCGCCGAGGAGGCGGTCCGGGTGGCGGAGGGACTCTCCAGCGCGCGGGTCGTCCACCGGCCGCAGCAGGGCGGACTGGCTCCCGCGCGGGGGGAGAACATCGCGAACGAGGCGTATCTCGTGCCCACGGGCGAAGTCGGCCGGTTCATGGCCGCGCTCGGTGCGTCGGCCGACGCCACCCCGGGCGTGCGCGTCGAGGTGACCGGGCCGTGGGCCCCGTACTCGTTCGCCACGGTGGCCGAGGAGGACCGGTACGGGACGGAGGAAGGTGGGGGGCGATGAACGGCACGCGGATCGCGGGCGGCGACATCACCACCCCCGACATCACCACCCCCGGCCCCGTCACCGGACCGCCCGTCGCCCTGATCGATCTCCTGGACCGGCTCCTGAACGGGGGAGCGGTGCTCACCGGTGACCTCGTCCTGTCCGTCGCGGACGTCGACCTGGTCCACATCAACCTGCGTGCGGTGATCCGGTCCGTCACGGGAGAGGAGCCGGCGTCGTGGTGAGCCGGGAGAGCGAGGCCTCCGCGGTGGCCCGGCGCCTGGGGACGGACGCGGACACGGTGGAACGGGACCTCGTCAAACTCGTCCTGACCATCGTCGAGCTGCTCCGGCAGCTGATGGAGCGCACCGCCGTGCACCGGGTCGACCAAGGAGATCTGACGGAAGATCAGGAGGAGCGCATCGGGCTGACCTTGATGATCCTGCAGGAACGCATGGAGGAACTCTGCGACCGGTACGGCCTGTCGATGGACGACCTCAATCTGGATCTGGGGCCCCTGGGATCCCTGCTCCCCCGGAACGGCGGCTGAGACAGCCAGGGACCCGTGTCATTTCACGTGGAGAGGCAAGGAGGAATGTCATGACTGCTGAGAGCGACAACGCCAAGAATTCCGATACCGCCAACGCCAAGAAGACGGCGGGCGGCAAGACCACCACCGCGGCCCGAGGACAGACCGCGAAGCGCGCCTCCGCCGCGGAGAAGACGGGCGGCTCGGCCGGGGCGCGGGGCGCCGGGAAGTCGGTCGGCGAGGCCGCCGGGCGCGCGGGCCGGACGGTGACCGACGGCCTCCAGAGCGGCCGGGAGCTGGTGACGGCCAACGCGGGCAAGGCGGCCACCGTGGCTGCCACGGCCTGGACGGCCGTCAAGCACCGCAAGGCCGTGGCAGCCGGTGCGGCGGTCGGCGTCGCCGGTGTCGCCGGCGCCGCGTTCGCCATCGGCCGCTCCACGGCCAAGCCGCTGACCGGTCCGCTGACGGGCCCCCTGACCCGCCTCGCGCGCGGCCGGATCTGAGTGGGCGGGCGCGGGAGTCAGTGCCTGCGCGGTCCGCGGGGAACGCTGGTCCGCCCGGTGCTGCCGGGCGGACCAGCGTGCCCCGCCCCTCGCGGCGCTTGACGGCGAACCCGGTCGTCCGGGCTGCCGGAGCGCGTCGCGGCGCCCGGTCTCGCCCCAGGGTGCGTTCCTCGCGTCAGCTCGACGGCGAGTGCGGACCGAGGTCGCGGGCCTTGGCCGGCCCGGGCCGACGGTCGGAGACAGACGGGAGGGGGTGTCACCCGCATGCGGGTGACACCCCCTCCCGCGCGTCCTACATGGAGGAGTCGTCGAACGGGTTGTTCATCACGGCGGAGGCCTCGCAGCTCGCGATCGCACCGCTGCTGGCACCGATCTTGCAGACCTCGAAGTAGGCGTTGTCGATCCAGCCGGCCTGCAGGTACGTGGTCCAGGAGGCGGTCGTCTGGCCACTCGGCACGGTCCGCATCGACCAGACCCTGTGGCCGGTTTCGCCGTTGGTGACGAGGCGGATGCCGACGACGTAGCCGTCGGTCGCGCGGTCCTGGGCGACGATCTGGATCGGGTCGAGACGGTAGGGGTTGATCCCCCAGCCGATGACCATCCGCCCGTAGTACGAGTTGGTCGAGACCGTCGCCTCGGTGCCGGACGCCGCGGCCGCGGGGCCGGCGAGGAGCGGAGTGACGACGGTGGCCAGAGCCGCGGCGGTGACGACGAGGCTGCTCTTGAGGCGCAAGGATCCCCCAGGGAAAGTGTGTTGGCTGGAAATGTCTACTCTAGCTCGAATCTGATCATGTCTGACCAAGCCTCAACTTTCCTCGCCCGGGCTGCCCTTCGACCCTCCACGGGCTTCTCTCCGGTAGCCGGCAGCGGCGTCGGACAAGCGCGTAGCTTGCCGGGGCAGGAGGGGTCGGGGGCCGGATGGGCGTACGGCTCATGGAGGTCTCGGTCTCCGCCCTGTCAGGCTTTGCGACGCCCGCTCGCCCTGCCTCACGTACCTCGCCGGCGAGGGCGTGCCGGACCACATCCCGGCGCGGTGGGCCGGTCACGCCGGCGTGCGTGCCACGAAGAGGTGGTACGCGAAGCCGGACGTCGAGGATCCTCGCGCAGCCGCCGTGACACGGGACGGCTGGCACGGGCCCTCACCCGCCCATGTGGGAAATCATGAGATGTGAGACGGTGCAGGGCGTGAGTGAGACACCGACGAACACCCTGCAATACCGCTCTGACGGGGCAGAAGACGCTCCGGTCCTCGTGCTGGGCCCCTCACTGGGCACCACATTCCACAGGTCGTAGGGCCTTTCCGCGACAGTCCACACAGTCCATACAGTGCGAATACTGCACGGTGCGCGGCGCTCGGTCTGCCTCACTCCGCAGAGACTGTGACACCTCGTGACACGACGAAGCCCGGCCGGGAGGCACCACCGAGCCGGGGCTTCGTCGGGCCTGAGCGCTACCGAGGCTTCGCCAAGTCATGTCAATCGCGGGGTACTCCCGGGCCACTGGGCCTTTTCCAACATGGCCGGGGATCACTGGGGCTGGCGTGGCAGAACGACGAAGCTCCTGGTAGACGGGTTGTCGACCGAGATCAACCTTCGCTGCCAGGAGCTTCCCGAGCTTATGGCGCGGGAGCCGCTCGGGAGCTGGAACACACCAGCACGCAGCGTGGGTTCTGTGCAGATCAGCCGAACGGCCGGCCCAGGCCACTGCCGCCACGCCCAGCACGCCCGCGCCGAGGAGAGCGGGGACGACTCCTCGCTCGGCCACGAACAGGGTCTGCGCGGCAGCGGCCAGGCCGACGGCTTGCCAGGGGTGGCCGGGAGAGGCCGAGGGGGAGGGCCGAGCCGGCGACGGCGCCGATCACTGCTGGGCCGGCGCAGGTGGGGAACGCCTGCACCGAGGATTTGGCGCGCAGGCTGTCGAAGCGGGGTCCGTCAGCGATGACCATGGCGAAGGAGGGCGCGAAGGCCGCAATGGCTATGAGTAGACCGCCGGCCAGGCCGGCCGCCGCCGCGTAGCCAACGACGGCGACGGTCTGGACGACCGGGCCGGGGTGACCTGGCCGAGGGCGAACCGGGTTCGGGTGAGTTGGTTTCACCGCACTCCCTGATGCGCTGTTTCGCGCCCCTGCACACGCCTTGGTACTGGCTGGGATCGGGAGGAGGGTACGGGGATCTGAGTCTGGCCTGATGGGGGGCGAGGCGGACGTCGGGGCCGAGATTTCCGCGGTCCACGGGCCGGATCGGGGGTTGTGCCGGGGTGAGAAGGTGGTCTTCGACATCACTCTCGATGCCACGGGACGACGAGCGGACAACATCCACCGTGAGTGATCAGGCGGCCGTTCGGGTCCGAGGCGTGGTGGCGGGCGGGAACGCTTCGGGCTCTCGTTGCCCCGGGCATGGCGTCTACGGTTGCGGCCGCTGACCCGGCCTGCCCTCTGTCCGGGAACCTTCATTGGCTGACGTCTCATGGGGCTGTCCTCTCAGCCGGTAGACGTCGTGGGATGCGCCCCATGCCAGATGGCGCAGCAGCGCGGAGAAGTAGCCGATGCGAACGGTCGTGTGCCGGGGGCCGGGCGTCCAGGACGGCTTCCAGAGCCTGGAGAATGTGCGGCCGCACCATTTCCTCGCCTGTTCCTTCACTTCGCTGAGGGGTGTTGAGGAAGGAGGGGGGACACGTCCGTCGGGGAGCACAGGGTTCCGCACCCGTCGGGTGCGACGAGCCAGGCCGGCCCCGTCGCCTGCCGGTCGGGGTCCGGAACGGCCGGCCACGCCCCGCTCGTCAGATACCGGGCGGCCCGGTCCAGCCCCGTGGGAGGAGGAGTGCCGGGAGTCATCAGCAGCACGAGTTCCTGACACCTGCTGTCACCGAGCACCGGGCCGCTGCCCGACCGTCTCGAGCGGGCGATGGCGGCCAGCAGGCCGCGTCCCAGTATCTCCGGGACCGCGAGCGCGTCCCGCATCCGCCCCGCGGGCAAGAGCACGACACCCCGTGGGCCGACTCGCCACTCACGCAGGCACCCGGCTGGGTCATCACAGGCCGAAGCCAGCCACCGAGCCGACCTCATCGCGCCAGTCATATGCCACCCCGTCCCCGATCGGCCGACGAAGTACCCGACTCTCCAGGACCGGCAGCCGTAGGGGTAGGGAGGCGGGACGTGGCGGATTCAGCCGGCCGATTCTTGTGATCTGACAGGTACCGCCAGATTCCCTGGATACGGCAGCGAGCCTCCGGCGACGGTCTTCGCCCGTCTCCTCCGACAGACGCGGGCCCATGCCCCACAGCGCGCCCGGCCCCACGAGGGTCACATGGCGTGGCTGATCCATCGCCGCAGCGCGACATGGGTGGTGTCGCCCAGTCGGCACAGGGCCTCGATGGCATCCATGTCGCCCGGCAGGGGTGCGATACCCGCGGTGGTGAGAGCGGCATGCAGCTCCAGACGGCGACGGTCGGCCGGCTCGAGACGAGCGGACGGGCGGCCCGTCGGCTCCGGCGCGGGCAGAAGGTGGTCGCCGGGCTCCAGGACGCCGCAGGCCGTCGGCGTCTGCTCCGGCAGATCGTCGACGGGCGCGGCAGGAAATCGGTACGGGTCGAGATCCCACAGCGCCACGGTGCCGGTGGTGAAAGCCTGAAAACCAGTCACGAATGCCTCCTCGGTCGTCGTGCCACTGCGCAAGACGACTGCAAACAGAGCGGAGGCAGTTGCGGCGCACGACGTACTCCACTCGAATGTCCCCTATGGCATCTCGTCACAAGAGCGATGAACCAACCGGCAAGGACCGCTGCGCGACCGCCACCTCACGGCTCGCTCGACGCCGACGCCGACGCCTCGCGAGTTTGATCCGGCCGCCCGGCCACAGCCACCCCACCCCGACGGAGCAAGCCGCCCACCGCAGGCGCACGGGCACCTCGCCCTGACCACCCCGGACCACTCCTCCGACCGAAGGCCGCGGGCGGGGCACCCGGCACCCGGGACAACCCACCCGCCAGCCTCCCGCTCACCGGACTCCCACCCACCGGCCTCCCGCTCGCCCGTGAAGGGACCACACCCCTTGCATCCCACCGACACCGCGCCCCTGCCCTCGGCCGGACAGGCCGAGATCCGCATCGTCGCCGCCACCCCCGAAGCCGCCCGCGCAATCGCCCAGACGATCCGACGCCCCTTCGCCGGGACGGAACAGCGCAGCTACCCCGCCTCCGAAGACCGAAGGCAATCGCCTCCTCGGCGTCCCGGGGCGGAAGCTGCGCAACGACCTGCGCATCCCGGAGGAGGACCTGGCCGCCGCCTGCACCTACCTCGCCGGCGAGGGCCTGATCAGCGTCGACTGGGAACCGGGCAACACACCCGCGATGGTCTCCCTCACCCACCAGGGGATCCGCCGCATGGAGGCCGAAGAGGAAGAACGCGGCTGAGCCGGAACGCCCCATGGCCCGCTGGCCCGCCCCGGTCGGCAGTCGTAGGATCGAGCATGGATCGAGCACGCTCACGTGTGACGATCCGGAAGGGCGGCCTCGGCGGAGTGAATGCGCTGGGGCCGTTGTGACGACCACCGCCATGAGGCCACGCACCCCACGTCATGCCACCGCCCGGTACGGGTGACCCGCCTCGCGCGCAAGATCCAGCCCGAGGAAGCGGGGACGCCGAGATCATCAGCCATCACGGCATGGGCGTGTCGTAGGGGACCGGAAGGCAGCCGGCCCGCCCTCTCCCACACTCGTGGCGCGGGTCGATTCCCGTCGTCCCGAACGAAGGCCCCAGTCGGGGCGGCGCCACTGTCACTCGCTGTGCGGATACGCCTTCCCAGAAGGCGTATCCGGAGAAAGCCGAGGTGGGCTCCCGCGGTCGACGCGGTCCCGCCTCGGCAGCGAGGCGCACGGCGCACGGCGTTCCGCCGCCGACGAGGTCCTCCGGGCCATGGCCAAGCTCGGATTCACCTGCCGCCCCCTTCCCCGGGCCACCGCGCCCGTCCGCGGGCTCGCCCCGATCCGGCACGCCTCCGCGCTTCTCGACGCCCCCCGCGGCGGCCTGACCGCCACCCGCGGGCGAACGTGAGCTGGCGCCCGGACAGCTCGGAGGGCCCGACCGGCACCTGCCGGTCGGGGTTGTCGCCTGTGGCGATGAGGAGGGCCGCCGCGGTGTCCGGGCCCACTCCGTAGCACTCGAGCAGGTGGGGTGTGTGCTGCTTGAGCACATCGGTGATCTGTTGTTTCAGGGCTGTGATCTCGTCCGGCCGGATCAGGCTGCGGCGGGCCAGTACCCACCGGTGATGGGTGGGCTCGTCCCCGTCGAAGAATCCGATCGACGGCAGCTTCGCGCTGGCCCAGTCGTAGAGAGGTGGGCCTTTCGCCCCGTCACCGCAGGAGATCCGCTGCCAGACCTCCTCCGGCGCCCCCGCGATCAGTTCGTCGATCCGCCAGAACCCGGCCAGGCTCTTGACCTGCTGCGACTTCGGTACAGCGACGACATAGCCGACCCCAGACACCTGGTCACGATGGACTTTGCGAGTTCGCCCTTGGTCGCGAACTGGCGCTCGTCGGGGATCTTCGTCCCCACCGGCGCCAGCAGTCCCCGCAGGTAGTCCCGCATCCGCCACCGCAGATCCGCCCGGGCGAACCGGCCCGCCACCCGCGCGAACACCGACTCCGACTCCGCAGCCCACACCTGGGCCTCAACCATCCCCACCATGCCCGGGCAACGAACCCCACCAGCTCAGGACATGAACCGCTGCTGGAGTACTAGTGCTGGATCAGGCCGTCGACCGGGACAGGATCGACGTGGCTTGTTGCCGGAAGGGCCTGGGCCAGGGAGAGGCCGATATCGACCAGCGAAGACCGGCGCAGGCCGGCGACGTCAGAGATCACGGTCCAGACGGACTCGACGATTTCGCCGTTCGGCTCAGGCCGGAACTGGCCGCCAGTGATACGGACCCGATAGAAGACGCCGACATTCTGATGCTCGACTCCCGCATGAGCTTCGGCCACAGGGATCACCCGTGAGTCCACGCCCAGCAGGCGATCCACCACCGCGGTGCAGCCTGTCTCCTCGGCGACCTCCCGGATCACCGCATCGAACGGATCTTCGCCGTGCTCGCCCCGGCCACCTGGAAGAGTCCAGTTACTTTCGCCCGCCGGTGGCACGTGACGGGCGAGCAGCACCCACCCGTCCTCGATGCACACGGCATACGCCGCCAACCGAAAACTCATCCCCGCACCTCCCCGCCCGGACCCTACCCAGCGTCCAAGATTCGCGCATCGCTCCGCGAGTGGAGCCAGATCAACTTCTTACGCCTGGAGCCACTTCTGTTCCGTGCGGTGGAACCCAAAGAAGTGCTTACAAACGGAAACTTCGGAGGACGTTGATCCATTGCCGTCTGGCGCTCCCGCTTCTGGGGGCCGCAGCATAGGCAAGGTGAAGGTGTGGGGGCCGGTGTCAGGCACCCACACCTTCACCACCCACCCGCTGCGCCGTACTGACGCTGCTCCAGTGCACCGGGTCGCACAAGAGACGGCCCCAGGGCGAGGGCCCTGGCAGGCGGCACCCGGGTTGAAGCTGGTCGACGTCCGTGGGCGTGGTCCGGTCGACGAGCTGCGAGGACCGTTCCTGGCCCCAGCAACGGGCAAGCTCGGCCGCCTCGACAGCGGTGATGAGCGAGCGCTCTGGGGCCTCCGGGTTGACCGGCACGCCCGGGCCGATGCCAATCCCTTGGTGCTACCGGGGGAGGAGGGCGCTCACGGTCTTTCCTCCGGTTGCCCGGCGAGTGACCGCGGTCGCTGTGGCGAGCCGGTTGACCAGGGGCCAGCCGAAGCCTCCGGTGCCGACATCGAGGTCGGGGGTGCGCATGCGCGGGGCATGGGGACTGTGGTCGTGCACGGCCACCTCGATGCCGTCCGGGCGGGCGGCCAGGTCGAGGGTGCAGGTGCCGCCGCCATGACGCAGGGCGTTGGTGACGAGCTCCGAGACCACCAGGACCACGGTGTCGGCGGCCTCGGGTGCGAGCGCCGGCACGAGCCCTTCGAGGAAGGTCCGGGCGCTGTCACGTGCCACGGCGACGGAACCGGCAGGGCGATCGGTCGCGACATCGACGCTCATCGTGTCCATCAGGCCCCCTGGTCTCCGGATCGTCCCTGCCCGTTCCTCCCTGCCCGCCGCATCTGCCCCGACGAGCGGCGGTCAACCCGGTGCGACCACCCTGCACCCACCCGCGTCACTCTTCGAGGCCGATTATCTCGTCGCTGGACACACGGAAATCTATATTGGCTGGAGTAGACATTGAGCAGTGGCGTAGTTATGGTTTCTCTCGTAGCACAGAGAGACAGCAGGGCCTGGCAGAGACGAACTGCCGGCAAGCAGTACCAGCGGTACAGGTGGTTGCAGTGCGCAGGACGGTACGGCGGTGGAGCCCCGAAGCCAGGGTGGTTGCAGGACGGCGACGGGACTGACGGCCGGACCGGGTGGCCCGCAGTGATCAGGGGCCGCCAGCGGCGGGACCGCGGTCATGACAGACGCGGTACCCGCGCGTGCAGTGCGCAGTACCCCGCAGTGAAGTCGGTGAGCAGTACCCCCGGTGAAGGCGTCGGCTGCGGACGCGCGCACCGGGAAGTTCGGCAGTGGGGTTCCAGGCCGGAGCAGACGCAGGACGGGCGACGGGGCTGGCTGCCGAAGTGGCGCTGTGAGAGGCCATCAGCAGTTCGCAACACCAGCAGTACCAGTAGTACGCAGTGACAGCAGTACGCAGTTCCCGTTTGGCAAGTGATTGATCCAGAGGGAAGAACGGAGGAACGAAGCACCATCAGGATCGCCCGGACGGAAGTCTTGGGTCCGGGTACCGCAGGACATCGATAGTGAGGTGGTCTCCGGTCAAGCAACCGCGATCCCCGCACGCCCGACAGCAGCCAGGTCGGGTACGCGGACACAGAAGGCCGACGCGGTATCAGGGTCGGCACGTGGTGTAGAAGTTCCTTCGGGGCCCTGGTGCCGTACGGCGCCAGGGCCCCTCCACGCGTTCCACGAGAGAGGTGCCAATGACAGCAGACGACTCCTACGGCCGTCTCGACGACGACGACTACCCCGCCTACACCATGGGCCGTGCCGCCGAGATGATCGGCACCACCCAGAGCTTCCTCCGCGCCCTCGGCGAAGCCCGCCTGATCACCCCGCTGCGCTCGGAGGGCGGCCACCGCCGCTACTCCCGCTACCAGCTGCGCATCGCCGCCCGCGCCCGCGAACTCGTCGACCAGGGCACCCCCATCGAGGCCGCCTGCCGCATCATCGTCCTCGAGGACCAGCTCGAAGAAGCCCAGCGCATCAACGCCGAACACCGCCGCGCCGCCGAGACGGCCGGGCCACCGGCAGCGGCCTGAGACGGTGCTGCCCCGCCGTGCCTGGACGGGGCCGCTCCCATGTGGAGGAACACCTCTGGTGACGGGGCGTGCGGGCGTGTACCGCCCCGGTTGGCTGTCGTGGTTCGGAAGTTCCCTTTGCCCACGCCTTCGGCGTGGGCTTTTTGCTGTGCTGTGCCGCAGGAACCAGGGTGATTGCCTCCGCCCCCCCCGCATGGTGCGGGAGACGTCCATCGACTGGGCGGAACCGGGGCCCGGGACTCAAGACGCACGGCTGCTTCGCGCGTTCCGAGTCGGGCGTCCCCGGAACGCGCTCACGACCTTGTCGCCACCGCGGAACTGGCGGAACGAGCGAAGTCCAGCTGTGCCGAGGTGACCTGACGCAGAAGGGTCGCCGCAGCCTGGGACCAGGGGCAGATTGGCGGACCGGACGTTGCCACATTGCGACCGGCTCGAATCCGGTCAGACCGCTCCGGCCTGCCCGCCGCCCTCGCAGGTTCAGCTCTTCACCGGACTCGCCGTGCCATCAGCTGAGAGTGAGGACACGGACCTGCCGTGCAGTCCGAGCAACTCCACAAGTTTCCGGTCAGCCACTTCGGGCGTGGGCCATGTGCCGATGCGGCTGCAGAAGGCCGCCCGCCTGAAGACCTTCCATGCCGATGCGGCTACGCCGCGGTCCCGGTGATGAGGACGGCAGCGGTTGTCGGGACCCGGACGTCACTCGTGGCCGCGACGGTCACGGCGTCCCGGACGGCCCGCGCGACTTCCAGGGGATGGCGGCCGGGTACGACCGCGAGCTGGATCTGAATGTGTCGGGCGGGCGGATCGTCCTGGTGCGTCACCCTGACGGGGTGGCCGCCCAGTGGGGCGGTGAGGCGGGCGACGCCCGGCACGGCCGACGCGACATCGGCCAGCTCTCCGATCACCCCCCGCAGGGGTTCGGTTGCGGTCGCGGGGGCCGAGCTTCGCGTGGGCGCCTCTTTGGACGGGGGCATCATGACGTTCTCCGCGGTCTGCGGTCCTCCGTCCGCCTCCGGGCCTTCGTGGAGATCCGTGACGCGCAGATCGACTGTCGCAGCGCTCAGGCCGAGGTCTTCGTCGGCTGTCTCGAGCAGGATCGTCCTCAACTGTTCGGCGGCCTGAGGCACGGGTGTGGTCACGGACCCGGTGAAGGCCGCCTCGATCCCCAGCGGGCCGGGCGGGAGCCCGCCGGTAGGCGGGCGAACGGCCGGTTCGAGCACGGGTTCGTGCGGGACCGGTCCGATGCGCATGCTCTGCAGTCGAACGCCGGGGATCCCGGCGGCCTTGCGCCAGAGAGCCCGGACGGCCGCTTGTTCGGTGATCCACGTGCCGTCGTCCGGCCCTCCGAGCGGCAGCAGTCGCCCCAGGCCGAGCCGACCACGTACTGACTGCATCAACGCCTCGGTCCTCACCTCTGCCGCCCTCTCCCTCGACTCACGACGACCGAACAAAACGGTCTATGGCGAATATAATTCGGATAAGGGGTGAACGGCTGACTTCTCGAGGGAGGAGCGCCTGATGACTGAGCACACCGGCGCAAAGTACGGCGGCGCGCCCGGTTCTCGTGGCCGGACATCCATCGCCGATGTGGTGGTGGAGAAGATCGCCGGGATGGCGGCACGGGACGTGCGCGGCGTCCATGCCCTGGGCAGCGGGTTCGCGCGCTCGATGGGATCCATGCGGGAACGGATGCCTGGCGCCGGTAGTGGCAAGTCCGTCACCCGCGGGGTCAGCGTCGAGGTCGGAGAAGTGCAGGCGGCCATCGATCTGGAGCTCGTCGTCGACTACGGCGTCTCGATCACGGACGTGGCCGGGGCGGTGCGGGAGAGCGTGATCTCCGCGGTGGAGCGGATGGCGGGTCGGGAAGTCGTGGAAGTCAACATCATGGTCGGTGATGTGAAGCTGCCCGACGAGGAGGACGAGGAGGGCGAGGGGCAGGAGCGGCAGCGGCTCCAGTAGCCGGACGGAGTCGGCTACCAGGCGAAGGAGCGCGTGATGAGCAGATCCGTGGTGGGTTTGGCCGCCGGAATGGCGCTGGGTTTCGCTGCGTACTTCGGCGGCTTCTGGGCCTTCCTGCTGGTGCTGGTGCTGGGTGCCGTCGGACTCGTGGTCGGGCGGTTGGCGGAAGGCGATCTCGAACCCGGCGACTTCGTCCGCCGCCGGGACGATCAGCAACGTATTCGTGACGACCAGCGCCGGGCACGGAGAGACTGGCGGCAGTGACCAGGGAAGCCGGCGGGCGCCCGCCCGTCCCCCGCGGGGCACGGGGTGCGACCACGGTCGCCGACCGGGTCGTCGCGAAGATCGCCGCCCGGGTGGCGCGCGAGGCACTGAGCCGTTTCTCCGAGCCGACCGGTCACGTGCCGCCCGGCCACCGCACCCCGGACGTGACGGCGGTGGTGCGGAGGGCACCGGAGAGGAACGGCTCGGAGAGGGCAGGCGGTCCTGCCGGGAGCCGACCGGCGCTCGGGCAGGTACGGATGCGCATCGCCGTGGAGCTGGGCTATCCGTCGGACATCGGGGCGCAGTGCGCGGCGGTGCGCCGAGAGGTCACCGAACGCGTCACGGCGTGGGCCGGTGTGGAGGTGTCCGACCTCGTGGTGGCCGTCGAGAGGCTGCACTCGGCTCACTCGCGGCGGACGGAACGGGAGAGGGTGAGATGAGCGCGCACACGGGGCGGCAGCGGCCCGGCGACGGCGTTCTCCCCTCGGAGCCCGCCACGACGGATTCCTCCGCGGGACACCCGGACGCCGGCGCGATGTCGGCAGCCCGCGCGTCGCCACGTCGTTTCTGGTCCGCGCGGCGGGTTCCTGCGGTCATCGTGGCTCTGCTGTCCCTCGCAGCCGTCGGGCTGCTCCTGTACGACGTGGTCTCCGTGCGGGCGGGCCGGCCCGGGATGGGCTGGCGACGCCGGCTCGCGGATGAGCTGGCCACGCGGCCGCTGGACGACGGCTGGATGATCGTCGGGGCCGCGGTGGCGATGGCCCTCGGCCTGTGCCTCGTCCTGCTGGCGGTGACACCGGGACTGCGCAGGCTGCTTCCCATGCGGCAGCCCACCGGCACCCGAGGAACAGGCGAGGTCCGCGCCGGTCTCGACCGCCGGGCGGTCGCCCTGATCCTGCGCGACAGGGCCGTACGGGTGTCCGGTGTGGAGTCGGCGCGGGTCGATGTCGGTCGCCGGAAGATCAAAGCCCGGGCGCAGGTGCATTTCCGCGATCTCGACGAGGTCCGTGCCGACCTCGATGCCGCACTGGGCGAAGCCGTGGCGACCCTGGGTCTCGCCCGGCGACCCTCGCTGACCGTCCACGTCCGACGGCCGAAGAAAGGCTGACGCTGATCCCGATGATCAAGACAGTGAACCGGGTGCTGCTGGGGCTGCTCGGCCTCGGGTTGTTCGCCCTGGGCGGCGGCGTGCTCCTGGGCGGGCTGGATCTGCAGCGCCGATGGGGTTTCGACGTGCCGGGCTGGTGGCCCTTCCGCGGCCCGGCCGATGTCGTCCTGGGCGACGAGGGACGCCTACGGTGGCGGGCGGAGGGCTGGTGGTGGCCGACCGTCATCACGGTGCTCGCCGTGCTGCTGGTGCTGCTGCTGTGGTGGCTCTGGACACTGCTGAGCAGAGACCGGCTGCACCAGGTCCTCGTCGACAGCCAGGACGGCACGGCGGCCCGGCTCAACGGCCGCGCCCTGGAGGACGTGACCGAGAAAGAGGCGCAAGCCTTGGACGGAGTCGCGCGGGCACGGGTGTGCCTGGGGGGCCGGCGTACCGCCCCGGTCGCGCGAGTGCGGCTGTGGCTGGAGCCTCACGCGGAACCGGAGCGGATCCTGGACCGACTCGACCGGGACACGCTCGCACACGCCCGGGACTCGGCGGGCCTGGACCGTCTCCCGTCGGAGGTCAGCCTCCGGGAGGTCCGTCACCGCGCCCATCGGGTCGACTGAGAATTCTCCGCCGTGTCCGGGACGGAATCCCACCCGCCGGCTCCTGGCCGTCGCGGCCGTCACATCGCACCTGATCGGCTTGCCGGTCAGACGGCTTCTGCCCATGCCCGCTGGAAGGGCAGGAGGGTGACAACCTGACAGGCCGCCTCAGTGGGTTGCGCCTACGCTGGAATCGAGGTACCTGCGAGGTCGGAGGTCACCATGATCATTCTCGGGATCATCCTGCTCGTCATCGGGTTCGTGGCCGGCATCTCCATCTTGTGGACGATCGGAATCATCCTGGTCGTGATCGGGGTCATCCTGTGGATCCTCGGGGCGGTCGGTCACGCGGTCGGCGGACGCCGTCATTACTGGTAGGCGACTCAACTCCGAGCCGACGCAGCCCCGTGGTCGGGTTTCACCAGGCCGCCCTGCCACAGGGAGGCGCAGTGCGATGTTCCTCTTCCTGATCCTGCTCGGCAGCGCCATGGCCCTGATCGTCATCGGCGCCGTCGTGGACGGAATGCTGTACTTGCTCTCCACCGGGGTGCTGCTTCTCGTCGTCGCCGTGCTGTACCTGCTGGTGCGCTCGATACTGCGCTCGCGCCGAGGCAGGCCCACCGCGTTCTGACGGTGGGGGCCGGCCCACCACGTTCCGTGGGGGTGGACCACCGGCCCTCGCCCGGTCCTCCGGACGGCCGGCGAGTGGGTGGGGCGGCCCGCACCTCGACCGCTCAGTGAGCGGCAAGGAAGACGGCGAGGTAGTGCGCGGTGAAGGCCGCCACGGTCAGCGCGTGGAAGACCTCGTGGAAGCCGAACCAGCGGGGCGAGGGGTTGGGGCGCTGGAGGGCGTAGACGACCGCGCCCGCGCTGTAGAGAAGCCCGCCG
Organism: Streptomyces sp. TLI_105; assembly: GCF_900105415.1. Lineage (GTDB taxonomy): Bacteria > Actinomycetota > Actinomycetes > Streptomycetales > Streptomycetaceae > Streptomyces. Next base: position 1,673,633 of record NZ_FNSM01000001.1, on the reverse strand, counting down.
GTCACGATCAGGGAGACCACGGCCACCCCCGCCCCTGTGCAGGAAGTCGGGCACGGGCGCCCAGCCCAGGGCCAGGTAGCAGGGGGTGTACAGCCAGCGGGGAGCTCCGACCCACAGAACGCGGAAGGCGATGCCGACCAGAGCGCCCGTCCACACGATCCACAGCAGGAAGGACCACTGGTCCGGGGAGAGCAGGAGCACGGCGAGCGGGGTGCACGTGCCGGCGATGATCAGGAAGATGTTGGCGTGGTCGAGGCGGCGCAGAACGGCCTCACCGAGTGGCCCCCAGGTGCCGAGGTGGTAGACGGCGCTGGTCCCGAACAGCAGCCAGGCCGTGACGGAGTACACGGTGCAGGCCAACACGGCCTGCGGTGTCCCCGCCAGGCAGATGAGGACGACGCCCGCCGCCAGCGATGCGGGGACCATGCCGGCATGGAGCCAGCCGCGGAGCCTCGGCTTGATCGCTTCCACCATCACTGCTGACCCCGCCCTGCGGGAAGAGTTGGCCGGACTGGGCAATGCCGAACTCTTCCGTACCTGTGCGCGGTTCGCCGATGTGAGCAGTCACGAAGAGGGAGGCGAGGAGTCGGTGCCGCAGGCCACCCGCATCACCCTGCGCCTGCTGGCCCACCGGATCGGCCGGCTCTCCGAGCAGATCCGGGACGTGGACGCCCGTCTGGCCCGACTCGTGGAACGCCATGCCCCGCAACTGCTCGACGTGGTGGGCATCGGCCCGGATACCGCCGTGACTCTGCTGATCACGATGGGGGACAACCCCGAACGTCTGGGCAGTGAGGCATCTTTTGCCGCGCTGTGCGGGGTCAGCCCCGTCGAGCGATCCTCGGGCGCGAGGCAGTACCGTCGCCTCAACCGCGGCGGCGACCGACAGGCCAACGCCGCCCTGCACCGGATCGCGCAGACCCGCCTGCGCTTCGACCCGCGCACCCAGGAGTACTACGAGCGCCGCACCCAACAGGGCAAGACCCGACGCGAAATCGTCCGATGCCTCAAACGTTACGCTGCCCGTGAGGTGTTCCACCTGGTCAGGATCACCCATTCGGACCCGACGCTATAGGGGCTGTCGTGACAGATGAAGGTGTGAACCGGTGAGCGAGACCAAGATCGATACGCTGCAGTACCGCGTTGACGGGCCGGAACAGGCTCCGGTCCTTGTCCTGGGGCCGTCGCTCGGTACCACATTCCACATGTGGGACCGGCAGATACCGGAGCTCACCCGTGAGTGGCGGGTCGTCCGCTTCGACCTCCCGGGACACGGGGGCGCGCCCGCGGAGCCCTTCACCTCCGTCGCCGAACTCGGCGACCGGCTCCTCGCCACCCTCGACACGCTCGGCGTCCAGCGCTTCGGATACGCGGGCTGCTCCCTGGGCGGCGCGGTCGGCCTCGACCTGGCCCTGCGCGCGCCGCACCGGGTCGCCTCGCTCGCCCTGGTCGCCGCCTCGCCCCGGTTCGGCACCGCCGACGAGTTCCGTCAGCGGGGCGTCATCGTCCGCACCAACGGCCTGGAGCCGATGGCCCGCACCGCGCCCGAGCAGTGGTTCACCCCGCTCTTCGCCGGCGCGCAGCCCGCCATCGTCGACTGGGCCGTCCAGATGGTCCGGACCACCGACCCCGCCTGCTACATCGCCGCCTGCGAGGCCCTCGCCGTCTTCGACGTCCGCGAGGCCCTCGGCAGCATCGGCATCCCCGCCCTCGTCCTCGTCGGCTCCGAGGACCAGGTCACCGGCCCCGCCGAGGCCCGCACCCTGGTCGCCGGCATCGCCGACGCCCGGCTCGCCGTCGTCCCCGGCGCCTCGCACCTCGCCCCCGTCGAGCAGCCGGCCGCCGTCACCGACCTGCTCACCGAGCACTTCTCCGGCACCGCCCAGGAGCCCAGCGGCACCCTGAACGTGCCGCCGCCCGTGCCGCCCGTGCCGGTCGTCGAGCCCGCCCCGGCCGCCCCGGACGCCGAGCCCGCCGAGGCCGGCCGGCCCGACCCGTACGAGAAGGGGCTCGGGCTGCGCCGCGAGGTCCTCGGCGACGCCCATGTCGACCAGGCCCTCGCCGACGACCCGGACGGCGCCTTCCAGGAGCTCGTCACCCGCTACGCGTGGGGCGAGGTCTGGAGCCGCGAGGGGCTCGACCGGCGCCTGCGCAGCGCCGTCACCCTCACCGCCCTCCTCGCCGGCGGCCACCGGGAGGCCCTCGCCGACCACACCCGGGCGGCCCTCCGCAACGGTCTGTCGCCCGAGGAGCTCCGCGAGATCGTCCTCCACGCGGGCGTGTACTGCGGCCTCCCGGCCGCCGAGACGGCGCTGCGGGTGGTCAACCGGGTCGTCACGGAGGAGACGACGCCCCCGGCGTAGCCTGGCGGGGTGAAGCTGACGAAGAAGTCCCACGCCTGCGTGCGGCTGGAGAAGGACGGCCGCACCCTCGTCCTCGACCCCGGCATGTTCACCGAGGAGGACGCCGTCCTCGGAGCCGACGCGCTGCTCGTGACCCACGAGCACCCCGACCACTTCGACGAGGGCCGGCTGCGCGCGGCCCTGGAGGCCAATGGGGCCGCCGAGATCTGGACGCTGCGCAGCGTCGCCGACCGGCTCTCGGCGGCCTTTCCCGGCCGGGTGCACACCGTGGGGCACGGCGACACCTTCACGGCGGCCGGCTTCGACGTCCGGGTCCACGGCGAGCTGCACGCGGTGATCCACCCGGACATCCCGCGCATCACCAACGTGGGCTACCTCGTCGACGGCGCCGTCTTCCACCCCGGCGACGCGCTGACCGTGCCCGACCAGCCGGTCGACACGCTGCTGCTGCCCGTCATGGCCCCCTGGAACAAGATCTCCGAGGTCATCGACTACGTGCGCGAGGTCAAGCCGCGCCGGGCGTACGACATCCACGACGCGCTGCTGACCGATCTCGCGCGGCCCATCTACGACCGGCAGATCGGCGAGCTCGGCGGCACCCACCACGCGCGCCTCGCCTCCGGCGCCTCCACCGAGCTCTGAATCCGCGCACCGCGAGCTCCGAATCCGCGCACCGCGAGCTCCGAATCCGCGCACTGTCACACCCCGCCAGTAGGCTTGCGCCCATGCGCATCGCCACCTGGAACGTCAATTCGATCACCGCCCGGCTGCCCCGGCTCCTGGCCTGGCTGGAGAGCAGCGGCACCGACGTGCTGTGCATCCAGGAGACCAAGTGCGCCGCCGAGCAGTTCCCCGTCGAGGAGCTGCGCGCCCTGGGCTACGAGTCGGCGGTCAACGCCACCGGGCGGTGGAACGGCGTGGCCCTGGTCTCCCGGGTCGGCCTCGCGGACGTGGTGACCGGACTGCCCGGCGGCCCGGAGTACGACGGGGTGCAGGAGCCCCGGGCGGTCTCCGCGACCTGCGGCCCGGTCCGCGTCTGGTCGGTGTACGTGCCGAACGGCCGCGAGGTGGCCCACGAGCACTACGCGTACAAGCTGCGCTGGCTGGAGGCGCTCAAGGCGGCCGTCGCGGAGGACGCGGCGGGGGAGCGCCCCTTCGCGGTCCTCGGCGACTACAACATCGCCCCGACCGACGAGGACGTCTGGGACATCGCCGTCTTCGAGGGCGCCACGCACGTGACGGAGCCGGAGCGGGCCGCGCTCGCCGGGCTCCGCGAGACCGGTCTCGCCGACGTGGTCCCGCGCCCCCTCAAGTACGACCACCCCTTCACGTACTGGGACTACCGCGCGCTCGGCTTCCCGAAGAACAAGGGCATGCGCATCGACCTGGTCTACGGGAACAAGCCCTTCGCCGAGGCGGTCTCCGACAGCTACGTGGACCGCGAGGAGCGCAAGGGCAAGGGCGCCTCGGACCACGCGCCGGTCGTCGTCGACCTCGACGTCTGACGCCGGTCGCGACGATCACCGCGCGCCGGGTGTCGTCCGAGAGGCCACGGTGCGACGCTGTTCGGATGAACATTCCCTTTCTGGACAGCTGGCGCAAGCGGCATGAGCCCGACTCCTCGGACTCCCCCCTGGCCGCGGCCTTCGACCGCGACCCGGAGGGGGTGGCCGAGCTCCTCTCGGAGTGCGAGCTGCTGCGGTCCCGGGTCGCGGAGGCCGGGGTGGCCCTGGACGACACCCCGCGCTCCCTCCAGGAGCTCGACCAGCTCCCGCCCCGCTGGCGGAACGATCCCGAAGAGCTTCCCTGGGTCGGGAACGACGCCGGACTCTACCTCGGCACCGTGATCGTCCGGAACGTGCCGGGCGCCCGGTGGCAGGTGTGGCCCGGCGGCGGCCCCGTGGTGCGGCTCGCCTCCGGCCGGGAGATCCAGGTCGTCGAGGCCGGTCTCGACTGGGCGATGACGGGCGCGCCGCAGCTCTCCCAGGTGTACGCGGAGGCCTCCGAGTACTGAGCTCCCGCCCGCCCCGATCCACCCTTCTGCAGTAAATACGGCTTATTCCCGTTTCATGCGTGTCGGGCGTGAAGTCCCTTTTTCTCATGGATAGTTTGCGCTGACCGCGACACCGCCGAGAAACGGGGCAGGGCAGCGCATGGCCGTCGTCGATCCGCTGATCGAACTGCGTGGCGTCAACAAGCACTACGGCGCGCTGCACGTCCTCCAGTCCATCGACCTCACCGTCGGACGCGGGGAGGTGGTCGTGGTCATCGGCCCCTCCGGATCCGGCAAGTCCACCCTCTGCCGCGCGATGAACCGGCTGGAGAGCGTCGAGTCGGGCGAGATCCTCATCGACGGCCGGCCCCTCCCCGAGGAGGGCAAGGCGCTGGCCCGGCTGCGCGCCGAGGTCGGCATGGTCTTCCAGTCCTTCAACCTCTTCGTGCACAAGACCGTCCTCGCCAACGTCTCCCTCGCGCAGATCAAGGTCCGCAAGCGCAAGAAGGAGGAGGCCGACCGGCGTTCGCGCGAACTCCTCGACCGGGTCGGACTCGCCGCGCACGCCGACAAGTACCCGGCCCAGCTCTCCGGCGGCCAGCAGCAGCGCGTCGCCATCGCCCGCGCCCTCGCCATGGACCCCAAGGCCCTCCTCTTCGACGAGCCGACGTCGGCCCTCGACCCGGAGATGATCAACGAGGTCCTGGAGGTCATGCAGCAACTCGCCCGCGAGGGAATGACGATGGTGGTCGTCACCCACGAGATGGGCTTCGCCCGCTCCGCCGCCAACCGGGTCGTCTTCATGGCCGACGGGAAGATCGTCGAGGACCGCACGCCGGAGGAGTTCTTCACCACCCCGCGCAGCGAGCGCGCCAAGGACTTCCTCTCCAAGATCCTCAAGCACTGACCCGGGCGGGAACCATGCAGCGTACGCACCGGACCCTCGCCCCCCTCGCCCTGCTGCTCGCCGTGACGGCTGCGGTCGGCGGCTGCGGCAAGGAGGGCAGCCCGCCCGTCAAGGGCCCGCAGCCCGACCAACTCCCCGTCTACCGGGTCGAGTCGGGCTTCACCCTGCCGGACTCCGCCACCTGGAATCGGGCGAAGAGACGCGGCCGGCTCGTCGTCGGAGCCAAGGAGGACCAGCCCTACATGGGCGAGAAGGACCCCGCCACCGGCCGCTACTCCGGCTTCGACATCGAGATCGCCAAGATGACGGCCGCCTCCCTCGGCTTCGACCCGGCCGGCGTCGACTTCCGCACCATCGCCTCGGCCAACCGCGAGACGGCCCTCCAGAACGGCCAGATCGACTACTACGTCGGCACGTACACCATCAACGACAACCGCAAGAAGCTCGTCGGCTTCGCCGGCCCCTACTACCGGGCCGGCCAGTCCCTCCTGGTCCGCACCGACGAGAACGACATCGACGGACCGCAGGACCTGGACGGCAAGCGGGTCTGCTCGGCCGCCGGCTCCACCCCGTACCAGCGCATCGAGAAGGGCTACCCCGAGGCCGAACTCGTCGCCTACGACACCTACTCCGTCTGCGTGGACAACCTGCTGACCTACCAGGTCGACGCGGTCACCACCGACGACACGATCCTCATGGGCTACGCCGCCAAGGTCCCCGACGAACTCAAGGTCGTCGGCAAGCCGTTCTCCGAGGAGCCGTACGGCATCGGAGTCCCGCACGGCGACACCGCCCTGCGCCTCGCCCTCGACGACGCCCTCGCCGTCCACGAGAAGAACGGCGACTGGAAGAAGGCGTACGACGCCACCCTCGGCCTCTCCGGGGTCCCCGCCCCCAAGCCTCCCGCCATCGACCGCTACCCGGCCAACTGAGGACCGCCACCGCTGACATGGACGTACTGACAGACAACTTCTCGCTCTACGCCAAGGGTTTCCTCGGCACCGTCGAACTCACCGTCTACTCCTCGGCGCTCGCCCTCGTCCTGGGCTTCGTCATGGCCTCCTTCCGGGCCGCGCCCGTGGGCTCCTTCCGGGTCTTCGGCACGGTCTGGGTCACCGTCCTGCGCAACACCCCGCTGACCCTGCTCTTCTTCGCGGTCATGCTGGGCCTGCCCCGCTTCGGAATCGTGCTGCCCTTCGAGCTGTTCGCGGTCCTCGCCCTCGGCTGCTACACCTCCGCCTTCATCTGCGAGGCGCTGCGCTCCGGCATCAACACCGTGCCGCGCGGCCAGGGCGAGGCCGCCCGCAGCCTGGGCATGACCTTCTCCCAGACCCTCTCCACGATCGTCCTGCCGCAGGCCTTCCGCACCGTCATCCCGCCCGTCGGCTCCACCCTGATCGCCCTCGCCAAGAACTCGGCGATCGCCGGGGCGTTCAGCGTCACCGAACTCCTCGGCACCTACAAGACCCTCAGCGAACTCGGCTACAACATCGTCTGGACCTTCGTCTGGATCGCCGTCGGATACCTGATCATCACCCTCACCATCAGCGCCCTCTTCCACCTCATGGAGAAGCGCTGGGGAGTCGCCCGATGACCGAGTCCACCGCCCTCTACGACATCCCCGGACCCCACGCCCGGCAGCGCCACCTCCTCTACGGACTCGCGTCGACCGTGGTCCTCCTCGCGCTGGTCGGCTGGGCCCTCCACCTCCTCTTCGACACCGAGCAGTTCACCTCCGCCAAATGGACGCCCTTCGAGTACAAGGGCATCCAGGAGCTGCTGCTCAGGGGCCTCGGCAACACCCTCAAGGCCTTCGCCTACGCCTCGGTCCTTTCGCTCGCCCTCGGCGCGGTCCTCGCCACCGGGCGCCTCTCCGAGCACCGGGTGCCGCGCTGGATCTCGACGCTGCTCGTCGAGTTCTTCCGCGCCATGCCCGTCCTCGTGATGATCTTCTTCATCTTCGTGGCGCTCAAGGTGCAGCCGCTGCCCGCGCTCGTCGCCGGCCTGACCCTCTACAACGGCTCCGTGCTCGCCGAGGTCTTCCGCACCGGCGTCCACGCCGTCGCACGGGGCCAGGGCGAGGCCGCCTACGCGCTCGGCATGCGCAAGACCCAGGTGATGACGTACGTCCTGGTGCCACAGGCCGTCCGCGCCATGCTCCCGGCCATCATCAGCCAGCTCGTGGTCGCCCTCAAGGACACCTCGCTCGGCTTCCTCATCACCTACGAGGAGTTCCTGCACGCCGGCAAGCTGATCGCGTCCAACCTCGACTACGACCTGCCGTTCATCCCCGTCGTCCTCGTCATCTCACCGATCTACATCGGGATGTGCATGCTGCTCTCCTGGTTCGCCACCTGGGTGGCCCGCAGGGAGCGCCGCAGCCCGAAGACGAAGGCCGTGGAGGTCGCTCCGGCCGAACCGCGGACGCTGCTGCCGGGACAGCAGTAGCGGGCATGGAGCCGCACCCGCCCGGCAGCAGCCGGTGATCACTCCGCCCGCAGCGGGACCGACACGTACGACGGGTCGGCCGTGGGGGAGGAGAAGGTCAGCTGCGCGCCGGTCGGGTTGTGCTCGATGTAGAGCGGGTCGACGGTGTCGACGACCAGCGCGAGCCGGTGTCCGGCCGGGACGTCGTAGGCCGTCGAGAAGAGCTCCAGGTCGACGCCGAACGGCTGCCCGGGGGTCCGGTCGTGGAAGGTGTACGGGGCGTTGCTCACCAGCTTGCCGAGCCCGAGCGGACCCACGTCGTAGAGGTACGCGACGAGGGTGCCGCTCTCCTCGGTGGAGCTGACCGTGGTGTGCACCTTCACCGTGCCGCGCACCCGCTGCGGGGTGGCGTACCGCTCCGACTGCCAGACGCCGGCGAAGGCGCGGGGGAGGAGGGGGATGGAGGCGACGGGCGGGGCCTGGAAGAACTGGTCCAGGAGGTTGGAGAGCATGACGACGCCGCCGTCGGCGCCGGAGTCGACGTTCGCCCGGATCCGCTGCGTACCGCCGAGGTCGAACTTCCGCCGGTTCGCGTCCAGGGACTTCCAGTCGGGGTAGCCCTCGTAGCCGGCGTCGGACCGGGGCTTCAGCCGGACCGGCTGCTCGCGGTCGACGCCGTTGTCGACGCCCTTGAGGTAGTGGTCGAACCAGCGGCGGGCGCTGGTCCAGGTGTCGTTGGGCAGGCCGAGGAGGCCGGTGGCCTCGGCGGTGGCATGGTCGCCCGGACGGAACTCCAGGCGTTTGGGGCCGGTGAGCTTCTCGTAGAAGCTCGCGTACTGGTTGGGCGGGAAGATGGTGTCGCCCCAGGCGTTGCCGAGCATGATCGCGGCGCCGTTGGCGCTGATCCGGTCGATCTGCTCGACGGCGGAGCGCTTGCGGCCCCAGGCGATCATGTCCTCCTCCTTGGCCAGGTCGGAGGAGAGGAAGTCGCCCAGGATCTGCTGGAGTTCGGGGCCGGGGCGTCCGGTGAGGTAGCCGGCGCCGCCGAGCAGGGCGGCGGCCTGGAGGTGCTGGGTGCGGCCGCTGTAGATGGAGTCGATGAGGTCGGCCCAGCCGCTGAGCGCGGCGACGGCCTTGATCCGCGGGTCGTGCGCGGCGGCGAGGAGGCTGATCCCCGCGCCGTACGAGACCCCCGCCATGCCGACGTGGTTCGGGTCGGCCGGGGTGTTCGCGAGGGCCCAGTCGATCACCTTGGAGGCGTCGGCGATGTCCTTGGGGCCCGCGGTCTCGATCTCCCCGCCGGACTGCCAGAAGCCGCGCGAGTTGTAACTCACCACGACGTAGCCGGAGTCGGCGAGCTTCTGGGCCTGGGCGAGGTACTCGACCTGGGGCACGGCCCAGCTGGTGGGCAGCACGATGACGGGGTGGCGGGTGGCGCCGCCGGCTCCGGCGGGGGTGACGACGTTCGCCTTGAGGACGGTGCCGCCGTCCCCGGCGATGTCGACGAAACGGAGGGAACCGGCGGTCTCGGCGGCCTGGGCGGCGGGGGCGAGCCCGAGGGCCGTCCCGGCCACGAGGGCGGCCGAGACGGCGAGGACCAGGGATGTGCGCACGGGGCACTCCTCACTGGGGCACTGTTGGGGGGCAGTGAAAGTGACCCGACGGTAACCGGAGTGCCTTACCCGTGGTAACTACTCAGTAAGTTACGTGCGGGTAACGATTGGCTGGAGGGTGAAGGCCTCTGCGAAGTCCGCGTGCGCCTCCTCGTACCGCTTGACGGCGAGGAGGAACATGGACCGGTCGGTGAGGGCGCGGGCGAGTGCGCTCGGGTCGGCGGTCGGGCGACGGGCGAGGTTCACGCCCTCGTCGAAGGAAGGGCGGAGCGACTCCTCGGCCCGGCGGCCGGACGTCTCCCAGCGGAGCGCCCGGCGTACGGTCAGGCGACGCCGGGTGGCGATCAGTTCGGATGGAACGCCCGACTCGCGCAGGGCGTCCGTCTGTTCTTCGAGGACGGGGATCGAGGCGAAGTACTCCTCCCGCACATCGGGAGACCACCCGTGGACGGGGTGGACCCCGAACGCCGGCAGCGGGGCCTCGGGAGTGGCGGCCGGTTCGGCCGACCGGCCCGAGAGCACGAGCAGGGTCACCCACGTGGCCTGGATGTTGCTCCAGCTCACCGGCTCGCCGCCCTCGGCGAGACGGGCGAGCAGGGCCAGCGTCTCGCGCCGCGCGGCGGCCTCCTCGGGCGGGCGTCCGGCGGCCCCGAGCATCCGGGCGTACTGCTCCAGCTTCCACGCCAGGCAGGCCAGCGGGGCGCGGTCGTCCGCCGCCGTGCGCCGCGCGTCGTCCACGACGCCCGCGAACACCCCCAGGGCCTCCTCGTGCCGTCCGGCCGCGTCGAGTTCGGCCGCCCACTCGATCAGCGTCCAGGCGGACACGTCCGCGTCCCCGGGCGCGATGTGTCGGCCGAGCAGTTCGGCCGCCTCCCCGTGCCGTCCCTCCTCGGCCAGCACGACCGCGAGGCGTCCGTACCGGCCGGCCTCCGCCAGCTCCTCGCAGACCGCCCGGCCCTCGGCCCGTCGGCCGACGGCGAACAGGGCGTGCTCGTAGCGGCTCAGGGCGTGGCGCAGCCGTTCCTCCCGGTCCGGGACGTCCGCGTCGAAGCACCGCGCCGCGTCGGCGGCCTCGCCGTACAGGGCTCGACGGATCTCCGGATCCCCCCACTCGCGGGCCCGCTCGACCAGCGCGTCGACCAGCTTCGGCAGGTACGCCCGCGGGCTCACCTCCGCCAGTACCCGATACGCCTCCAGCCGCTCTCGAAGGCTCGGCTCCTCCGACCCCAGCAACAGCACCCGCGCCCGCAGCACCGCGTCCTGGCTGTACTTCCCTGCGTTCCCCATGGGCCCCCTGTTCTCCGTGCGATGCATCTCCGTGTGATGCACGACGGAGATTCTGGGAGTCGGGGGACAGCCCGGACAAGGCTCTCGAACTGTGCGTTCCGTCCTACGAAAAACGGCTCTGACCTGTCATGATGGTGACGTCTTCACCCCGAGGGGAGGGTCGGTGGGGAACACGGACGACACGCCCGACGTCTTCGACCCGCGGATCTACGCCGCAGGCATCCCGCGCGACCGCTTCCGCGTCCTGCGCGACCGGGCCCCCGTCTCCCGCCAGGAGGAGCCGGAGATCCTCGGCTGGCCCGCCGGATCCGGGTTCTGGGCCGTCACCCGGCACGCCGACGTCGTCCGGGTGCTCAAGGACTCGGGGACGTACTCCTCGCACCTCGGCGCCACCCAGATCCGCGATCCCGACCCCGCGGACCTGCCCTTCATCCGGCGCATGATGCTCAATCAGGATCCGCCGCAACACGGCCGGTTGAGGCGACTGGTCAGCCGGGCCTTCACCCCCGGGCGGATCGAGCGCTTCGCCGTGACCGCCCGCGA